>CAYVPF010000217.1:0-5398 GCA_964453355.1 uncultured Acidimicrobiaceae bacterium | reverse complement strand
GTGGCCGTGAACACCAGGTTGCCGCTCTGCACGTAGGTGCGGACGTCGCCGTAGCCGAGGCCGGCCACGGCGTCGCGCAGGGCCGACATGGCGATGCGGTTGGTGGACCCGACGTTGATGCCCCGCAGCATCGCCACGTAGGCGGTCACCGCCGGCACCCGGTTCCCGCCCCGGCGAAGCCGAGCGGCCGGATCAGTCGACGGTCCAGCTGGAGCCCGAGCGCAGCAGGTCCGCCAAGTCGCCGAGGCCCCGCTTCTCCTGGGCGTCGGTCACCTGCTTGGCCATCTGGGTCCCGTACTCCGGCCGGTCGACGGCCCGGAACACCCCGATGGGCGTGGGCTCGTAGGGACCGTGGGACAGCCGGGACAGGGCGAAGGCCAGGCCGGGGTCCTCGCGGGCCTCGTCGTGGACCAGCAGGGCGTCCTCCCCCACGTCGGCCACCTCGACGATCTCCAGCCGGCCGTCCGACCGCTGGACCACACCCTTCTCGTGGTCCATGCCGAACCGGATGGGCTGGCCGTGGACCAGCGGGATCAGCATGGCCGACCGGGCGTCCCGGGCGGTGATCTTCTCGAAGGCCCCGTCGTTGAAGACGTTGCAGTTCTGGTACACCTCGACGAAGGCGGCCCCGTTGTGCTGGTGGGCCCGCCGGAACGTCTCCTGCATATGGGCCCGGTCCATGTCGTGGGTGCGGGCCACGAAGGTGGCCTCGGCCCCGAGGGCCAGGCTGACCGGGTTGAACGGGGTGTCCACCGACCCGAACGGGGTCGACTTGGTGACCTTGGCCACCTCGGAGGTCGGCGAGTACTGCCCCTTGGTCAGGCCGTAGATCTGGTTGTTGAACATCAAGATGGTCAACCGGACGTTGCGGCGGAGGGCGTGGATGAGGTGGTTGCCCCCGATGGACAGGGCGTCGCCGTCACCGGACACCACCCACACGTCCAGGTCCGGCCGGGTGGTGGCCAGGCCGGTGGCGATGGCCGGGGCCCGGCCGTGGATGGAGTGCATCCCGTAGGTGTTCATGTAGTACGGGAACCGGGCGGCGCAGCCGATGCCGGACAGGAAGACGGTGCTCTCCCGCCGGACCCCGAGGTCGGGCAGCAGCATCTGGACGGCGGCCAGGATGGAGTAGTCCCCGCACCCCGGGCACCAGCGGACCTCCTGGTCGCTGGTCCAGTCCTTGCGCGTGGTCACCGGAATGGCGGTGGTCATCAGCTTCCTCCCATCAGATCCCACCCAGCAGGGTCAGGATGGCAGTTTCGATCTCGGCGGCCCGGAACGGGACGCCCTGCATCTTGTTCAGCGACTGGGCGTCCACCAGGAAGTCGGCCCGGATCAACCGGCTGAGCTGCCCCAGGTTCATCTCCGGCACCAGCACCTTGCGGTAGCCGCGCACCACGTCGCCCAGGTTGGCCGGGAACGGGTTCAGGTGGACCAGGTGGGCCTGGGCCACCTTCAACCCCCGGGCCCGCACCCGGCGGACGCCGGCGGCGATGGAGCCGTAGGTGGACCACCAGCCGAGGACCAGCACCTCGGCGTCGCCGCTCTCGTCGTCGACCTCCAGGTCGGGGACGTCCTGGACCACCCCGGCCACCTTGGCGCCCCGCAGGTGGATCATCCGCTCGTGGTTGACCGGGTCGTAGGACACGTTGCCGGAACCGTCGGCCTTCTCCAGGCCGCCGATCCGGTGCTCCAGCCCGGGCACGCCGGGCGGGGCCCACGGCCGGGCCAGGGTGGCCTCGTCCCGGACGTACGGCCAGAAGGAGGCGGTGCCGTCCTCGTCGACGTGGTTGGGCTCGGTGGCGAACCCGGGCTCGATGGGCGCCAGGGCGTCGGTGTCCGGCAGCTTCCACGGTTCGGCCCCGTTGGCCAGGTAGCCGTCCGACAGCAGGATGACCGGGGTCCGGTACTTGACGGCGATCCGGGCCGCCTCGATGGCGGCCTCGAAGCAGTGGGACGGGGTCTTGGCCGCTATGATCGGCACCGGCGCCTCGCCGTGGCGGCCGTACATGGCGTGCAGCAGGTCGGCCTGCTCGGTCTTGGTCGGCAGGCCGGTGGACGGGCCGCCGCGCTGGACGTCGACGATCAGCAGCGGCAGCTCCAGGTTGATGGCCAGGCCGACGGTCTCGGACTTCAGGTCCAGGCCGGGGCCACTGGTGGTGGTCACCCCGAGGGCGCCGCCGAAGGCCGCCCCGAGGGCGGCGCCGATGCCGGCGATCTCGTCCTCGGCCTGGAAGGTACGGACCCCGAACTCCTTGCGCCGGGACAGCTCGTGGAGGATGTCCGACGCCGGCGTGATGGGGTAGCTGCCCAAGAACAGCGGCAGGTTGGCCAGCCGGGCGGCGGCGATCAGCCCCCAGGCCAACGCCTGGTTGCCGGTCACCTGGATGTACTCACCCTTCTCGAACGTGGCCGGCCGGACCTCGTAGTTGGACACGAACAGCTCGGCGGTCTCCCCGAAGTCGAAGCCGGCCCGGAAGGCCCGGGTGTTGGCCTCGGCCACCTGCGGCCGGGCGGCGAACCGCTGGCCGATCCACTCGATCGTGGGGTCCACCGGCCGGGTGTACAGCCAGCTGACCAGGCCGAGGGCGAAGAAGTTCTTGGACCGCTCGGCGTCCCGGGGCTTCACCCCGGCCTCCTTGCAGACCTCCTGGGTGATGGAGGTCATGGGGACCTCGTAGACCGTGAAGGCCCCGAGGGAGCTGTCGGTGAGCGGGTTGGTGTCGTACCCGGCCTTGGCCAGGTTGCGCTCGTCGAAGGCGTCCACGTTGACCAGCAGGATGGCCCCTTTGGGCAGCGCCCCCACGTTCGCCCGCAGGGCCGCCGGGTTCATGGCCACCAGCACGTTGGGGGCGTCCCCGGGGGTCAGGATGTCGTGGTCGGAGATGTGCACCTGGAAGGCCGACACCCCGGCCAGGGTGCCGGCCGGGGCCCGGATCTCGGCCGGGAAGTCCGGGAAGGTGGCCATGTCGTTCCCGAGCAGGGCGCTGGAGGTGGTGAACCGGTCTCCGGTCAGCTGCATGCCGTCCCCGGAGTCCCCGGCAAAGCGGATGACGACCCGGTCCAACTGCTCCGGTGCCAATCTCTCGGGTGATTGCTCGCTGCGGGTGGCCACCTGATCCCCTCGTCGCCGACGGTGGCCGCCGGGACGCGCCGGCGGACAACCGATTGTTTCGCTCGTGTAAACAAGCATACCGCCCGTCGCTGCCGGGCCTGGTGCTCCGACGTGCGCCGCCGCGCCGACGGCGCCGTGCCGGCGGGGCCGGCCTTGGGCCCTACCGCTTAGGCGATGGTGACCTCGGCGTCCAAGAACACGTCCTGGACGCCGTGGATGAGGGCCGCCCCTTCGTCCATGGGGCGCTGGAAGGACTTGCGGCCGACGATCAGCCCCTGGCCGCCGGCCCGCTTGTTGATGACCGCGGTGCGGACCGCCTGGGCCAGGTCGTCGGCGCCCTTGGACTCGCCGCCGGAGTTGATCATGCCGATGCGGCCGGCGTAACAGGTGACCACCTGCCACCGGGTCAGGTCGATGGGGTGGTCGGTGGTCAGCTGGTCGTAGACCAGCGGGTCGGTCTTGCCGAACCCGACGGCGTTGTAGCCGCCGTTGTTCTCGGCCTGTTTCTGCTTGATGATGTCGGCCTCGATGGTCACGCCCATGTGGTTGGCCTGGCCGGTCAGGTCGGCCGACAGGTGGTAGTCGACCCCGTCCTTCACGAACGCCGGGTTCCGCAGGTAGCACCACAGCACCGTGAACATGCCCAGCTGGTGAGCCTCGGCGAACGCCTCCGACACCTCGTGCAGCTGCCGGTCGCACTCGGGGGAGCCAAAGTAGATGGTGGCCCCCACCCCGACCGCCCCCAGGTCGAAGGCCTGTTGGGCCGACCCGAAGGGGACCTGGTCGTAGGTGTTGGGGTAGTGCAGGAAGTCGTTGTGGTTCAGCTTCACGATGAACGGGATCCGGTGCACGTACCGGCGGGACACCGCCCCGAGCACCCCCAGGGTGGTGGCGATGGCGCTGCACTCCCCGGCCAGGGCCAGCTCGCACAGGTTGGCCGGGTCGAAGTACAGGGGGTTCTTGGCGAAACTGGCCCCCGCCGAGTGCTCGATGCCCTGGTCGACCGGCAGGATGGACAGGTACCCGGTGCCGCCCAGCCGGCCGTGGCCGTACAGGGTGCCCAGGTTCCGCAGCACCGACGGGCTGCGGTCGGAGTCCCGGAACACCCGGTCCAAGAAGTCCGGGCCCGGCAGCACCAGGCCGTCGGCCGGGAAGGCC
Organism: uncultured Acidimicrobiaceae bacterium; assembly: GCA_964453355.1. GTDB lineage: Bacteria > Actinomycetota > Acidimicrobiia > Acidimicrobiales > RAAP-2 > DASZUK01. Next base: position 1,125 of record CAYVPF010000217.1, on the reverse strand, counting down.
TTGGCCTCGTGGCGGAGGAGGGAGTCGGCTTCGTCGCCGAGCAGCTTCTGCAGGTCGATGGCCATGGAGCCGAGCCTAACGGGTCGGCGCCTGGCCCTCCGGCGGGCCTAGCCGTCAGGGCCTAGCCGTCAGGGCCTAGCCGTCAGGGCCTAGCCGTCAGGGTCAGCGGAATCCGGCGCGTCGGGGTCGGGCACCAGGTCGTCCGGTGTGGCCGACCGGCGGGCGTGGCCGGCCCGGGGCTCCCGGCTGAAGTACCGGGTGGGGCCGCTGTCCCGGGAGTACAGGGAAACCAGCCGGGCCACCAGGGTGACCAGGAAGATCTGGCCGATCAGGGCTTCTAAGACCACCACCGACCGGGCCAGGTCGGTCAGCGGGGTCAGGTCGCCGAAGCCGACGGTGGTGAGGGTGATGAAGCTCAGGTACACGTAGTCGCTGGGCTGGTGCGGCGCCGTCGGCGGCTGGGCCAGGAACGGCGGGGTGGTGTGGACGTAGGCCAGGCCGGTGAACAGGGCCGAGAACATCAGGCCGATGACGATGTAGGCGCTGACGGCGCCGAACACCGTCTCCAGGTCCACCGAGTCCTTCTGGATGATCCGCCGCAGGATGGCCACCATGGTGACCAGCAACAGGAGGGCCATGGCCAGGTAGGACACCCCCCGAGCGGTGTCGCTGGCGTCGCCGAGGGTCACCGTGGCCGGGATGGCCGCCTGCACGATGCCGACCACCAGGCTGGCCCCGGCCACCACCTGGGTGACCCGCAGCACGTGCCGCCGGGCGTCGGAGGTGTGCATGGCGAACAGCGCCGTCAGGATCAGCGGCGCCGTCCGCAGCAAGCCACCCCATCGCGGGGAGTTGACCAGCGACATCATGACGTAGTCGACCAGCAGCAGGATGAGCAGCAGGCCGTAGCTGTCCCGGCCCCACAGCGCCTGCCGGATGGTCTGGTCGTTGATCTTGACCGGCACCGTCTACTCCCTTGGTCGGCCAGTTCCCTCGGTCTGCCCGTTCCTCAGTCGGCCCCCGATGCCGGTTCGGCGGGCTCGGCCGCCGGCTCGGCCGCCTTGGCCGCGGCCGCCGCCGCCGCCTTTCCGACCGGACGGCGCCGGACCCGGCGGGGCCGGTCCG
>CAYVPF010000216.1:0-5415 GCA_964453355.1 uncultured Acidimicrobiaceae bacterium | reverse complement strand
GTGGCACCGAACCGGCTCCGGCGGCACCTTCCCCGGCGGCACCTTCCCCGGCGGCCCCTTCCCCGGCGGCCCCTTCCCCGGCGGCCAGGACCACGAACAGCAGCAGCTGCCCGTCCCGGCCGAGCCGGGTGGTGTCGATGACCAGCGAGTCGGCCACCTCGGGCAGGCTTTCCACCACCCGGTAGTACTCGGCCGTCCCCATCCGGACGCCGTCGCGGTTCAACGTGGCGTCGGACCGTCCGTAGATGACGGCGGCGCCGTCGACGGTGAACCGGACCCAGTCGCCGTGCCGCCAGACCCCGGGGTACCGGTCGAAGTAGGACTCGTGCAGCCGCCGCCCGTCGGCGTCGCCCCACAGGTACAGCGGCATGGACGGCATCGGCTGGGTCACCACCAGCTCCCCCACCTCATCGACCACCGGCCGACCGGCCTCGTCGAAGGCCTGGGCGTCCACCCCCAGCTGCCGGCACTGCAGCTCGCCGGCCCGTACGGCCAACAGCGGCGACGCCCCCAGCAGGCCGGTGCAGATGTCGGTGCCGCCCGACAGGGAGGCCACCGGCACGTCGCCGACCACCTGGGTGCTGGCCCACTCGAACCCCTCCGGGGACAGCGGGGCACCGGTCGACCCGATGGTGCGGATCGTCGTCGGCTCGGACCCGCCGCCGAGCGACAACCCGTCGCGGCGGCAGGCCTCCAGGAACGGGGCGCTGGTCCCGAAGTAGGTGATCCCGAGCCGCCCGGCCAGGCGCCACAGGGCGCCGTAGTCGGGCCAGGCCGGGCTGCCGTCGTAACAGACCACGGTGGCCCCCACCAACAGGCCGCCGACCAGCAGGTTCCACATCATCCAGCCGGTGGTGCTGAACCAGAAGAACCGGTCGCCGGGCCCCAGGTCGCAGTGCAGGGCCAGGGCCTTCACGTGCTCGAGCACGATGCCGCCGTGGCCCTGCACGATGGGCTTCGGCAGCCCGGTGGTGCCCGACGAGTACAGGATCCAGAGCGGATGATCGAACGGCACCGGCTGCGAGATCAGCGGGGCCGGTCGGGCCACCGCCGCCGTCCACGGCAGCCGGTGGACCCCCGCCGCCGCCGCCTCGGCGACCGCCGACCCGGTCGGCACTGCCTCGGCGGCCGCCGGCCCGGCCACCACCACCGTGGCCACCAGGCCGGGCAGCGCGGCCTCCACCTCGGCCAGCTTGTGGTCGATGGTGAACGGCTTGCCGCCGTACTGATAGCCGGCCGTGGCGAACAGCACCTTCGGCCCGATCTGCCCGAACCGGTCCACGATGCCGTCCACCCCGAACTCGGGGGCGCAGCTGGACCAGACGGCGCCGAGGGAGGCCGTGGCCAGGAACGCCACCACGGCCTCGGCCGAGTTGGTCATCACCGCCCCCACCCGATCTCCGGCCGCCACCCCCAGCTCGGACAGGGTCCGGGCCAGCGCACCGGCCGCCGCCCGCAATTCCCCGAACGTCAACACCTGCTCCCGGCCGTCCTCGGTGGCCGCCACCACGGCCACGGCGTCGTCGGGGTGCCCGAGGACGCCGTCGACGTAGTTGACGGTCAGCTCCGGGAACCAGCGGGCCCCCTCGGCGCCGTGCCCCGGCACCAGCGCCGGGCCGGCGTCCCCGGCCGGTCCGATGCCGAAGTACCGGCGGACGGCGTCCCAGAACCGGCCGACGTCGTCCACCGACCATTCCCACAGCTCCTGGTACCCCGGCGCGTCGACCTCGCCGTGGTCGGCCAGCCAACCCATGAACGCCGTCACCCGGGCGTCCCGGATCCGCTCGGCGGACGGCCGCCACAGCACCCGGCCGGCCACCGCATCCGACCTGTCCGGCCCGTCGACCCCGCCGCCCGCTTCCCCGTCCATGGGCTCACCGGTCATGGCACGAAGATATAGCCGCCGCCCAGGCCTATTTCCCCAGCCCGGTCACGGTGCCACACTGGAAGGATGACCGACCCGACCCCCGCCACCGACGTCGAAAGCGAGGTACCGGCCGCGGCACCGAAGCCGGCCACCCCGGCGGCCCGGGTGGCGTTCTTGTCCGCCGACTGGGCCCCGGCCCGCCGGCTGGCCGACCAGCCGGCGGCGGCGGCCCCGTTCCACGCCCGCCGCCGGGCCGAGGTGGCCGCCCGGTTCCCCGACGACTGGCTGCTGGTGCCCACCGGGGGGTTGAAGGTGCGGGCCAACGACACCGACTACCGGTTCCGCGCCGGCACCGACTTCGCCTGGCTGACCGGCAGCCAGGAGCCCGACGCCGTGCTGGTGGTGGCCCCCGGGGGCGACGCCACCCTGTACACCGCCCCCCGCGCCGACCGGTCCACCCCCGGGTTCTTCACCGACCGCCGCTACGGCGAGCTGTGGGTGGGCCCCCGGCTGGGCCTGGACGACACCAGCACCCTGCTCGGCCTGCCGACGGCCGCCCTCGACGACCTGCCGGCGGTGCTGAAGGAGGCCACCGGATCCGGGGCGGTGGTCCGGGTCGTCCGGGGATTCGACCCGGCCGTCGACGACGCCGTGGCGGTGGTCGACGACGACCGTGACGCCGACCTGCTCTCGGCGCTGGCCGAGCTGCGCCTCGTGAAGGACGACCACGAGGTGGCCTGCCTGCAGCAGGCCGTGGACGCCACGGCGGCCGGGTTCGCCGACGTCGTCCGGGCCCTGCCGGCCGCCGCCACCCGGGACCGCGGCGAGCGGTGGGTGGAGGGCACCTTCAACCGGCAGGCCCGCACCGAGGGCAACGACGTCGGCTACGACACCATCGCCGCCTGCGGCGACCACGCCTGCACGCTGCACTGGATCCGCAACGACGGCCCGGTCCGCCCCGGGGACCTGCTGCTGCTCGACGCCGGCGTCGAAGGGCCCGAGCTGTACACCGCCGACGTCACCCGGACCGTGCCGGTGTCCGGCCGGTACTCCGACGCCCAGCGGGCCGTCTACGACGTGGTGTGGGCCGCCCAGCAGGCCGGCCTGGCCGAGTGCCGGCCCGGCAACCCGTTCATGGCTCCCCACACCGCCGCCATGCGGGTCATCACCGAGTGGCTGGTTGCCGAGGGCATCCTGGGTTGCTCCGTGGACGACGCCCTGGACCCCGACCACCGCTTCCACACCCGGTACACCCTGCACGGCACCAGCCACATGCTGGGCCTGGACGTCCACGACTGCACCGACGCCCGCAACGACTACCGGCACCTCGACCTCGTTCCCGGCATGGTCCTGACGGTGGAGCCCGGCTGCTACTTCCAGCCCGACGACCTCACCGTGCCCGACCGCTACCGGGGCATCGGCGTCCGGATCGAAGACGACGTGCTGATCACCGGCGACGGCCACCGGGTGCTGTCCGCCGGCCTGCCGTCCCGGTCCGACCTGGTCGAGGCCTGGATGGCCCCGCTGCTGGCCGGCGGCTGATCCGTCACGGGCCGCCACGGGCCGCCGGCGCTGACAGCCCGATTGCCGGACGGTTCCTTGGCGAGCTCAGAATCCGACGGCTTCGCGGAGCAGCAGGACGGTACCGCGCCCGGGCTGGAGCTCTACGTTGAGGATCAGAAGGCGGTTGACGGCACTGGGCCACCCGTGGGCCACCTCGGTTCGGGCGCTTTCCAGAGGGAGGGCGTGCTCTTCAACGCGGCGTAGGGCGGTGTTCAGGTCCGGAACCACCTTCTGCGCTCCGACGACCCAGATCGCCCGAGCGGCGCCGCCGGCGTAACCGGGAAGCTGGCTTCCGCTACCCGAGGCGACCACGAGGGAGCCGGTCTCGGTGAGCGCGGCGACGCTGCCCACAATGACGTCGGGGCTGGCGAGCAACCGTCGGAAGTCGTCGGCCTCGGCGACACGGTCCATGGCCAGGAGGCGCGGCTTCAGGGCTTGGTAGCGCCCGCTGGTATTGATGTCCTCATCGATGCCAGATAGCCGCAGGGTCTCGCTGGCCCCGGTGAACACGCTGGCGCCCTCGGGAATCAGATCTTTGATACGGAGGCGCGCCACGGCCGCGTCGTCGAGAACTTCGACGGTGAACCCGTGTGCCGTCAGCGCAGAGGCGGCCCGCTCCAGGCAGTCCGCGGGCGCCGGATCGGCGAACGATGTGGCCGGCGTCGGCGTAGTCATGATGCCTCCTGGGTCGCTGGATGATGTGCTTGTCCCAGCAGTACGACAACGCAACTCCTCAAAATGTCAGGCGACGCCGCCAACCTCACATTCCGGTGCGCTGTCTTGTCGAACTGGTGAGGGCGGATGCGACCGAGGGAGGCTGGCGAGACGATGACCACCCAATCCGGGTCGGGACAAGGCCCCACCGATCCGGGCCTGAGCGTGATCATGGGCGAGCGCCGTCAACTGATCAACCTCACGTACCGGCTCCTTGGCTCCCTGGCCGAGGCCGAAGATGCCGTCCAAGAGACCTACGCCCGCTGGTACTCGCTGTCCGGGCCGGAACAGGACGCCATCGCCTCCCCCGGCGCCTGGCTGAGCACGGTCGCCAGCCGCATCTGCCTGAACGTGCTCGGCTCGGCCCGGGCCCGGCGGGAGACCTACGTGGGCGAATGGATCCCCGAGCCGCTGCCCGAACCCACCGAGTGGAGCACCGGGCGGTCGGGCGGCACCGCCATCGACCCGGCCGACCGGGTCACCCTCGACGAGTCGATCAACATGGCCTTCCTCGTCGTGCTCGAATCGATGACCCCGGCCGAGCGCGTGGCGTTCATCCTCCACGACGTCTTCCGCTACTCCTTCGCCGAGGTGGCCGAGGTCGTCGGCCGCACCCCGGCGGCCTGCCGACAACTGGCCTCCTCAGCCCGCCGCCGCATCGGCGCCTCGCGGGCTCCCGCGACCCCGGCAGCCCGCCAGGCCAAGATCGTCAGGGACTTCAAGCAGGCATGGGAGGCACAAGACGTCGTCGCCCTCATCGGCCTGCTCGACCCCGATGCCACGGCGATTGCCGACAGCGGCGGCCTTGGCAACGCCGTGGCGGGATCGATCGAGGGAGGTGAGCAGATCGCGCGCACCTGCGTCGATTTCGTCGATCGGGCACCCGACCTGACCGTCCTGGAACGCACGGTCAACGGCCAGCCCGGCCTGGTCGCTCAGCGAGACGGCGCGACCGCGGCGGTTTTGGCCTTCGACATCGCGGGCGGCCGGATCAAGCACATGTGGGTGATACTCAATCCAGAGAAACTTCGGCCCTGGACCACGGACTGACGCGCCTCTCCATCACCGGTTCCGCCGAGGGCCGCCCCCTTCCCGCTTCCCCGGCGGACCGGGTCCCCACAACCTCAAGTACCCGGGACTCTTATTTGAGGTTGTAGACTAACCTGAGATAAGGAGAGGCATGGCAGAGGTTGTGCGGCGCCGCTGGATCAGCACCCTGGGTGGGAGCGGGCTGCCCCGGAAGGACACTCGATCTTGCGAGTACGAAGCCT
>CAYVPF010000215.1:2792-5416 GCA_964453355.1 uncultured Acidimicrobiaceae bacterium | reverse complement strand
GGTGGGCATGTGCCAGCTGATCGTGTTCCGCCACTTCCAGCAATCCGGTGGCCGCTGCGCCGAGGTGGAGTCCGTGCACGTCCATCCGGACCACCGCGCCCAGGGCATCGGGGGCGTCCTGCTGGAGGCCGCCGTCGACCAGGCTGCCGCCGCCGGCTGCTACCGGGTGCAGCTGACCAGCAACAAGGCGCGGACCGACGCCCACCGGTTCTACGAGCGGCACCGGTTCGTGCCGACCCACGAGGGCTACAAGCGGTTGCTCGACTGATCGGTCACGCCACGGCGGCTGCGGCGACCGGGTCGGTCAGCGCCGGCGGGCCCGGCCGGGCTCCTGGGCGGGCATGTGCTGGTCGGTGGGCACGGTGACCGGCTCCGGTGGGGTGATGAACGGGGCCAGGTTGGTCTCGGTGGGGCAGGCCGAACCCAGGTCGGCGATGGAGGTGGGCGGCAAGCCGGGGACCCGGTCGTTGGGCCGGCCGAAGCCGAGGGTGGTGGTGAGGTCGCCGACGGCTTGGCGCCGCCAGGCCGTCAGGTTGGGCACGGGCACGTCGAACCGGGATTCGAGGAACCGGAGCATCGACGTGTGGTCGAACGTGGTCGAGTCGACCCAGCCGCCGCGGCTCCACGGGGAGATGACCAGCATGGGCACCCGGAACCCCAGACCGATCGGGCCGGCGACCCCGCCGCCCTCCTTGGTTGCCGCGGCGGCGGTCACCTCCTCACCCTTGGTCCCCGCCGGTGGGGTCGGCGGCACGACGTGGTCGAAGAACCCGCCGTTCTCGTCGTACATGACGAACAGCACCGTCTTGGCCCACACCTCGGGGTTGGACGTCAGGGTGCCGAGGATCTGGCTGGTGAACCACTCCCCGGAGGCCGGCGAGCTGTTGGGGTGCTCGGAGTAGGCGATCGGCGGCAGGATCCACGACACCTTGGGCAGGGTGCCGGCCTTGACGTCGGCGGTGAGCTCATCCGGCCAGCTGGGCAGGAACGCCTGCTTGTACAGGGCCGAGCTGGGGTCGGCCAGGTACTGCTTGAAGTACAAGAGGGCGTTGAACCCGAGGGACAGGGCGCTGCCCTGGCCCGGACCGGCCGACGTGCCGGGGGGCTGGTACACCTTCCAGGACACGCCGTGGTCGGACAGCACCTCCGGCATGGTGTCCCACTGCACCGACCCCACCGCTGTGGCCGCGTCGGAGAACCCCGGGGTCTCCAGCACGGGGCCGCCGTGGGTGCCGTCCGGGTCGATGAACGCCGACCAGCCGTACAGCCGGTTGGGCATGGTGGGGCCGATCACCGAGCAGTGGTAGCCGTCGCAGATGGTGAAGGCGTCGGCCAGGGCGTAGTAGTACCCGAGCTGCTGCCGGGTGAAGTACCCCATCACCAGCGGCCCCTGTGTCGGTCCGTCATTGGCGGCCTCGCTGTGGACGGCCACGAACCGCTCGTTGGTCCCGCCGTCCCAGCTCTGGTGCTGGGGGGCCCATGTGTGGTCCGGCACGGCGGCGTTGCCGGAGCAGAGCTGCGCCGTGGCCGACGACAGGTTGTAGGGCAGCAGGGTGGTGGCACCGTTCCGGCCGTCCGGCCAAGGCTGGGCGAACCGGGCCATGGCGTCGTCGGAGCGATCGTCGAAGCCCCGGACTCCCCGGTAGGACCCGAAGTAGTGGTCGAACGACCGGTTCTCCTGCATCAGGAACACCACGTGCTCAACTGCGCCCAGGTCGCTGCCGGCCGGGGCGGTGGAGGCGATGGTGCTGGCCGCGGACGGCCCGCTGCCCGACGAGCTCCCACAGGCCGCCGCCAGCAGCCCGGCCCCGGTCACCCCCAGGCCGCCGACCAGCAATTCGCGCCTCGAGAAGGTCCTTCGCGCCATCGTCCCGCCACTTCCTGTCGGCCCCGGCCGGGCAGTTCACCGGGGCAGTCCGGTGGAACCGTCCGGAGCGTAGTGGGCCGGGCCCTTGCCCTCAGTATCGTGATGATGTAATTATGTAAGTATGAAATCTATCGCAGACGAAGGAACGGGCCACGGCCAACCCCGGCGGGGCCGCGGCCGCCCCCGGCAGGCCACCGAGCAGCGGACCACGGGAGAGCAGCGCCAGAAGATCCGAGCCTGGTTCGCCGACCGGCTGCCCGAGGACTGGGTGGTCGGCCCGGCCGGTGTGCAGGTGGACGACGACGAGATCCTGGTCGCCGTGGCCCTGCCGGCGGTGGCCCTCCCCGACGACGCCAGCCCGGCCGAGCGGGCGACGGCCGAAGGGGCCCGGATCACCGGGTTCCGGGAGGACACCAGGGATCGGCGGATGCAGATCGCCGTCGAGGCCCAGTCCCTGTTCGGCCGGGTGGTCAGCTGGGGGGCCTCCAGCGGGCAGACGGCGCTGCAGTTCACCACGGCCAGCATCCCGGTGATGACCCGGCTGCGATTGGCCGAGCGGCAGGTGCTGGACACCCTCATCGACGCCGGGGTGGCCCGCAGCCGCAGCGAGGCCCTGGCCTGGTGCGTCCGGCTGGTGGCCACCAACGAGGACCAGTGGATCACCGACCTGCGGTCGGCGTTCGAGGAGGTGGAGGCGGTCCGCTCCCGCGGCCCGGCCTCCCGGCCCGAGGGGTAGCCCGGCCTCCCGGCCCGAGGG
>CAYVPF010000215.1:0-2692 GCA_964453355.1 uncultured Acidimicrobiaceae bacterium | reverse complement strand
AGCCCGGCCTCCCGGCCCGAGGGAACAGCCCGGCCGCTGAGGCGGTGCCGGTAGCCTGCGGCCGTGGACCACGACCATGGGACTCCCTGGGGCCGGCAGGTGACCGAGGACCTGAAGGGCCCGTACCGGGACCTGCGCGAGGCCATCCCAGACGTCATCGCCGGCTTCGGTGAGCTGCACCGGGCCGCCATGGGCGATGGGGCCTTGTCGGCCAAGGTCAAGGAACTGATCGGTCTGGCCATCGCCATCACCAGGGAGTGCGACGGCTGCATCGTCGCCCACGCCCGCGGGGCGTTCCGCCGCGGGGCGTCCGACGCCGAGGTGGCCGAGATGATCGGGGTGGCCATCGTGATGAACGGCGGCCCGGCCACCGTCTGGGGGCCTCGGGCCCTGGCGGCCTACCGGGAGGCGGCCGCCGGCTCGCCGTCCGCCGCCGCATCCCCAGCCGGCTGACACCGACCGGCGGTCACGCCGGCACCAGGGCCACGCTCCCGCCTATGCCGGGGTGAAGGCACAGGGCAGATGCTTGATGCCGTTGATGAAGTCGGACCGCAACCGGTCGGGCTCGGCGGTGGCCTCGATGTCGGGGACCCGGGTGAACAGCTCGCGGAACATGACGGTGATCTCCCGGCGGGCGAGGTGGGCGCCGAGGCAGAAGTGGGGCCCGGCGGCGCCGAACCCGAAGTGCGGGTTGGGGGCCCGGCGGAGGTCGAACCCGAAGGGGTCGTCGAAGGCCGCGTCGTCGCGGTTGGCGGAGTTGTAGAACAGCAGCACCTTGTCGCCCGCGGCCATCGGTTGCCCGGACAGCTCGGTCGGTTCGGCCACGGTCCGGCGCATCCAGGTCACCGGTGAGGCCCAGCGGACGACCTCGTCGGCCGCGGTGGCGGCGACGGCGTCGAAGTCGCCCTGCCAGACGTCCCGCTGGCCGGGATGCTCGGTCAGGGCCCAGAGGCCGTGGGTGATGGCGTTACGGGTGGTCTCGTTGCCGGCGACCACCAGGAGGATGAAGAAGGAGGCCAGTTCGCCGTGGGTGAGGGCCTCGCCATCGATGTTGGTGTTGATCAGGGCCGAGGTCAGATCGTCGGTCGGCTGGCCGAGGCGGCGCTCGGCGATGTCCTGCATCAGCTCCGTCAGCTCCTGACCGGCGGCCAGGAAGGCGGCCACCGGGTCGACGTCCTCGGGGACGTACTCGGGATCGGCGCTGGACAGGATGACGTTGGAGCACCGGAACACCCGGTCGTTCTCGGAGGCCGGGATGCCCATCATCTGGCAGATGACCCGGAGGGGAAGGGGAGCGGCCACCTCGGTGACGAAGTCGCACGCCCCTCTGCCGGCCACCTCTTCGACCACCTCGACCGCCACCTGCTGGATGCGGTCCTCGATCGACTGGACCATCCGGGGGTTGAAGGCGGCGGACACGATCCGGCGCAGCCGGGCGTGGCGGGGGTTGTCGGTGCTGATCATCCCGCTGAAGTACTCCACCATCTCCTCCGGCAGGTCCGGGATGCTGACGGCCCCCTGGCCCGACCGGAACACCTCCGGATGCCGGCTGACCTCGGCCACGTCGGCGTGCCGGGTGACGGCCCAGTACCCGGGCCCCGGTGGCGGGGCCAGGGCCGACCGGTCGCGGAGGTCCGGCTCGTCGAAGCGGGCGATGGGTCGCTCGCGGCGCAGGGTCAGGAATGCCCCGTCGCGTGTCGCCCACGGCAACGCCCAGAAGTCCAGGTCACTGAGGTCGATCTGGTCTAGCGGAATCCGTTCTTCGGGCTCCATGAACCCACCTTACCGACCGGTCACCGTCGGGTCACGGCCGATCGTTATGGCTGACCGTCACGGCCGGCCGGTCACTTTCGGGTGCCTCCCTATCGATCGATAGGGAGGCGAGGGGCCGGCCCGTATGATCGAGGTGGACCATGCAGCAGGCACCGGCACCAGCAGCGTCACCGGCCCTGTCACCGGCGACGCCTGTCGCCTCGGCATCGGCATCGGCCCCAATCGGCGCGGCGGGGACGCGCTGGGCGGCGGACGCCGCCCGTCGGGACGTGGTGGCCAAGCAGGCGGCCCGGCTGTTCGCCGAACGGGGGTACCTGGGGGCGTCCCTGCGGGACATCGCGGCGGCCAGCGGCGTCCGGAGCCCGACCCTGTACAGCCACTTCCCGTCGAAGCTGCACATCCTGATCGAGGTGGTCAACCGGTACTTCGACGCCTTGGCGCCCCGCCTGGAAACGGCGGCCCGGGGCGGCGGAAACGGCGCCCGCCGCCTGCGGGACATGTTGGCCGAGGCCGCGGGGACCGGGGTGGAGTGGCGGGACGAATTCCTGGCCACCACCAACAACTGGGAATGGATCTGCACCCAACCGGACCTGGCCGGGCTGGTCCGGCGTCGAGACGACGTCCTGGCGCTCTGGCGATCGGTCCTCGCCGCCGGGGTGGCCGACGGGTCGCTCCGGTCCATGGACCCGGCGGCGACGCTGTGGGTGATCTCCAGTGCCATCAACGGCATGGTCGACCAGCGCTACACCGTCGTCGACGGCTGTCTGTCCCCGCCGACGGCCACCCTGGTCGACATCGTGTTGGGCGGCATCGCCACCCGCCGGCCCCGCTGACCCACCGCGCCGACCGGCCCCGCCGACCGGCCCCGCCGACCGGCCCCGCCGACCGGCCCCGCCGACGGGACACGCCCGGAGGCCAA
>CAYVPF010000214.1:0-5424 GCA_964453355.1 uncultured Acidimicrobiaceae bacterium | reverse complement strand
GTCGAAGATGCCGCCGTCGGCGGCCACCAGCCAATAGCCGCCCCCCGTGCCCGTGTCGACCAGCGGTCTCGCCCGGGTGGTCGAAGGATCGACGCCTGGGCGTCCGGTCGACGCCCCGACCATCCCGGCGACCATCAGGTCGAGCAAGGCGATCACCACCGTCATGATCGCCAGCCGACGGCCGGTGCACCCCCATGCAACCCCGTTCCCGGACCTGCCGGACACGAGAGCTCGGTCAGCCATGGGCATACCTCACAGAGGTCCCTGCAGACGAACGTCGCCCAACGGGGGATCGTAGCGGATGGCTCGAAGGGGGGCTCTGGTAGTTCTGGAGCGTCAGGGCGGAGGAATCACCGCTACCCGACACCCGACCCGGCCCGCAGGGCCAGGGCCTCGGCGATGTGGCCGGCATCGACCGGCGACGAGCCTTGGCCGTGCAGGTCAGCCACCGTACGGGCCACCCGGCGCACCCGGTGCAGCCCCCGCCCGCTCAGGTCGCCGGCCCGGACATGGGTGTCCAGCAGGGCGGCGGCTGTCGGGGTGAGGGGAGCCCAGCGGTCCAGTGTGTTGGACGACAGCAGGGCGTTGCAGGCAACCCCGCGGCTGTGGGCCGTCCGGCGGGCGACGGCCACCCGGTCAGTCACCACCACCGTCGACTCACCCGGGGCGGTGGTGAGCAACTCGCCGGCCTCCGGACGCTGTAGGGGCACCACCAGGTCGAAGCGGTCGAGCAGCGGGCCGGACAGTCGGCGGGCGTAGCGGGCACGGGCGGCCGGGGTGCACCGGCAACTTCCCGGCAGGCCGCCGTTGCCGCACGGGCAGGGGTTCATGGCTCCCACCAGGATGAACCGGGCCGGCAGGGTCACGGTGCCCCGGGCCCGGCTGATCCGCACCACCCCCTCCTCCAGCGGCTGGCGGAGGGCGTCGAGGACGGCCACCGGAAACTCCCCCATCTCGTCCAAGAAGAGAACTCCATGGTGGGCCAGGCTGATCTCCCCCGGTCGCATCACGGCGGTGCCGCCGCCGATCAGGGACACCGCCGAGGCGCCGTGGTGGGGCGCCCGCAGCGGCGGGTCCCGCACCAGCCCGCCGTCGAGGGCCAGGCCGGCGGCCGAGTGGACCTGGCTGACCTCGATGGCCTCGGTGCGGGTCAGCGGGGGCAGGATGCCGGGCAGCCGCTCGGCCAGCATGGTCTTGCCGGATCCCGGCGGCCCGATCAGCAGCAGGTGATGGCCGCCGGCCGCGGCCACTTCGACGGCCCGGCGGCCCACCCGTTGCCCCCGGACGTCAGCCAGGTCCGGACCGCCCGGCCGGGTCGGCCGGATCTCCACCGCCAGGTCGACCGGTTGGGGCCAGTCCTCCCGACCGGTCAGGACGTCGATCAGGTGACCCAGGGTGGCCGCCCCGGCCACCGCCCCGGGCCGGACCGCCGCCGCTTCGGCGGCGTCGCATTCAGGTACCACCAGGGTGTGGCCGAGTAGGGAATCGGCCAGGGCCACCATGCCGGGGACGTGCCGCAGCGACCCGTCCAGGCCCAGCTCGCCGACGAATGACCGCCCGGCCACCGCCCCGGGCGGCAGCACCCCCTCGGCCACCAGCAGCCCGACGGCGATGGGCAGGTCCAGCCCGGCCCCGCCCTTGCGGACCCCCGACGGGGCCAGGTTGACCGTCATCCGCCGGTTCGGCCACTTGAGGCCGGACGACAGCAAGGCGGCCCGGACCCGGTCCCGGGATTCGCGGACGGCGGCGTCGGGCAGGCCGACGACGGTGAACCCGGGGAGGCCGTTGGACACGTGCACCTCCACGGTGACCGGCCGGCCGGCGCTGCCCACCAGGGTGGCCGAGGGGATGGTGGCGATCATGACGGACTCCGTTCGCACGGGCGGCTCCCCCGATGGTCGGCCGGATTCAGCCGGCCGACGTGGGGCCGCGTGGGTGGACGGAGGACCTGCGGTCCGGATGGCCCGGACGGCACCGATCGCTCTAGGTGGTGGGAACGTTAGGCCGGGGGTGTATCACCCGGCCGTCGCCGGCTTGCTGGCCGAAGGGACTGAGTGGCTATCAGCCAGTAACAGCGCCGGTGGATCGATGATACGACGGCTCCTGCGGCGTCTACCCAGCCGTAAGGATGGAGGACGTGGACATCGACCGGACCGGGTTGACCGGGGGGCCGGCGGTAATGAGGAGGGCATCGATGAGCAGGGTCAGCACCTACCTGAACTTCATGGGCACCGCCGAGGAGGCGTTCGGGTTCTACGCCTCGGTGTTCGGGACCGAACCATCCGGGCCGATCACCCGGATGGAGGACATGCCGTCGGGACCCGGGGGGTCACTGCCGGAGGCCGAGAAGCGCCTGGTGGCCCACGTCGAACTGCCGATCCTGGCCGGACACGTGCTGATGGGAACGGACATGTCGGCCTCGATGGGGCACGAGCGGAAGGTCGGCAACAACGTCACCGTCAACCTGGAGCCGGACAGCCGGGAGGAGACCGACCGGCTGTACGCCGCCCTCAGCGACGGGGGCAGCGAGTCCACCGGGATGGTGGCGATGCCGTGGGCCTATTGGGGGTGCACCCTCGACCGGTTCGGCGTCCGGTGGATGTTCAACTACTCCGAGGGCGCCGAGCCGGCGATCTAACCACCAGTCCATCCGGTCCACCCGGACCAGCGGTGGACGTCCACGGCGAGCACCGGCCCGGACGGCGGTCGGTCGACGTACTGCGGGTACCGGCCACAAAGGAGGGCGACAGCCCGGCCGGCCTCGTCGGAGCCGGCGGCGACCAGGCGACCGGCGCCGTCGGCCCGGACCCACCACAGCCGGTCCCAGTCGGCGTCGTCGTAGTGGTCGGCCAGCAGCGACACCGCCGGGTTGACGGCGACGTTGGCCAGGCGGCGGAGGGCGGTGGTCCGCTTGGGCTTGTGGTCGACGGCGCTGTACACGGTGTTGTGGTCGACGGCGAACACCATCGGCACCAGGTGCGGAAGGCCGGCGCCGTCGGCGGTGGCCAGCCGGGCCACCCGGGCGCCGGCGAACCGGCGCCGCGCCTCGTCCTCGGTCACCGCTCCGCAACCCTCACGGCCCCGCCCTCACGCGCCTCGCCCGTCGCCCGTCACTCACCGTGCAGCCGAGCCACCGCGTCTTCGTAGCGGTCCATCGCCCGCTCTACCGGGCCTCGGCCGGCGGACGGCAGCCAACGGATCACCCGGCGGACCCCGGCCCGTTCCAGCTGCTCCAGCACGGCCGGATCGGCGGGGGCGCTCATGACGTCGACCTCGATCGGTCGGTCGGCCCGCGCCCGGAGCTCGGCGATGCGGTCCAACAGGTCCGGCGGCCCGTAGTTGGGGAGCCAGGCGTCGCCGAAGGCCAGCACCCGGTCGAGCACCGTGGGCCCGAGGCCGCCCACCAGCACCGGCGGGTGCGGTCGCTGTGCCGGCTTCGGCCAGGACCAGATGCGGTCGAACGACACGTACCGGCCGTGGTAGCTGGCCTCGTCCTCGGTCCAGATGGCCTTCATGGCCTCGACCCGCTCGGCCAGCAGCGCCATCCGGGTCCGGGGGTCGGTGCCGTGGTTCTGCATCTCTTCCCGGTTCCAGCCGGCCCCGACCCCGAACTCCACCCGGCCACCGGACAGGGCGTCGATGCTGGCCACCTCCTTGGCGGTCGTGATGGGGTCCCGCTCCACCACCAGGCAGATGCCGCTGCCCACCCGTAGCCGGGAGGTGGCCACGGCGGCGGCGGTCATGGCGACGAAGAGGTCGTAGGTGTGCCAGTACTTGCGGGGAAGGTCCCGGCCGCCCGGCGCCGGGGTTGTCCTGGCTGCCGGGATGTGGGTGTGCTCGGCGAAGAACAGGGACTCGAAGCCCCGGTCCTCGGCCAGCCGGGCCATCGACGCCGGGTCGATGGCGTCGTGGGTGGGGAAGAAGCCGACGCCGATGTCCATGGACCCGTTCTACCCGGATCCCCCCCTGCCGGGCCGCGCCGGCCGACGGTGGGCTGAGGCGGCCAGCCGGCATCGTCGGCCTCCCGATCGGCCCATTCGCCGTCGACTCGACCGTTGTTACTTTTCTCTCACTGGCGCCCAAAATTGAGCGGATCTGCTCAATTTCGGGCGCCAGTGAGTTCTGAGGAAATTGAAATGGGTCGTTCCAGCGGGGCAGACCACCACAGCGAAAGCACCCAGCCCGGCGACAGAGACTGGTTCAGGCGGCAGGGTTCCGGGGAGCGGTGGCCTCGGGTTCCGTGGCTTGGCTTCTCCCCGGCACCCGGCCGCCGACGCCCCGGCGGCCGTCGCCGGTGCGCTGCTGGGCGGTCCAGGCATCCCGGGCGGCCCGGGCGTCCAACCGGGCCCGCAGCCGTCGCTCGCCTTCGGCCGCCCGCTCAGCCGCGGCGGCCAGCTCGGCGTCGCCGTGCAGCACCCGCACGGTAGGCGGTGGGGCCGGCGGGGCCGGCGGCCCGGACTGATCCTTGTGGCGCCAGGCCACGGCCGCTCATGCTCCTGTTCCAGGGCGCCGTGCCGGCGCCTTCGACGTGACCATGGCCGACCTCCCGACTCCGCCACCGACCGGCGGCGGCCGGTGGCCCTCGTGCCCGTACTTACCTGGGCACCGTCACGCGGTGCCTGCACTCAGTATGCCCGTTCCGCGGCCGGTTGCAACCGCGAGTTGCCGACGGCGGCCGAGCGGTCAGACCAGGCGCGCCCCGGCGGTCCCGGCGTTACGGGCGGCGGTCAGACCCCGGGCCGGGCACCGTTGCCGGCGCCGTTGCTGGCGACGGCCCCGGTAGCCGGGGACCCGGCGCCCTTCAGGGCCTCCATGAGGACCTCGGCCCCGCCGACCAGGCCGGCCGCCTGGTAGGGCACGACCACCTTGGAGTTGGGCGAGGCGGCCACGTCCTGGAGGGCCCGGAGCTGCAGCACGGCCAGGGTGTTGGGGTTGATGACGGCCTGGTCGATGGCGGTCAAGGCCGCGGCCTCACCCTCGCCGCGGAGCAGTCGGGCCTTCTTCTCGCCCTCGGCCTGCAGCTCCAACGCCTTCATCTGGGCCTCGGCGGCCAGGATGGCGGCCGCCTTGGCTCCCTCGGCCTCCAGGACGGCGGCCTGCTTGCGGCCGCCGGCGCTGTTGATGGCGGCCTGCTGCTCGCCTTCGGACTTCAAGATGGCGGCCCGCTTGTGCTGCTCGGCCTCCTTCTGCTCGGACATGGCCTGCAGCACGTTGGTCGGCGGGGTGATGTCGAGGATCTCGATCCGGTTGAGGCGAACCCCCCACTTCACGGCGGCGGCGGCCATGTGGTCCTGCATCCGGGTGTTGATGGTGTCGCGCTCGGACAGGGACTGGTCGAGGGTCATCTCGCCGAACACCGCCCGCAGGGCGGTCCGGGACAGCTGGTCGACGGCCAGTACGTAGTCGGCGATCTCGAACAGCGCC
>CAYVPF010000213.1:2879-5503 GCA_964453355.1 uncultured Acidimicrobiaceae bacterium | reverse complement strand
GGCGTACCCCTCGATGCCCCCGGCGACCTGCGGGGTGGTCACCCACCAGGCGGTACCGGGCTTGAGGTTCTAGGCCACGATGGCCGGCGACACCGGGATGGACACCCAGTCCACGACCGCCGACACCGGTCCCGTCGTCGTCGTCGTGGTAGTAGTGGTCGTCGCCGACGGCGGCTTCGGCGGCTTCGACCGCCTCGGCGGGGGCTTCCGGACCGCGGTGGCCGGGTCCGGGCCACCGCCGGCGACGGCGTCGTAGACCCCGTACCCGGCGGCCCCGGCGGCCACCACCCCGCCCAGTGCGGCCGCCCGGCGGAGGAAGATCCGGCGGCTCATCTCCGGGCTCCGTCGTCCCGGGGTGGGTCGTGCCGGGTTCCGGCTGCCCTGGATCTCCTCGCGGGTCAACGGGCGGTCGTCCCCCTGGCCCCCATCTCCCTGCACCACGGCCCACCGTAGCTGTCGGCTACCTGTGAGAGCTGTCGGCCACCTGTGGGTCTGAAGGCGGTTGCGTCGCCCGCTCCGGCCGATTGGCAAACAGTCGTTTGGTTGGTAGTGTCGCCGCGACAGGGCCGGTCGGCAGCTGAGGGGTGGACGCATGGCAGGGGAGACGGCGGGGGACGCAGTCGGGTCTGCAGGGGATGGCAGCCGCCCGGTAGCGGTCGTGACCGGCGCCAGCCGGGGCCTCGGCAAGGGGGTGGCCCTGGCGTTGGGTGACGCCGGCTGGACGGTGTACGTCACCGGCCGCAGCACCGGGCAGCCCACCGAGGTCGACCTCGGCGGCACCCTCGAGGAGGCGGCGGCGGAGGTCACCGCCCGCGGCGGCGCCGGGGTGGCCGCGGCCTGCGACCACCGCGACGACGAGCAGGTGGCCGCCGTGTTCGACCGGGTCCGCAGCGAGCAGGGCCGGCTGGACCTGCTGGTCAACAACGCCTTCATGCTGCCCGACAGCTTCTTCTCGCAACTGCCCTTCTGGGAGCGGCCGCTGTCGGAGTGGGACATGGTCGACGTCGGCCTGCGGTCCCACTACGTGGCCTCCGTCTTCGCCGCCCGGCTGATGGCCCCGGCCGGCCGGGGGTTGATCGTCAACACGTCGTCGTTCGGCGCCCGGTACCCGGGCATCTCGGTGGCCTACGGCATCGGCAAGGTCGGCGTCGACCGGTTCACCCGGGAAGGGGCCGCCGACCTGTCGCCGGCCGGCATCACCATGGTGTCGCTGTGGCCCGGCCTGATGCGGACCGAACGGACCATGGCCAACTTCGCCGCCAACCCCGAGCTGCTCGGCGAGGGCATGCCGCTCGGCATCTCCGAATCGCCCGAGCTGAGCGGCCGGGTCATCGCCGCCATGGCCGCCGACCCGGACGTGGGCCGGTTCGCCGGCAAGGTCGTCGTCGGCGCCGAGCAGGCGGTCGAGTACGGCATTACCGACGTCGACGGCACCCAGCCGGCGTCGTTACGGACGGTCTACGGCGGCGGACCCGTCGAGGAGGGATAACGAGGATGGCCAGCGACGGGACTGGAGACGACGGAGTGGAAGCCGGCAAGGCTCTGCGGGTGGCCGTGGTCGGCACCGGGTTCGGCTGCCGGGCCCACGTGCCGGCGCTGCGGGCCGCCGGCTTCGACGTGGTGGCCCTGGTCGGCCAGGACCCCGAGCGGACGGCCGAGCGGGCCGCCGCCAGCGGGGTGGCCGTGGCCACCACCTCGTTCACCGACGCCCTGGACCTCGGCCTGGACGCCGTCAGCATCTCCTCCCCGCCGGCCACCCACGCCCCGCTGACCCGCCAGGCCGTCGCCGCCGGCTGCCACCTGCTGGTCGAGAAGCCCTTCACCATGGACGCCGCCGAGGCCCGCGAGCTGCTGGCCCTGGCCGAGGGGGCCGGCCTCGTCAACCTGATCGCCCACGAGTTCCGGTTCGCCGCCCCCAACGTCCTCGGCGCCCGGCTCCTGGCCGACGGCGCCGTCGGCGACCCCCGGCTGGCCACCTTCATCAGCTGGCTGCCGTATGTGGCGGACCCCAAGCTCCCGATGCCGGACTGGTGGTTCGACAAGGAGGTCTTCGGCGGCTGGCTCGGCGCCGCCGGTGTCCACACCCTCGACCAGATCCGCACCTGGCTGGGCGACGCCCGCCAGGTCCGGGCCAGCCTGTCGGTGGTCTCCGACCGACCGGCCACCGTGGCCGACGACACCTTCGACCTGGAGCTCACCATGGCGTCGGGCTGCCGGGTCCTCCTCCAGCAGACGGCCGCTTCCTGGGGCATGCCTCCCGGAGTCACCGCCGTCGCCGGCCCCGCCGGGACCATGTGGGTGGACAAGAAGACGGTCTGGTTGGCCGACCGTGACGGCTCGCGGGCGGTCGACCTGCCCGCCGACCTGGCCCGGACGCTGCCGGGGACCGACGAAGACGACGCCGACGGTTCCCTGGCGGAGCTCGGGATCGAACTGCTCCCGTTCGTCGGCCTCACCCGGCACTTCCGCGACCGCATCCTCGGGGTCGCCGACGGCGGCGGCGGGCGGGCCGCAGACGGCCCGGCGGCCGCTACCTTCGCCGACGGGGTGGCTGTGATGGAGATCGTCGACGCGGCCTTCGCCTCGGCCGAGGCCGGTGGGGCCGCCGTCCCGGTCGGCCAGCA
>CAYVPF010000213.1:0-2779 GCA_964453355.1 uncultured Acidimicrobiaceae bacterium | reverse complement strand
CACCACACCAACCTGGCCACCGGCGACCTCGATCGGCTGTTGGGCTTCTACCGCGACCTGCTCGGCTTCGAGGTGATCTGGTGGAACGAGTGGGAGCCCGGCGCCGAGCTGGCCGACACCATCGTCGGGCTGAAGGACAGCAGCGTCCGGATGGCCATGCTGCGGGCCGGCAACACCTACATCGAGATCATGCAGTACCGGCAGCCGCTCGGCCGCCCCGCGCTCGCGGACCGGCAGGCCTGCGACCACGGCCTGGTGCACCTGTGCTTCGACGTCACCGACATGGCCGCCGAGTACCAGCGGCTGGTCGACGCCGGGGTCCCGTTCAACTCCGAGCCGATGCTGGCCGGCGACCTGTACTCGGTCTACGGCCGCGACCCCGACGGCAACCTGTTCGAGCTGCAGGAACTGCTGACCGAGGACCACAACCTCACGCTGCCCTGGCTCCCCGACCCGGCCTGAAAAGCGCGAGGTCACCGGATCGACGCCGGTCCCGACCACCGAGAATTCCCAGTTCAAAGCACTCCGACGGCGTATGTCCGGTTTGTGCGCCCTCAGTCGTGCCCACTACGTGCCCAGAATCCTGGACCACGTCCCGGAGACCCGGCACCAGTGGCTGGCGTCGAGACGTCAGCTACCCATCGCAGGTGGTCCGAAGGGTGCTTGTCACCTCATGAACTGGACTCACCCGGCGGGGCCGTATCACCGACTCCGGGACTGCGCCGGCGCCGCTGGTACTTGGCCACCGCCTGTGCCTGACGTTGAACTACGACGTCGTCGGGGGCGAACCTCAGGAGGACCAGCCCTGGGAGGACCAGAAACACCTGGGCGCAGAGCGACCGCGCTGCCATCGACATACCGGTCCGGTGGACAAGGCAGTCCCTCACCACTCGCCGGTAGAGACCTGATGCCCTCTTCAGCTCCCCGATGTACCTCCACCAGCCCGCCATGAAGTACAGCGGGAAGATGCCGCTCGGCGAGTCCGGAGGGGCCGATTGGAGGCGGGCGTCAATGATGGCGTTCCCGGCGGGACCCAGCTCCGTGAACTTTCCGAGGGCGACCAGGCTGATGCAGAGGTTCCCGAGTTCGACCAGCGTTGCCTCCCCCAGTAGGCCATCCCGGGCAATGCAAGCGCTGAGTACCCGTTCCTGCAATCGCCTGGCCGCTTCCACGTCGCCAAGTCGAAAGAGGACGGCTCCGAAGCGATGAGCCGTGTCGAGTGCTTCGTGGGTGGGGCTCTCGGCGCCGGGCCATTGCTCTGCCAAGACCTGTGTGAGCAGATCACGTGCTCGCACCGGTTGACGAACTTCGAGATAGGTAACGGCCAGCTGCTTCATGGCTTCGACTACGTCGGGGTGGGACTCCTCGTGGGTTTCTCGGAGGCGGTCCAGAACCTCCTGCGCCTCGGATACCGGGTTGGCGTAGCCGTGTTCTGGAGTCACGAGTCGGTCTTCGGTCATGGAGCGGTTCCGTCGAAAGCGGCGAGCCACCACAACCCTTAGACGGGATTGGGGTACTGCTGGTACCAATGTTCCGACTTGATACCGGTGTCGATGACGGCCCACAGCCAGATGCCCAAGAGAATGACGAAGCCGACCAGAAACACCGCCGTCACGGCGCCGATGATGCTCAGCACCAATCCCAACCAGAACTTCCAGGCGTCCCTTCGGTAGGTGTACACCCACGTCCAGAACGTCAAGAAGATGGCCAGCAAGACGGCCGCACCCTTGGACCGGGGAGAGGCGAGTGGGCTTCCGCACTGGGGGCAGATGGTGGCCGAAACCAGTACCGGCGAGCGACAAGCGGTGCACCACCTCTGGGGCGCCTGGTAGCCACCAGGGGGAACCGGCGACCACGCTGGAGCAGGAGGTGGTGGTCCGGGACGGGCTTCCGGTGGGTACCAACGCCCGTCCGACGCCTGCCACCATCCCGCTCCTGGCTGCGTGTCTGCCACTGCCCCCCCTCTCGCAGGCCTGAATGATGTCACAGGCCCCCTAGATCGGACTACCGGGGCTGCGGCTCCTCGCCTCTCATTGATGTAAGGATGCGACATTCAAATATGCATGTCATGACTTCGGCGAAGTCGCCAGCCAACTCCCCCACACAACGGGGGGGCATCAAAGTGCGGCATGGTGCAAGATCGGACTCACTGACATGGCCCCGGAAATCCGAGACTCGCGTGGAGAGTTGGTTCATTGGTCACGGAGCGGCCGGCGGCAGGAACTCAGGGACCCCGCCACCGGCCGTCCGGCCTCATTGGTAGGGGTTGGCCCAAACGTCAAACCTCCTTGCGGCGTTGCCATCCAGCCACAGCTGGACCCCGACGCCCGGAGGGACGTCGTAGACCAGGTCCCCGGGATTGGCGAACATCAACACCGAGGTCCGACGACCCGGCAAACGACCGGGAAGGTCCATCCGCAGCTCCGCCGTGCCGTGGCTGGCCACCTCCCCAACGATCCGTTCGGCGCCATCAGGGTCGACCACGACCAGTCGTCGGGTCCGCACCTCGAACACTTGGCCCTCCAACGTCCGCTCCAGCTTCCGTACCCGCGTCGCCAAGGCCCTGACTACGTCGTCGGCCCCGCCCGTCATCTCCATAACCTTGCTCCTTCTCCTCGTCTCCTTCCGGTTGGCGGCTCTGCACCGCGAGTCAGTGGTTCAGGCGTCCGGCGATCGAGCTACCGAACCGACCGGCTAACTGCCCCATCCCTTCGCTGCCCGCAGCGATTCCACGGCATCGCTGCTTGACTGCCCCCAGCCCGATCCACCAGATAGGAAT
>CAYVPF010000212.1:0-5509 GCA_964453355.1 uncultured Acidimicrobiaceae bacterium | reverse complement strand
GGCCACGGGCTCACCGGGGGCGACGGGCTCATTGGGCGCGGAGGCGATCCCGGACCGCCTGGGCCGCCCCGACCAGGTTGACGAGGGCGGGACGCACCTCCTCCCATCGCCTCGTCTTCAGCCCACAGTCCGGGTTCACCCACAGCCGTTCGGGCGGCACCACGGCCGCGGCCGCCAGCAGCAGCGCCTCCATCTCGGCCTGTTCCGGTACCCGCGGCGAATGGATGTCCCAGATGCCGGGCCCGATCTCGTTCGGGTACTCGAAGTCGGTGAAGGTGGTCAGGAGCTCCATCTGCGACCGGGACGCCTCCATCGAGATGACGTCGGCGTCGAAGGCGGCGATGGACTCCATGATGTCGTTGAACTCGCCGTAACACATGTGCGTATGGATCTGCGTGTCGTCGCGTACCCCGGACGAGGCCAGCCGGAAGGCGCCCACCGCCCAGGCCAGGTAGTCCTGGCGGTCCTCGGCGTGCAGCGGCAGTCCCTCCCGCAGGGCCGGCTCGTCGATCTGGATGACGGCGATCCCGGCGTGCTCCAGGTCCACCACCTCGTCCCGGATGGCGAAGGCCAGCTGGCGGGCGGTCACCTCCCGGGGCTGGTCGTTGCGCACGAACGACCACTGCAGGATGGTCACCGGTCCGGTCAGCATGCCCTTGACCGGCCGATCGGTGCGGGACTGGGCGTACGTCGCCCAGTCGACCGTCATCGGTTGCCGGCGGCGGATGTCGCCGTAGATGATCGGCGGCTTCACGCAACGGGAGCCGTAGCTCTGCACCCAGCCGTTGGTGGTCACGACGCAGCCCTCGAGGAGCTCGCCGAAGTACTCGACCATGTCGTTGCGCTCCGGTTCGCCGTGCACCAGGACGTCGAGGCCGACCTCCTCTTGGAAGGCGACGGCGTCGTCGATGTACCGGCGCAGTCCGGCCTCGTAGGTCGGGGTGTCGACGGCGCCCTTGCGGTGCTGGGCCCGGACCTGTCGGACCGCCGGCGTCTGGGGGAAGGACCCGATGGTGGTCGTGGGCAGCAGCGGGAGCCCCAGGCGCTTCTCCTGGGCCCTGCGCCGCTCCCCGTAGGGGCTGGTGCGTTCCTCCAGGGCCGTATCGTGGTCGACCAGGCGTTGACGGACCGCCGGGTCGTGCACCCGCGGGGAGGCCGCCCGGGAGGCCAGCGCGGCGCTGGACTCTCGGAGGTCCTCTTCGATGGCCTCCCGGCCGTCGTTCAGCCCACGGACGAGGACGTCGACCTCTTTGAGGCGCTGGGCGGCAAAGGCCAGCCAGCTCCGCCGCTCGCCGTCGATCGCCGGCTCGAGGTCGAGGTCCACCGGCAGGTGGAGCAGTGAGCACGACGGGGCCACCATGAGCCGGTCCGGCCCCAGGGCCCGCTTGGCCGCCTCCAGCCGGCTGAGCACCGCCTCGAGGTCGCTGCGCCACACGTTGCGCCCGTCCACCACGCCCAAGGAGAGGACCAGCGACTCCGGGGCGTGGGTGATCGCCTCGTCCACCTGGCCCGGGTCGGCGACCCCGTCGACGTGGAGGCCGTCCACCGGCAGCGTCAGGGCCGTGGCCAGGTTCTCGCCCAGGCCGGCGAAGTAGGTGGCCACCAGCAGCCGGAGGTTGGGCGCCGCTTCCCGCAGCGCGGCGTAGGCCCGACCGAAGGCCCCCCGCTGGGTGGCGTCCAGGTCGACTGACAGCATCGGCTCGTCGATCTGCACCCACGTTGCCCCGGCGCTCTGCAGCTCGACCAGCAGCTCGGCGTAGATGGCGCAGAGCCCCGGCAGCAGGTCGAGGTTGGCGGCCCGGTCGCCCGTACCCTTGGCCAGCAGCAGGAACGACACCGGGCCCAAGATGACGGGGCGGGTGGCGACCCCCAGGGCGGCGGCCTGGCGCAGCTCGCCGAGTGGCTTGGCCGCCGACAGGCTGAACGACTGGCCGGCGGCCAGCTCGGGCACCAGGTAGTGGTAGTTGGTGTCGAACCACTTGGTCATCTCGAGGGCGGTGACGCCGCGACCGCCGAGCTTCCCGCCCCGGGCCATGGCGAAGTACCGGTCCAAGGAGGCCGGCACGGCGTCGTAGCGGGCCGGGATGGCGCCGACCATCACCGCCGTGTCCAGGACGTGGTCGTACAGGGAGAAGTCTCCCGAGGGGATGTGGTTGAGGCCGAGGCCGGCCTGGAACCGCCAGTGGCGCTCCCGGAGGTCCGCCGCGGCCTGTTCGAGGTCGACCGCTGGCACCTTGCCGGCCCAGTAGGCCTCGAGGGACCGCTTCAACTCGCGGTAGGGCCCCATGCGCGGGAACCCCAAATTCGTCGCCAGAACGCCCATAAGGGACCTGCCTCCATAGCTCGTGGAACGGTCGGATGTGGCCACGGCCGGTCTCCTGGCTCCCGGATCCCCGCTCACCCCGCCTTCCCAGGCCCGACCCTTCCGAGGTCCGGCCCAGTGGCTGTTCGTGGAGCTCGCTTCCCGGTCACAGTGGCGAGTACCGCGCCGGCTTTGCACCGACTTCCCGAACACCGTGGCGAGATCTGAAGCTACCAGGGCGCCCCGGTGTCCGGCCCTCTCACTGGCCGTTCCCCGGGGACTCCTTTGGGTGCTAACTCGTCCTCTGCCCAGCGCCTCGGCCCCGGGCGTCCGGTCGTCAGTGGGAAAAGCTGCCGGCGCGGCTGCGGTCCAGCTCGTCCAGGAGCAGCTGGGCGCCCTGCACCGGCGTGAGGGCCTGCTCGCGCAACCGGCGCTCCACGTCAGGGGCCAACGCCCGGAGGCCGGGATCGGACCGGAGCCGGTCGAGCAGCCGGTCCTTGACCATCGCCCACATCCACTCGCTGCGTTGCCGGTCCCGCCGGGCTTCGTGCTCACCCGAGGCCACCATCGCCGCCCGATGGCGGTCCACCGCGGCCCACAGCTCGTCGACCCCGGTGCCGTCCCGGGCACTGCACGTCAGCACGGGCGCATCCCAGCCCGAACCGAGGGACCCGAACAGGTGCAGGGCTTCGGCCAGCTCGCGGGCCACCTGCTTGGCCTCGGCGGCCCGGTCGCCGTCGGCCTTGTTGACGACGATGATCTCGGCCAGCTCGATCACGCCCCGCTTGATGCCCTGCAGGGAGTCCCCGGTGCCCGGGACGCCGACCAGGACGAAGGAGTCCACCATGCCGGCCACCGCCGCCTCCGACTGGCCGACGCCGACGGTCTCCACGATCACGACGTCGTAGCCGGCGGCTTCGACGACGAGCACGGCCTCCCGGGTGGACCGGGCCACCCCGCCGAGCGAACCCGAAGACGGGGACGGGCGGATGAAGGCCGCCGGGTCGGCGGCCAGGGCGGCCATCCGGGTGCGGTCGCCCAGGATGCTGCCGCCGCGCCGAGCCGAGGAGGGGTCGACGGCCAGGACGGCCACCCGATGGCCGCGCCCGGTGAGCAGGGTCCCGAGCTTGTCGATGAGGGTGGACTTCCCGGCGCCCGGTATGCCGGAGATCCCGACCCGACGGGCGCCGCCGGTGTGGGGAAGCAGGCGGACCAGGAGCTCCTGGGCCAGGGCGGCGTGGTCGTCCCGGGTCGACTCGACGAGGGTGATCGCCCGGCCCACCTGGGTGCGGTCGCCGGCCAGGACCCCGGCGGCGCACCGTTCGACGTCGATGGGCGCCGGTGGCGGTGCCGCCTCGCTCACGCCGGCTCGCCGGGGTCGGGGTCGGGGTCGGGATCGGATGCCGCCAGCGGGGTGCCCTGGAGGGCGGCGTCGAGCTTGCCCAACAGGTCGACGGCGGCCTCGGCGATCACGGTGCCGGGCGGGAAGATGGCGGTGGCCCCGGCGGCCAGCAGCTCGTCGAAGTCCTGCGGCGGGATGACGCCGCCGACCACGATCATGATGTCGCTCCGGCCGAGCTTGGCCAGCTCGTCGCGGAGCTCGGGGACGAGGGTCAGGTGGCCGGCGGCCAGCGACGAGGCGCCGACGACGTGCACGTCGGCGTCGACGGCTTGCTGGGCCACCTCGGCGGGCGTCTGGAACAGGGGACCGACGTCGACGTCGAACCCCAGGTCGGCGAAGGCGGTGGCGATGACCTTCTGCCCGCGGTCGTGGCCGTCCTGGCCCATCTTGGCCACCAGGAGCCGGGGCCGGCGGCCGTGGCGGGTGCCGAACGCCTCGACGGCCCGCCGGGCTTCGGCGGCCGCCGGCGACTCTCCGACCTCGGCCCGGTACACGCCCGTGATCGTACGGATCTGCGCCGTGTGCCGGCCATAGACCGCTTCCAGGGCGTCGCTGATCTCGCCCACCGTGGCCCGGGCCCGGGCGGCGTCGACGGCCAGCTTCAAGAGGTTGTCGTCCAACCCGGCACCCCGGTCACCCCGCTCGGCGGCCGCCGCGGCGGCCGTCAGCCGGTCGAGCGACGCCTTCCAGGCGACCTCGTCGCGTTCCGACCGGAGCCGCCGGAGCTTCTCGATCTGCTGGGACCGGACGCTGGAGTTCTCGACCTTCAAGACGTCGATCTGCTCGTCGACGTCCAGGCGGTACTTGTTGACCCCCACCACCACCTGCCGGCCCGAGTCGATGCGGGCCTGCGTGCGGGCGGCCACCTCCTCGATCCGGAGCTTGGGCAGGCCGGCCTCGATGGCCGCCGTCATCCCGCCGGCCGCTTCCACCTCTTCGATGTGGGCCCAGGCCCGCCGGGCCAGCTCGTAGGTGAGCCGTTCGACGTGGTAACTGCCGCCCCACGGGTCGATGGTGCGGCAGGTCCCGGACTCGTGCTGGAGGAACAGCTGGGTGTTCCGGGCGATGCGGGCGCTGAAGTCGGTGGGCAGCCCCAGGGCTTCGTCGAGGGCGTTGGTGTGCAGCGACTGGGTGTGCCCCTGGGTGGCGGCCATGGCCTCCACGCAGGTGCGCATCACGTTGTTGAACACGTCCTGGGCCGTCAGCGACCACCCCGAGGTCTGGCAATGGGTGCGCAGCGACAGCGACTTGTCGCTCTGCGGCGAGAACTGCTTGACCAACTTGGCCCAGAGCAGCCGGGCCGCCCGCATCTTGGCGATCTCGGTGAAGAAGTTCATGCCGATGGCCCAGAAGAACGAGAGGCGGGGGGCGAAGGCGTCGACGGCCAGCCCGGCCCCGAGGCCGGCCCGCAGGTACTCCACCCCGTCGGCCAGGGTGTAGGCCAGCTCCAGGTCGGCCGAGGCGCCGGCCTCCTGCATGTGGTAGCCGGAGATCGAGATGGAGTTGAACCGGGGCATCTCGGTGGAGGTGTAGGCGAAGATGTCCGAGATGATCCGCATCGACGGCGTCGGCGGGTAGATGTAGGTGTTGCGGACCATGAACTCTTTGAGGACGTCGTTCTGGATGGTGCCGGCCAACTTGGCCGGCGGGACGCCCTGCTCCTCGGCCGCCAGGATGTAGAGGGCCAGCACCGGCAGCACGGCGCCGTTCATGGTCATGGACACCGACATCTGGTCGAGGGGGATGCCGTCGAAGAGCTGGCGCATGTCCAAGATGGAGTCGATGGCCACCCCGGCCATGCCGAC
>CAYVPF010000211.1:0-5575 GCA_964453355.1 uncultured Acidimicrobiaceae bacterium | reverse complement strand
GTACCCCCTGCCGTCCGGGTTGGCCGCCATCCCCACCACCGGCCGGTTCAGGGTCATGGACCCGGTGGACCCGTAGAAGTCGGCGTCCCCGAAGGCGAAGATCCCCCCGTCAGCCGCCACCAGCCAGTACCCCTGGCCGTCCGGCGTGGCGGCCAGGCCGACGATGGGCTGGTTCAGGGCCATCCCGCCGGTGGACCCGTAGAACCGGGCGTCCCCGAAGGCGAAGATCCCGCCGTCCGACGCCACCAGCCAGTACCCCTGGCCGTCCGGCGTGGCCGCCAGGCCGACGATGGGCTGGTTCAGGGCCGTCCCGGCCATGTCCCCCAGGGCGGCGGCGTCCCCCTCGGCGGACACCGACCCGTTGTTCCGGGCCGTCCAGTACCCGCCGCCGTCCGCGGTCACCGCCATGGCCACGGCGGCCACCGGCTGCGGGGAGGCCAGGGCGGCCCCGGCCGGGGTAATGGCGGCCAGGCCGAGCGGCAGGAGCAGGCCGCCGACCAGCACCGGGGTCAGCACCCGCGCGAGCAGGGCGGCCACCGGTCGGCGGCCGGAGCGGGAGCCGGTACCGGAGCGCAGCGAGGGCATGGCCGTACCCTTACCCATCCCGGCACCATCCCGGACGTCACCATCCCGGCCCGTTTCGGATGGCACGACGATGCGCTACGAATAGAACCATGACCCAATCCCAATGGACCGCCGTCGACGACTACCTGACCGACCTGCTGTTCCCCGCTGACGAGGCCCTGGACCGGGCCCTGGAGGACGCCACCAGCGGGGGACTGCCGCCCATCAACGTGACGGCGGCTCAGGGGAAGCTGCTGCACATCCTGGCCAAGGCCCAGGGAGCCCGGACCATCCTGGAGGTGGGCACCCTGGGCGGGTTCAGCACCATCTGGCTGGCCCGGGCCCTGCCGGACGACGGCCGGCTGGTGACCCTGGAGATCGACCCGCACCACGCCGAGGTGGCCCAGGCCAACATCGACCGGGCCGGGTTGGCCGACAAGGTCGACATCCGGGTCGGCCCCGGCATCGAGACCCTGCCGAAGCTGGCCGCCGAGGGGTTCGGGCCGATCGACTTCGCCTTCATCGACGCCGACAAGCCCAGCAACGCCGACTACTTCGAGTGGGCCCTCAAGCTGGCCCGGGTCGGCACCACCATCGTGGTGGACAACGTCATCCGGGACGGCCACGTGGTGGAAGCCGACAGCGACGACCCGGCGGTGCAGGGGGTCCGGCGGTTCAACGACCTGCTGGCCGCCGAGAAGCGCGTGACGGCCACCGAGATCCAGACGGTCGGGTCCAAGGGCTACGACGGCTTCGCCATCGCCCTGGTCACCGGCTGATCCTCTCGGGCATGCGCCGGCTGGCCGGACCCCTGATGGCGACGGCGGTGGTCGCCGCCAGCTGGCTGGTCCCGGTCGGCCCGGCGGCGGCCCAGTCGGTGCTGTCGGTGACGGTGGACGGCAACCATCTGGTCAACGGTCAGAACCAGACCGTCCGGCTCCTCGGAGTGGACGTGCCCGGGACCGAGTATGCCTGCGAGGAGGGCTGGGGCTACGCCGAGCTCCCCATCACCCTGGCCACCGCCCAGGCCATCGCCGGCTGGGGGGCCACGGCGGTGCGGGTGCCCCTCAACGAGGACTGCTGGTTGGGCATCAACGGCCAACCGAAGTACACAGCCCCAGCCGGGCCCCACGGCTACCAAGAAGCCATAGAGGACTGGGTCGGCGACCTCAACCAGGCCGGTCTCTACGTGATCTTGGACCTGCACTGGTCGGCCCCGGGCACCACAGTGGCCAACGGACAGCGTCCGATGGCCGACACACACTCGGTGGCCTTCTGGAGGACAGTGGCCGCCACCTTCAAGGCCAACCCGGCCGTGGTGTTCGACCTCTTCAACGAGCCGTACTCCCCGGAGGCCGACGGGGTGTCCACACTGGCCCTCACCTGGTCGTGCTGGCGCAACGGCGGGTGTTCGTTGCCGGTGACGGTGGACGGCGCCAGAGCCACAGGCGCCCCCACGTATACGGCGGTGGGCATGCAGACACTGGTGAACGCCGTCCGGTCGGCCGGGGCCACCACCCAGCCGCTCATGCTGGGCGGGCTCAGCTACGCCAACGACCTCGGCGGCTGGCTGGCCAACGAGCCCACCGACCCCGACCATGGCCTGGTGGCCTCCTTCCACGACTACGCGGGCAACGCCTGCGACAGCGCCACCTGTTGGAACAGCACCGTGGCCACCGTGGCGGCTCAGCTGCCGGTAGTCACCGGGGAGTTCGACGAGGGCTTCGACTGCGTCGACCCCCCGGCCGGGGAGACAGGACCCAGCAGTTTCGACAACACCTTCATGGACTGGGCCGACGCCCACGGCGTCAGCTACCTGGCCTGGGGCTGGTACGCGCCCACAACAAACGCCACCACATGCTCCGCTCTGCCCGACGGTGGTGCCAACGCCTACTCGCTGGTCACCGGCGCCGCCGGGACACCGGTCGGTCCGGACGGCACCAACCTGAAGGACCACCTGGCGACCCTGCCCACGACGACAACCGCCCCTCCGCCACCCACCGCCCCGACCACGACCACGACGACTGCCCCGCCACCCACCGCCCCGACCACGTCGACGACCTCGCCGCCGGGAACGCCGGCGAACATCCCGGGGTCGGCGGGCTACGACCTGGTCGGTTCGGACGGGGGCGTGTTCGTGTTCCCGACCGGCGGCGCCGGGGGGACCGGGGGGTACTACGGGTCGCTGCCCGGCCTCGGGGTGCGGGTGTCGGACGTGGTGGGGATCGTGCCGTCGGGGGACGGCCGCGGGTACTTCCTGGTCGGGGCGGACGGCGGGGTGTTCAGTTTCGGGGACACGACCTTCGCCGGCTCGCTGCCGGGAGACGGGATCGCGGTGGACGACGTGGTGGGGATCGTGCCGACGGCCGACGACCGGGGGTACCTGCTGGTCGGCCGGGACGGTGGGGTGTTCGCCTTCGGCGACGCCAAGTTCGTGGGCTCGCTCCCCGGGGACGGGGTCGCGGTGGACGACGTGGTCGGCATCGCCTCGGCGGCCGGCGGCGACGGGTACTGGGTGGTGGAGGCCGACGGGGCGGTGACGGCGTTCGGCTCGGCGGACCGGTACGGGGGCGCGTCCGCCGGCGGGTCACCGGTGTCCGGGATCGCCGCCACGCCCGCCGGTGACGGCTACTGGGTGGTGACGGCGAACGGCGGGGTTCAGGCCTACGGGGACGCCGGCCACTTCGGCGGGCTCCCGGGCCTCGGGGTGATGCCGTCGCGTCCGGTGGTGTCGGTGGTCCCAACCGATGATGGCGGTGGGTACTGGCTGGTGGGATCGGATGGCGGGATCTTCGGCTTCGGCGACGCCGACAACCTGGGGTCCCTGCCGGGACTGGGGGTCGCGGTGGACGATGTGGTCGGTGCCGCCCCGACCACCGGCGGCTGAGCGATGCCGGCCTCCTTCGACGACGTCGCCCGGACCGCCCTGACCCTGCCGGACGTCACCGAGGCGGACCGGCGTGGGAACCGCACCTGGTTGGTCGCCGGCAAGGGGTTCGCCTGGGAGCGGCCGTTCAGCGGGGCGGACCTGCGGCGGTTCGGCCACGCCACCCCGCCGGCCGGGCCGATCCTGGCGGTCCGGGTGGCCGACCTGGACGACAAGGCGGCGGTGCTGGCCGCCAACCCCCGGGCGTTCTTCACCATCGCCCACTTCGACGGCTACGCCGCCGTGCTGATCCGACTGCGGTTGGTCGGCCGCCAGGCGCTGGCGGAGGCGGTGGTGGACGGCTGGCTGGCCTGTGCCCCGCCGAAGCTGGCCCGGCAGTACCTGGACGGTGGCCGCAGCTAGGGCTGCCGGGGCGGCCCGATCTGGGGGGCGACCACCGGGGCGGCCTCCCCGACGAGCTCGATGAAGCCGTCGCCGCCGACGTAGTGCTTGAGCGACGACCCGCTGGAGAAGTTGTTGACGGCCCAGACGTTGCCGGACTGATCGATGGCGATGTCGGTGAGGTGCTGGGTGGCCGCGCTGGTGAACCCGGTCTTGGCCGGCGAGATGGGCTGACCGGTCGTCACCCCGGTCGGGCAGGCCCCGGCCTTGTCGCCGCACAGCTCCACGACGGCGCTCTTGAAGAAGTCGGCCACCCACACGTTGCCGTTCCCGTCCACGGCGATGCCCCAGGGCCCACCGATGCTGCCGCTGCCGCGCAGCGGCGATCCGATGACGGTGCCGGTGGGGGAGATCCGGGTGACGCTGTCGCCGAACAGGTTGGCCACCCAGACGTCACCGGACTGGTCGATGGCCAGCCCCTGGGGGCCGCGCAGGCCCCTGGCGGTGATGGGACTGCCGACGAAGGTGCCGTCCGGAGCGATCCGGGTGACCGACCCGGGCTTCTTCGGGGCCTCGGCGCCGTTGGTGACCCAGATATCCCCTGTGGCCGCCACGGCGAGGCCGAACGGCTTTGTGATCCCGCCGCCGGTGATCGACTTGGCCTCGGCTGGGTTGCCGCCGGGGTACTCGGTCACGGAGTTGTTGCCGAAGTTGGCGATCCAGACGTTCCCCTGCTGGTCCAGCACCAACCCCTGCGGCTTCGACAGGTTCCCTGTCGTGAACCCCTGCGGCGGGGAAAGGACCTGGCCGGTCGGGCTGAACAGCGAGACCGAGTTGCCCTTGAAGTTGGCGATCCACACCCGGCCCTGCTGGTCCACGGTGGTTCCCCAACCGACCCCCTTGATGCCGCCGCCGGTGATCGGGCTGCCGTAGATGGGGGTCCCGGTCGGGCCGAGGACGACGAGCCCGTGGCCGGCCGAGGTGCCCGGGGGCTCGAAGTTGTTGCCGGACCACAGGTTGCCCTCGGCGTCGACGGCGATCTTGCCGGGGGCGTCGAACCCGCCGGACGTGTAGGCGAGGGTGAGCATCCAGGCGTTCGGGGCCTTGGTGAGCAGCGGCCGGTAGGCCCGGGACCGGGCGGAGGTGCCGGCGGTGGCCGCCGCCACCAGGGCGAGGGGGGCCTTCAGACGGGCGGTCGGTTCCTGGGCCAGGTCGTAGAGGGCCTGGACGGTGTTGGTCGTCGTGCTCTCCCCGGGGGCGGTGACGGCGGCGAACAGCCGGTGGCAGGCCGTGGTGGTGTCGCAGGTCCCGACGAGGGCGGCCAGGGTGTTGAGGATGGCCAGGGTTGTCGAGGCGTTGCCGTTCGGCGGGTTGGCCACCACCGACGACACCTTCCCGGTGGCCGGGTCGGCCAGGTTGGCGGCGGTGGCCATGGCGTCGGGGAAGCCGGGGGAGGGGCCGAAGAAGGCGCCGATCTGGGCGTCGTAGAACTGGTGGAGGGCGTACACCGCCGCCACCGTGGTCAGCTCGTTGACGGTCACCGACCCTGTCGGTGTGGTGCCGACCGCCGCCAGCAGCTGCCGGGCGTCGCCGACGTCGTGGCCGCCGGCGGTGCCGCCCGATGCGTGGACCAGCAGCTCGGGGGTGGCCGACGGGGCCTGGTAGGCGATGGTGAACTTGCCTGTGCCGTTCGTGGTGGCCTTCCCCAGGGTGACGTCTGTCTCCGTCTGGGGGGCCACCAGC
>CAYVPF010000210.1:0-5621 GCA_964453355.1 uncultured Acidimicrobiaceae bacterium | reverse complement strand
TCGGTCCCGGCCCAGACCGGGACCGGGGCCCCTCCGGCAGATCCAGACCCGGCAGATCCAGACCCGGCAGCCCCGGCAGCCCCGGCAGCCGGGGTGTGTGGTCCGGTGGTCCCCGCCAGCGCGGACGGCCCGACCTCGCCGGCCAGGATCGGCTCAGGGTCCTCGGCCTCGGGCTCGGCCCCCGGCACCGACCCCGGCACGGGCAGCGGGGTGTACATCAGGACGGCCACCCGCAGGTAGAAGAAGGCGGCCACTGCGGCCGACACCATGGCGATGACGGCCAGCGGCACCGAGCTGGCGTCCACCGCGGCGATGACCACCTGCAGCTTGGCCCACAGCCCGGTGGTGAACGGCGCCCCGGCCTGGGCCAGGAGCAGGATGGCCAGGGCCAGGGCCAGCAACGGCTGTCGTTTGGCCAGGCCCCGGTAGGTGGCGATGTCGTGGGACCCGTCGCCCTGCCGACCCAGCACGGTCACGATGGCGAAGGTGCCGATGACCATGAAGGCGTAGGCGAACAGGTAGTACAGAGAGGCGCTGACCCCCTGGGCGGTGGCCGCCTGGAGGCCCAGCAGCACGAACCCGGCGTGGTTGATGGACGAGTACGCCAGCATCCGCTTGACGTCCCGCTGCATCACCGCCAGGCCGGCGCCGAGGAGCAGGGTGATGATGGCCAGGACGTACACCACCGGCCGCCAGTCGTCCTGGAGGGTGCCGAAGGTGGACACGAACACCCGGAGCAGGGCGGCGAACCCGCCGACCTTGGCCACCGCCGCCATGAACCCGGTGACCGGCGACGGGGACCCCTCGTAGACGTCGGGGGTCCACATGTGGAACGGGACGGCGGCGATCTTGAAGGCGAACCCGACCAGCAGCAGGGCCAGGCCGGCCAGCAACAGCCCGTCGGTGCGCAGCACGTTGTGGGACAGGAAGTCGGCGATCTGGGACAGGTTGGTGGACCCGGTGGCCCCGTAGGTGAGGGCGATGCCGTACAAGAAGATGGCCGACGAGAACCCGCCGAGGATGAAGTACTTGAGGGCCGCCTCCCCGGACTCCCGGCGGCGGTGGTTGAAGGCGGCCAGCACGTACAGGGCCAGCGACAGGATCTCCAGGCCCAAGAAGATCAGGATCAGGTCGTTGGCCTCGGCCATCACCATGGCCCCCGACGCCGACACCAGGGCCAGCACCTGGAACTCGGGCCCCTCGATGCCCTCCCGGCGCAGGTACCCGTCGGCCACCAGGGCGGTCAGCAGCATGGCGCAGGGCACCAGGATGGCGACGAGGACGCTGAACCCGTCCACCACCACCCCGTGGTCGATGGCGGTGAACGGGCCGTGGTCCAGCACGTCCGCCCACTGCCACAGGGCGAACCCGAGGGCGGTACCGGAGACGGCGACGCTGCCCACGGTGGCCACCCGGACCCGCAGGGGCCGCCGGACGAGGGAAGCCACCGCCAGGATCAGGACCGCCCCGCCCAGCATGATGATCTCCGGCAGGATGGCCAGGTAGCGGATGTGGGGCAGGGCGATGCTCGCCGAGGCGGCCGCATGGGACGCCTTGGCCAGGTGACCGGTGGACGCGGCGGCGAGGATGGTGCTCACGATTTCCCCCCAACACCCTGTGCCCCAACACCCTGGGCCCGGGCGGTGACCTCGGCCCCGGCGGTGCCGTGGGTGGCCACCAGCGGCTGGTGCGTATGGGTGACCGCCTCGACGTGGGCCACCAGCTGGTTGACCGACGGGGTGATCCGGTCCAGCACCGGCTTCGGGTACAGGCCGAGGATCACGATCAGGGCGATCAGCGGCAGGATGACCGCCCGCTCACCCCAGGACAGGTCCCGGGTCTGGGCGTTGGCCAGGCTGACCTTGCCGTGGAAGACCTGCTGGTACGCCCACAGCAGGTACAGGGCGGCGAACACCACCCCGGCGGTGGCCACCACCGCCCACCACCGATGGGTCAGGAACGTGCCGGACAGCACCAGGAACTCGCTGACGAAGTTGTTGAGGCCCGGCAACCCGATGGAGGCCAGCATGACCACGGTGAAGGCCGCCGCCATGATCGGCGCCGGGGTCTGCAGCCCCTTCAGCTCGTTGACCTGCCAGGTGTGCCGACGCTCGTAGATCCAGCCGATCAACAGGAACAGGGCGGCGGTGATCAACCCGTGGTTGATCATGAGCAGCACCCCGCCGGTCAGCGCCTGGCTGGTGAAGGCGAAGGTGCCCAGGGCGATGAACCCCATCTGGGCCAGCGACGAGTAGGCCACCAGCCGTTTCATGTCCCGCTGGGCGCAGGCCACGATGGCGCCGTACAGGATGCCCACGACGGCCAGGGTCAACAGCAGCGGCGCCAGGTCCTTGGAGGCCTGGGGGAACAGGTTGAGGTCGAACCGGATGATGCCGTAGGTGCCCAGCTTCGCCAGGACCCCGGCCAGGATCATGGACCCCCCCGTGGGGGCCTCGGTGTAGGCGTCCGGCGACCAGGTGTGGAAGGGGAACAGCGGGGCCTTGACGGCGAAGGCGGCGGTGAACGCCAGGAACAACAAGATGCCGGTGGCGCTGGAGAAGTGGGTGTTCTCCAGCGCCGGCAGCGAGAACGTGAGCACCCCGGTCTGGCTCTGGTGCAGGAACGCCACCACCAGGATGCCGACGAGCAGGAAGGCCGAGCCCAAGAAGGTGTACACGAAGAACTTGATCGCCGCGTAGGCCCGCCGGGCGTAGCCCCAGCCGCTGATGATGAAGTACGACGGCACCAGGGTCAGCTCGAAGAAGAAGAAGAACAGGATCAGGTCCAGCGACAGGAAACTGCCGATGCAGGCGGCCTCCAGCACCAGCATCCAGGCGATGTAGCTGGTGGCGTTCTCCCTGGTCCGGGCGCCGAGCAACACGATGGGGAACAGCACCGCCGTCATCAGCAGCAAGAACAGCGAGATGCCGTCCACCCCGACGAACCAGCGGACCCCGACACCCTCCGCCCACACGTGGTTGGACACCATCTGGTACCCGGCGTCGTGCTCGTGGAACAGGACGGCCACCCCGATGGCGAAGCCGAGGACGGCCACCGACACGGCGATCCCCACCCCCTCGACGATGCGCCGGTCGGCCTTGGCCAGGCCGCCCAACAGGGCCACGGCGATGGCCCCGGCGAAGGGCAGGAAGATGAGGAACGTCAGGTACGGGAACCCCGGTGAGTGGCTCACGACCACCACACCCTCGACACCATGAAGGCGATGATGGCAGCCAGGCCGATGGCGATGGCCAGCGCGTAGTTCCGCAGGTAGCCGGTCTGCAGCTTGCGGACGCCGCTGCCGGTCACCTTCACCAGGGCGGCCGCCCCGTTGACGGCGCCGTCGATGACGCGGCCGTCGACCACCACGGCGCAGAACCGGGCGAACGCCTGCCCCGGCCGGCCGATGAGGGTGTCGTAGACGTCGTCCCAATACCAGACCCGGCGCAGGAAGGCCGGTTCGAGGGCCGGCTGGTCGACCGTCCGGCCCGGCCGCTCACGCCACAGCACCCAGGCGATCGTGAGGCCGATGGCCGCCACCACCCCGTCGACGATGGCCAGCACCCACTGCTCCATCCCGTCCTCGTGGTCCACGAACGCCGTGTGCCCGAAGACCGGCTGCAGCCAGTTGTACAGGGAATCGGTGTGCACCCACGGCAGGTCCAAGATGCCGCCCAGGGTGGCGGCGATGGCCAGGATGACGAGCGGCAGCCGCATGACCCACGGCGACTCGTGCGGGGCGTGGTGGGCCGGACTGCCGTCGGGGGCCGGGTCCTGCCACCGGGCCTTGCCGGTGAAGGTCAGGTAGAACAGCCGGCTCATGTAGTAGGCGGTGCCCAGGGCCGTCAACACCCCGAGGGCGTACAGGGCCGGGCTCTTGGCGAACACATTGGTGAGCACGTCCCCCTTGGACCAGAACCCGGCGAACGGCGGGATGCCGGCGATCGCCAGCCAGCCGACCATGAACGTGCCGAAGGTCCACGGCAGCCACTTCCGCAGGGCCCCCATCCGTTTCAGGTCCTGCTCGTCCTCCAGCCCGTGGATGACCGAACCGGCACCGAGGAACAACAGGCCCTTGTAGAAGGCGTGACAGACCATCAAGAAGATGGCGGCCACATACGCCCCGCAGCCGACCGCCAGCACCATGTAGCCGATCTGGGACACCGTCGAGAAGGCCAGCACCTTCTTGATGTCCTGCTGGGCGCAGGCGATGGTCATGGCGACGAAGGCGGTGACGCCACCGACGATGGCGATGACCCACCGGGCGTCCGGCGTGATGGCCAGCAGGGCGTTGGCCCGGCACAGCAGGTACACCCCGGCCGTCACCATGGTGGCCGCGTGGATCAGGGCCGACACCGGGGTCGGGCCCTCCATGGCGTCGGGCAGCCAGTTGAACAGCGGGATCTGCGCCGACTTGCCGGCGGCGGCCAGGAACAGCAGCAGCACCACCGCCGTGGCGGTCCCGCCGCCCAGCAGGTGCAGGTGGGTGAACACCGTCAGGTAGTTGAGCGAGCCGACCTTGGAGAAGATCAGGAACATGGCCAGCAGGAACCCGACGTCGCCGATCCGGTTGTAGATGAACGCCTTCTTGCCCGCCGACGCCGCCGACTCCCGGTGGAACCAGAACGACACCAGCCAGTAGGAGCAGACCCCCACCCCTTCCCAGCCGACGAAGGTGACCAGGAAGTTGTTGGCCAGCACCAGCACCAGCATCGAGAACACGAACAGGTTCAGGTACAAGAAGAACTTGGAGTAGTCCCGGTCCTTCTTCATGTAGCCGATCGAGTACAGGTGGATCAGCATGCTGACCCCCGTCACGAACATGCACATGATCATCGACAGGGGGTCCAGCAGGATGGCCGCCT
Source organism: uncultured Acidimicrobiaceae bacterium (assembly GCA_964453355.1). Classification (GTDB taxonomy): domain Bacteria; phylum Actinomycetota; class Acidimicrobiia; order Acidimicrobiales; family RAAP-2; genus DASZUK01. Next base: position 756 of record CAYVPF010000210.1, on the reverse strand, counting down.
TCACCTGCAGGCCGCCGACGGTGATCCAGCTGAAGAAGTTGTGGTTGGCCTCGGTGGCCCCGCAGGAGTAGGCGCAGGTCAGGTGGCGGGCGGCCGACGGCACGTCCATCAGCCCGGCCAGGGTGATGCAGGCGGCCACGAACGACCCGGCGATGGCCACGGTGCCGATCCAGCCGGCCCACGGGTCCCCGAGGCGGCGGCCCACCAACAAGATGACCACGAACCCGACGAGCGGGAACAAGGGCATGAGGAATGCAGCGTGGAGCACGGTCGGTCAGCCCTTCAGCACGTGCAGGTCGTCGGCCGTCGTGGAGCGACGGCGGCGGAAGATGGCGACCACGATCCCGAGGCCGACCACCACCTCGGCGGCGGCGACCACCAGGACGAAGAACACCACCGCCTGCCCGCCGATGTCCCCGAGCACCCGGGAGAACGTGACGAACGTCAGGTTGGCGGCATTCAGCATCAGCTCGATGCACATGAACATGACCAGCACGTTCCGCCGCACCAGCAGGCCGATGGCCCCGATGGAGAACAGCACGGCCGCCAGGCCCAGGTACCAGCCGGGAGCAAGGCTCACTGTCCGACCTCCACCGCATCTTGGATTTCGCCGGCGGGTGCCAGCTCGCCGTCCACGTCGGCCGGGTCCTCCGGCTGTCCTTCGATCTCCGGGCCTTCGATCTCCGGGCCTTCGATGTCGTCCGGGCCTTCGATGTCGTCCGGAGCCGAGGGTCGGCGGGCCAGGAACACGGCGCC
>CAYVPF010000209.1:0-5629 GCA_964453355.1 uncultured Acidimicrobiaceae bacterium | reverse complement strand
GCTGGGCCGGCCCCAGACGAGGGTCGAGCGCCCACCCCTCCGCACGGAAGAAGCGGACCGCTACGTGGGTGACGGGGCGGCCCTGGCCCGACTGGCCGACGCCCACCACCTGCGGCTACGGCCGTTGCCAGAACAGATCGCGGCTACGGCCGACTACCTGCGGACGATCATGCCGGTTTGACGGTCGAGACTCGGTGTCACCAGGTCTTCCACGGGGCGGCACCGGACTGCCACAGCTCTTCCAGCTGGTGCAGCTCGCGCAGGGTGTCCACCGGCTGGAAGAAGCCGTCGTGCTTGAACACCGACAGCTGGCCTGCCGCGGCCAGATCACCGAGCGGCCCCTGCTCGAACAGCGTGCCGTCGCCGTCGATATCTTCCAGGACCTTCGGCGACAGCACGAAGAAACCGCCGTTGATCCAGTTCCCGTCACCGTGGGGCTTCTCCAAGAAGGCGGTCGCCCGGTCGCCGTCGATGTCCAGGGCTCCGAACCGGCCCGGCGGCTGGACGGCGGTGACCGTGGCCAGCCTCCCACGGGCACGATGGAAGTCGATCAGCGCGGTGACATCGACGTCAGCCACCCCGTCGCCGTAGGTGCAGCAGAAGTCCTCCCCCGCCACGTAGTCGGCGACCCGCTTCAGTCGCCCACCCGTCTGGGTGTCGAGCCCGGTGTCCACCAGGGTGATCCGCCACGGCTCGGCCGCCGTCTGGTGGACCTCCATACGGTTCTCCCGCAGGTCGAAGGAGACGTCGGAGGTGTGCAGGAAGTAGTTGGCGAAGAATTCCTTTATGACATAGCCCTTGTAGCCGCAGCAGATCACGAAGTCCGTCACCCCGTGGCTGGCGTAGATCTTGCAGATGTGCCACAGCAACGGGCGCCCACCCACCTCGACCATCGGTTTCGGTCGGGCCACCGTCTCTTCGCTGAGCCGGGTTCCCTTCCCGCCGGCCAGGATGACGGCCTTCACGTCGTGACTCCGGGGTCGCAGCAGGGTCGTTCGATGGTCGGCAGGGCCATTCGGCAACTTTAGGGCGCGTCGGGAGCGCCATGGGCCCCTGGTTGGGCCCAACGGCCTTCCGACCGGTCCGAATACCCGACTGGGGTTCGCCGAGAGGTAGGGGGACGGCTAAACTGTGGGGATCGTGCAGGGCGTCGTGGCCTACACCATCATTTCCCGGGCCTACGTACCGCACGCCCGCGTTCTGGCGGCCTCCTATCTCCACCACCACCCTGACGGGCAGTTCTGGGCGCTGCTCATCGACGACCTCCACGGGGAGGTCGACGAGCTGAACGAGCCATTCAAGGCCTTGCGGCTGGACGAACTCGACCTCGAACCGGCCGAGATCCACCGGATGGCCATGCTGTTCGGCAACCGCCTGATCGCCGCCATCAAGCCGTGGGCGTTCGAGCACTTCATCGCCAGAGGGGCCGAGGCCGCCCTCTACGTGGACAGTGATTTCGTGGTGTTCGACAGCCTGGACGCCGCCGGGCGGGCGGCCGCCGAACACGGCGTGCTGGTGGTCCCCCATGTGGTACAGCCGGTGCCGGACGACCAGCACCTGCCAGACGAGACCGTCATCCTTGGTGTCGGCACCTTCAACGCCGGCTTCTTCGGTGTCGGGCGTGACTCGGCCGGGTTCTTGGCCTTCATGAAGGACCGCTTGCGCCGCGAGTGCCACACGGACGTCCTCGGCATGCGGGTGAACGAGCAGCGCTGGCTCGACTTCGTGCCTGCCCTGTTCGACCACGTGGTGCTGCGCGACCCCGGGGTGGACGTGGCGCCGTGGAACGTCCACGAACGCCGGCTCACCAGGGACCGCGGTCGGCTGCTGGCCGGCGGCTCCCCGCTGCGGGCCTTCCACTTCAGTGGCTTCGACCCCCGGGTGCCGTCGGTGCTCAGCGCCCGTGACTACTGGGACCGGCCGCGGGTGCCGATGGACGAGGAGCCGGTGCTGATCGAGCTCTGTGACAACTATCGAGGGGCCCTCTTCGACGCCGGCTTCGAGAAAGCCCATCGCGTGCCGTTCGCCTTCGACTTCCTGGCCGACGGTCGGCCCATCTACTCCAGCCTCCGCAAGCTCTACGCCACGAACCTGACTCGGGCCGAGACGGACGGCGGGGCGCTGCCGCCGGACCCGTTCGATCCCTCCGCCATGGCGGACTTCGACCAGTGGATGGCGGAGGCCTACCGGAAAGCCGGCCTGGCGGTGCCTCGTCGCCTGCAGCCGGGTGGGCCGGCGACCGGCGTGGTGGAGGACTGGGCGGGCCGGCTGGTGGCGGTAGGCAGCGGAAGTCGCACCGCAGAGGGCGTGATCAGACTCAACCCCAAGCTGGCGGGTCCCGCCACGTTGGGGCCGTACGCGCAGCTGGGCGTGGGCGCATACCGGGTCGCCGTAGAGATCGGCGTTGACCGCGACCACCCCGAGGAGGACCGGGCATTGGGGGAAGGGACAGGACCGTGGGGGGCCGGCCGGCCCAACGCCCCGTCCTTCGACGTCTTCTTGGACGGTTACATCCTCGCCCATGCGACCGCGGAGATCGAGGAGCCGGGACGGGTGCTGACGGACTTCACCATCTCGGAGGACCTCGAGCAGATGTCCCTGTGCGCCGGGATCGAGATCCGGATGTTCTGCGAGGGGGCAACGGCCGGTGTCCTCGAAGGCGTCCTGGTCGAACGGTTCGGTGACGCAGCGACCGACAGCCATGGCATCCCGGACCGGTTCGAGTGGTTGCCGGCGATGGTGGCCGGGAACGCCGGACAGCGGAAGGGGGAGTCGATCGTCCAGGTCGCCGGGTGGGCCGGGTTCGTGGCCATGGGCCCCCATTGGCGCCTTCGGGGGGGCCGGTACCGGGCCGACGTTCGGCTCCACTCAGACGGCGTCCGCGACCAGGAGGCCGACCACCAGTTGGGGCTGCTCGAGTTCGTGGTGGACGACCACGTCCTCGCCTATCGTCCGATCGACCGCCGGGCGATCGATGCCGGCCAGGTCACCGTCGACTTCGAGGTGGCCGCACCCTGGGTGGGCCTCCGCTCGGCCCGGGTCCAATTGCGGCTCCGGGCGGGAGCCGGATCGGCGCTGGGGCTCGATCGGGTAACGGTTGGCCGGCTGGGCGACGCGGAACTGCAACCGGAGCCCGGCGCGGCGGAGGAATGGATCACCGCCATGTGGATCAGCGACCTCGGCCGGCGGGTGGGATCGGAGATCCACGCCAGCGCGATCGATCGGGGCATTCTCGCCTTCGGCCCCCACTGGCGGCTGTTCGGCGGCCGCTACCGGGCCGCTGTCGTCCTCGGCACGGCGGGCGCGCCGGGGAGGCAGGAGTCGACGGCCCCGGCGGCCTTGGCCGAAGTTGTGGTCGACGGCGTCGTGGCGGCCGAGCAGACGGTGACTTCGTCGTCGCTCAACGCCGGGCCGGGCGGCCGGGGCGCCGTGCAGGTGCTCGAATTCGACGTGGTCCCGACCGACCCACAGGCCGGCCGAGATGTCGAAGTCCGGATCACTTCCATGGGGTCGAGCCGCCTCGCGCTCCGTTCGGTGACGGTGGGCCCGGTCGATGCGCAATGATCGCCTACACCGTCGTTCCGCGCTCCCGGATCCCTCAGGCCCGCGTCCTCGCCACTTCGTTCCGGAACCACAACCCGGCTGACGAGATCTGGACCCTAGTCGTCGATGACGTCGGCGACGAGGTCAACGAGGGCGGTGAGCCTTTTCGGGTGCTTCGGCTCTCGGACCTGGACCTCGACCGGGCCGAGCTCCACCGCATGGCCATGCTGGTCGGCGGCCATTTGGCGGCGGCCGTCAAGCCATGGGTCTTCCGGCACCTCCTCTCCAGCTCGAGAGGGCCGGTCGTCCACCTGAGCAGCGACACGGTGGTCTACGGCAGTCTGGAGCCGCTGGCCCAGGCGGCCCGCCATGGCGTTGCCCTGGTCCCCCGCCTCCTCCGCCCGATGCCCCGGGACGGGAAGGACCCCGACGAGACCGACATCCTCGGGCATGGCATCTACGACGCCGGACTCCTCGGGGTCGGGCCGGACGACGGCGGGTTCGTGGCTTTCCTGGAGGACCACCTCCGGCGCCAATGCGAGGTCAGCGTTCCCCGGATGCGGGTCGAAGACCAGCGCTGGCTGGACTTTGTTCCCTCGCTCTTCCCCTATCGGGTCGTCAGGGACCCGGGGGTGGGCGTGGCCTACTGGAACCTCCACGAGCGGCCGCTCGGCGGCGGACCGACCGAGCTCCTGGCCGGCGGCAGCCCGTTGCGGTGCATGCGGTTCCCTACGTTCGATCCCCGGATGCAAGACGTGGCGGGCCGGTTCGAGCGGGCGGGCAAGCCCAGGGTGACCCGGCTGACCGAGCCTCGGTTGGACGAACTCTGCCGGGACTACGGCCGCCGGCTGTTCGACGCCGGCTTCGACGAGCTCCACGACACGCCATTCGCCTTCGACACTCTGCCCGACGGGGCGCCGGTCTACGACAGCCTGCGCGGCCTCTATACCGAAGCCCTGGCGGCAGCGGAGGTGGTTGGCCTCTCCCCACCCCCCGATCCCTTCGACCCCGCGACAACCATCCCGTTCCGGGAGTGGGCGGCCGAAGCCTACAAACAGGCAGGGCAGACGCCGCCCGGGCGGCTGAACCTCCGGCCCGCACCCCCGCCGGCAGCATCGTCGATCGGACTCCCGTCCCCGGCCGCCCCGTCCCCGGCGGCCGCTTCGGCGGCGGGCCTGGCCATGGCGGGCGTTCTGGGGGCCTGGAGAACCACCCGGCGAACAGCCCGCCGGGTGATGGCCGGCCTCCGTCGCCGGGCTTCACACCTCCGGGCCCGCTTCGGATCTGTGCCCGGACCGGTGCCTACCCCCCAGATGGCACCGGCGCCGGACGATGGCGGACCCGAGGCCCCAGCCGTCGGGGAATGGGCCACCGACTGGTTGGACTCCCTCGAACCCGGGCCGGGCGGGATCCGCCTGTGGCCGACCGGCCCGCAGGTCGGTCGGGTCCGACGACGGGCGAAGTCGTGGATCGACGTGGCGGCATCCAAAGCCGGGGTGGTCGGTCACGGAGAGCCCGCACCCCTCGACCCCGGGCGCTACCAGGCGACGATCGAGCTCGCCCCCGGGCCCCGGACGCCGGGGCGGTCACCCCACGACCAGGCGGTGGTGGTCGAGGTGCTCCTCGACGGCTACGCCCTGGGCCATCGCGCCGCTACCTTCGGGGACATCGAGCAAGGTCCGCTCGTCGTGGAATTCACCGTGCCCGCCTGTCTGGAGGAGGCCGCCTTGATCCGGGGGGTGGAGCTTCGCATCCTGTCACGGGGATCCGTCGACGCCGTTGTCGGGGCGGCGTTGGTCGAACGCTTCGGCCCCCCGGCCGGGAGACCGGCTCCGGCGAGGTCCGAATGGCTGGCCATCATGGGAACCGGCCCGGCAGGTCGCCGCGCCGGTGTAGAGGTCAATGCGTTGCCGGACCGGTCCGGGGTGGTCCTCGACGGCCCCTATTGGCGACTTCCGGCCGGACCCTACGAGGTCGGCCTGCGGATTCGCCGGCAGGATTCGACCGTTCCACCGGTTGATGGCCAGGGTCCGGCGGCCGTGTTGGAGGCGACCGTCGGTGAGGCGGCCCTGGCCCGGCTGGTCCT
>CAYVPF010000208.1:2735-5634 GCA_964453355.1 uncultured Acidimicrobiaceae bacterium | reverse complement strand
TCCGGCCGGACCCCATCATCCGCTTGGCCGACCTCCGGCTGGCCGACACGCCGACCGGCGACCACGACACGCCGACCGACTTCTTCACCGCCAGGAGGCGGGCGGAGGAGGCGGTGCGCCTGGCCCGGCACTGGACCGGGGACGTGTCGTTGCCGGAGATCTACGAGGAGCTGGCCCGGACGGGACCGTGGGACCGCACCGTCCTCGACGCCACCATGGCAGCCGAGCTGGCCGACGACCTGGCCGCCATGGTGCCCCGGGCCGCGGTCGTCGACGCGGTGACCTACGCCCGGTCGGCCGGCAAGCGGGTGGTGGCGGTCAGCGACACCTACTTCGAGCGGCCGCACGTGGAACGGTTGCTGCGGGCCGCCGGGGTCCTGGAGTGCTTCGACGAGCTGTACCTGTCGTCGGAACAGCGGGCCCGCAAGGACCGGGGGGACCTGTGGGACCTGGTCCTCCAACGCGAGGGGGTGCCGCCGGAGCAGTGGCTGCACGTCGGCGACAACGAACGGTCCGACGTCCAGGCGGCCGAGGAACGGGGCCTCCGGACGCTCCACTGCATGAACCCGACCACGCTGCTGGGCCTGCGCGGGTTCCACGGCCTGGCCAGCGCCGATCCGGCCCGTTGGGGCACGGACCTGCTGCTCGGCCCGACGGCGGCCACGCTGGCCAACGACCCGTTCCTGGCCGGCCGCGACTTCGAGCCGCTGGCCGTCGAGCGCCCGGAGCAGCTGGGGTACACCGTCTTCGGACCCGTGGTCATGGCCTTCTTGGCCTGGATGGCCCAACACCCGGCCCTGGCCGAGGTGGAGCACCTGTACTTCTTGTCCCGGGAGGGCTACCTGCTGCAGCAGTTGTGGGAGCGGCTCCGGGCCGGGGGACGGCCGGACCTGCCGGCGTCGACCTACCTGCTGGTGTCCCGTCGGTCCACCATGGCGGCCGCCCAAGCCCTGGCCTTCAACCCCGACCAGATCCTGCGGGGCTTCGGGTTCGACGGCTCGGTACAGGACCTGCTGCTCGGCCGCCTGGGCCTGGCCTTGCCGACGGACCACCCGTTCGCCGACCTCCACGTCACGCTGCCCGACGACGACGTGGCGGCCGGCAAGGTGCTGGAGGACCTGGAGGAGGTCATCGTCGGCCACGGCGCCGGGGAGCTCCCCCACATGGCCGCCTACCTCCGGCACTCCGGGGTCGCCTCCGGGCGGGCCGCGGTGGTCGACATCGGGTATTCGGGGACCATCCAACGACACCTGCAGGCCCTGATCGGCCGTGGGCTGACCGGGTTCTACATGGGCACGCTGGCCGGCGCCCGCGCCGTGGAGGACGCCGGCGGAACCGCCTACGGCTGCTTCGCCGAGGACGTCCCCAAGTGGACCCTCGCCTCGCCGTTCCACCGCTACTCCATCCTGCTGGAAGCGTTGCTCACGGCACCACAGGGGCAGGTCGAGTGGGTGGAGATGGTCGACGGCCGGCCGGCGCCGCATTTCCGACAGGAGTACCGGAGCAGGGAGGAGCTGGAAGTGGTCGAACAACTGCAGCAGGGGGCGACCCGGTACGTGGAGGACCTGTTGGCCTCCTACGGGCCGGCCGTCCTGGACGCCCCGATCGACCCGGCCGCCGTGCTGGACCTGGCCACGATGGTGGCCACCGGCGCCATCGTCTGCCCGACGGCCACGGACCGGTTGGTGGTCGACGACGACTTCTGCGGGTTCGACCGACGGGTGCTGATGGCCACCGGCCGGATCGCCGACCCGGAGGGAGTGCAGTGAGCACCGGCCGACCGAACATGCTGCAGCGACTGATCCGCCGCCGGCCCGGCAGCGACGACGGCCGGGAGGAGCTGCGGTTCGCCTGCAACATCTGTGGAGCCACCAGCACGGTGGCCCGGTCCGATATGGGTCGGGAGGCCAACAGCTGCTCGGCCTGCCACTCCATCGTCCGCTGGCGCAGTGTGGTGGCCGCGGTGTCGGTGGCCCTCTTCGGCCAGTCCCTGCCGATGGACCAGTTCCCCACCGACTACCGCATCGTCGGCCTCGGCATGTCCGACTGGGACGGCTACGCCGTCCGGCTGGCCCAGCGGCTGTCCTACCGCAACACCTTCTACGACGAGCCCCCGCAGTTCGACGTCATGGCCCCGGTCGAGGGGGAGATGGTGGGGTCCTGCGACTTCGTCATCTCGTCCGACGTCTTGGAGCACGTGGCCCCACCGTACGAACAGGCCCTGGCCAACCTGCTCCGGGTGCTGAAGCCCGGCGGAACCCTGGTGCTCACGGTCCCGCTCAAGCCCGACGGAGCCACCGACGAGCACTTCCCGGAGCTGCACCAGTACGACCTGGTCACCCTCGGTGACGACCAGGTGCTCGTCAACCGCACCCGGTCCGGCAACATCCAGGTGTTCCAGGACCTGGTCTTCCACGGCGGCCCCGGAGCCACCCTGGAGATGCGGTTGCTGTCCCTCCCCGACCTCCTCGCCAGCCTCCGCCGGGCCGGGTTCGTCGACGTCGCCCCTTTCGACCAGCCCATCCCCGAGCACGGCATCGTCTGGAACGACCCCTGCGGCTGGCCGATCGTGGCCCGGGCCCCCCGCTAACCGTCCCGGCGACCCCGGGGTGGGCTGGCCGGGCTGAAGTCCCCCCGGTCGAGGGACAGGTTCGGGTTGTAGGCCGGGTCGTCGTCCAGCTTCGGCCCCCACCGCGCCCGCAGGTAACGGACAGCGGCAGTCACGCTTCCCGGGCCAGCCTCGTCGGCGGTTCCTCCGCCGGACGGTTCTCCGCCGCTTCCGGGGGGCTCCGGCCGCGACCACAGAAGCTCGGCGAAGGGCTCCCAGACGGTGATCCACCCGGCGACGGCCAGCCGGAGGCACAGGTCGACGTCGGCATGGGGCCCCGGCAGGTGGGCG
>CAYVPF010000208.1:0-2635 GCA_964453355.1 uncultured Acidimicrobiaceae bacterium | reverse complement strand
GTCGGCGGCGGCCGGCGACGCCGTCCCGGGACCGACCACGACGATCTCGTAGCGGGGGTAGGTCGTCCGACCCCAGACGCTGCGTAGGCACCGGTCCAGCCGGTCCCCGTCGGCGCAGCGAACGACGATCGTCACGAGCGGCGCCGGGTCGGGCAGCGGCCGGCGCACCCGGTTCCAACCCAGGCCCGGGATGGGCTCGACGATCGGGCCGGGGACGGGCTCGGTCGGGCTGCCGCCGTACTGCCGGTCCACGTGGTCACGGACGGCCCGGAACCCGGCACCGGCGGCATAGGGCTTGGCGGCCAGGGATGCCGAGGTGGAGGCGGGGTGGGTCCGCCAGTGGTACAGGATCTGCGGCACATGCACCACCTGGTGCCGGTCCAGGTGCTCGGAGACCCGCAGGACCAGGTCCCAGTCCTGGCTGCCCTCGTACCCCTCCGAGAGACCGCCGATCTCCTCGACGAGGTCACGGCGGACGACGCAGAGATGGCAGATGCTGTTCTGCCCCAGCAGCAGCAGCGGGTCGAAGTCGGGCTTGAAGTAGTGGGCGATCCGATGGCCGTCGACGTCGACCAGGTCCTCGTCGCTGTACACCAGGCCGGCGTCCGGCCGGGCGGCCAGGTGGACGGCCACCGTGGCCAGCGCCTGGGGGGCCAGCAGGTCGTCGTGGTCCAAGAAGGCCACCCACCGGCCGGTGGCCACGGCCAACGCCGAGTTGGTGGCCGCAGCGATGTGGCCGTTGTCGGTGCGCCGGACCACCTTGACCCGCCGGTCGCCGGCGGCGTAGCGGGCCAGGATCTCGCCGACGGTCGGATCGGTGGAGCAGTCGTCGGCGATGCACAGCTCCCAGTGCGGGTACCACTGGCCCAGCACCGACTCGATGGCTTCCCGCAGCAACGCCACCGGCGGGTCGTAGACCGGCAGCAGCACGCTGATAGTCGGCGGGTCGGCCAGGTCCTGTACCTGGCGCTCCAGGCCAGCCCGGAACGCTTCGTCGGGGGTGTCGTAGCGGGCGGCCCACTCAGCGAAGGTCAGGGACGGGTCCACCGCGGCCTGGTCACCAGGGTCACCATCCTGGCGTGACCGGCGACGACGCCACCTCGGTTCGCCGTCAGCCATCGTCAAGCGCTCCGAGGCAAAATGTCCGTCGATCCCGGCCCGACGCCTCTTCACCTTGCGCGTACCAACTGTCCGGCTGGGAGCTTGTGAATGACCCTTCGTCGGTGAAGGATGGAGAAGACGACCCACGCCGCGAACAACATCATCAGTAGCGGCGTCACGTAGACACCGGCGTTGGTGAACGGTGTCGGAAGGCGTTGGCCCCACGGCTTCGGCGTGACGATGAGGCAGAGGATCATCGCTCCAGGGATCCACCCCACCTCGAACGCCTCTTCGCCCAAGAGCAACATGATCGGCGGGATGAAGTACAGGAGTCGATAGTCGCCTGAGACCGGAACGGCCAGGCACCCAGCGCAGGCGCAGAGTGCTGCCATGATCCAGATCGGGAGGTCGTCGCGCCAGGCCACCAGGAAAACTGAGCCGATGACGACGAGGATCACCATGGCGGTGATCGTGCCCCACTGCCCGGACGAGATGACCTCTTGCCCGAAGAACGCGTGAATGCCGTTGAGGAAACTGTTTCCGTAATGTGTCCCCGCTACGGTGTCGATCATCAACTTTTGATACGTCACACCTGCGGCGTGCATCCGGTCGTAGATGGTCCTGAGTCCAGACCCTCCTGAGGTGATGAGACCACCCGGTAGTACGACGAGCGCCACAAGCGTCGCCCCGACCACACTTCCGACACAGGCAAGAACGACATCCCTCCCCCGCTTCCAGTTACACCCGACTAGAAGGGTTGGGAGGAAGACGACTGGGACGGCCTTCATGGCGATGGCCAGGCCCAAGACCACCGCGGCCGCCCTGGCATGCCCACGAGCGTTCAGGCTGAACGTGACGAGGAGCAACGCCCCAATCCAGCCCTCGATGTTGCCCGACAAGATGGCAAAGAGGGTTGGATAACTCAGGAGGAAGATCGTTACACCGAGTACGACCACTACGGGCCCGCGTCGCCAGAGCAAGACGATGATCGCCGCGACTGAGATCGAGAGGAAGGCGGCCAGACTGAACCAGTGGTCGCCTTGGAGGTTCGACGAGATGGCTCCGATGATTGCCACGGGGATGTAGGCCGCTGGGTAGTAACCAAGGCCAACCGTGGATGCGTGGAATTGATAGACATTCCATGGCCCCTGGACCTGGTAGTAGTCGCCGAACGCCGTCACGGTCGAGGGAAGGAACGAGCTGTATGGCCACGACTGGTGCCACACAGCTGCTCTTATCGCGCAGATGGCCACTGCGACGGCTAGCGGAATGAGCACGCAGAGGAGGCAGAGGACCGCGGCGGATCGCCTGTCTATCAGCCTGGGCGCCCTGGTCACGGGCTGACCTGTCATAACCGTCGCATGGTATCGGGCACGGCGAGTGCTTTCCCCGGTGCGGCTGCGGTTTCAGTCCAGGTAACGATCGAGATCGATGGGCAGCGGTTGCCCGCCCACACCGGGGTCTGTCGCAAGGTCATCTGGTGGGGACGGAGGGACTCGAACCCTCACTGGAGGCGGTTTAAGCGCCCTGCCTC
>CAYVPF010000207.1:0-5737 GCA_964453355.1 uncultured Acidimicrobiaceae bacterium | reverse complement strand
GGTGCTGGCCCTGTTCGAGGGGGTGGCCACCGGAGCGGCCGACGGGTACGCCAGGGTGGCCGGCCGGCCGGCGGCCACCCTGCTGCACCTGGGCCCGGGCCTGGGCAACGGCCTGGCCAACCTGCACAACGCCCGCCGGGCCCACAGCCCGGTGGTCAACGTGGTCGGCGACCACGCCACCTACCACAAGCGCTACGACGCTCCCCTGGAGTCGGACATCGAGGTCCTGGCCCGGACCGTGTCGGGGTGGCTGCGCACCTCCGCCGGGGCCGGCCAGGTGGCCGCCGACGCGGCCGAGGCGGTAGCCGCCGCTTTCGGGCCGCCCGGCCAGGTGGCCACCCTGGTGCTGCCGGCCGACGTGTCCTGGTCGGAGGCCCCCGGGGGGGCGGCCCGTCCCGTCCGACCGGCCGCCGTCCCGGTGGCGGCACCGGCGGCCGTGGAAGAGGCGGCCAAAGCCCTGCGGTCAGGCCAACCGGCGGCCATCCTGCTGGGCGGCACGGCCCTACGGGACCGCGGGCTGGTGGCCGCCGCCCGGCTGTCCGAGGCCACCGGGGCCAAGCTGCTGGCTGAGACCTTCCCGGCCAACCTGGCCCGGGGGGCCGGCCGGCCGGCGGTGGAGCGGTTGGCCTACCTGGCCGAGATGGCCGTGGCCCAGCTGGACGGGGTCCGACACCTGGTGGTGGCCGGGGCCAAGCCGCCGGTGTCGTTCTTCGCCTACCCCGGCATGGCCAGCGACCTGGCGCCGGACGGCTGCGACGTGCACGTCCTGGCCGACCTCGGCCAAGACGTACCGGCGGCTCTGGAGGCGCTGGTCGACGCCCTCGGGGCCAGTGCCGGCGGAACTGGTGCCGGCAGCGCCGGGCCGACCGTGGTCCCGGCGTCCCGGCCCGGCCGGCCGGCCGGGGCCCTCGACGCCCAGACCCTGGCCGCCGCCGTCGGGGCCCTCCTGCCGGAGGGGGCGGTGGTGGTGGACGAGGGCAACACCTCCGGGCTGTTCGTGGCCGGGGCCACCGCCGGCTGCCCACCGCACGACTGGCTGACCCTCACCGGCGGGGCCATCGGGCAGGGACTGCCGGTGGCCACCGGGGCGGCGGTGGCCGCACCGGACCGCAAGGTGCTGTGCCTGGAGGCCGACGGCAGCGCCATGTACACCCTCCAGGCCCTGTGGACCCAGGCCCGGGAGGGGCTGGACGTGACCACCCTGGTGCTGTCCAACCGGTCCTACGCCATCTTGAACATGGAGCTGTCCCGGGTTGGAGCCGAGGCCGGCGGCCCGCTGTCCCGCCGCATGCTGGACCTCTCCGGCCCGGACCTCGACTTCGTGGCGCTGGCCACCGGCCTGGGGGTGCCGGCGGCCCGGGCCACCACGGCCGACGAGCTGGTCACCCACCTGGAGCGCTCCCTGGCCGAGCCCGGTCCGGCCCTGGTCGAAGCCGTCCTCTAACTCCTGGAGACTTCCAGGGACGCCATCCGCCCGACCAGGCCGCTGGTCTCGTGGACGAGCGCGTCAATCCGCTGGCCCTGGGCATCGATACGGGCAGTCTGGGCATCGATACGGGCAGTCTGGGCATCGATACGGGCAGTTTGGGTCTCGACACGCTCACCCTGAACATCGATGCGGGCAGTTTGGGCGTCGATCCGCTCGCCCTGGGCGCTGATCTCGCTGGTCAGAGCCTCGATCCGCTCACCCTGGGCGTCGATCCTGGCGTCCATCCGATTGAAGCCGGCATCCATCCGGGTACCGAGCGCGAAGGTGCTCTGGATACAGAAGGCCACGGTCACCCCCGTCATGCCGAGCAGGCCGGCCACCAAGGTCCAGATCGCCGCACTCATCGCCACCCCTTCATCCTATGCCGCTACCAATAGGTAGCGGCATGCCGCTCTCTCGTCAACGGCAGAAGGGTCGGGCGTGGCCACGGTGCCGCGCCCGCGTCGGGGAGGTGGGGTCAGAAGAGGTCGATGTCGGCCACGACCACGGTGTGGTCCGACGGCTTGTGGCCGGTCGGGCTCTTCTTGCGGGCCTCCCGGTCGATCGTCAACGACGTGGTCCGGTCGGCCAGGGCCTTGGTCAGCAGCACCAGGTCGATGCGCATGCCCTGGCCCTTGTGGAAGTTGCCGGCCCGGTAGTCCCACCAGCTGAACACCCCGCCGTCGGGATGGAAACGGCGGAACACGTCGTCGAGGCCCCAGTCCAGGACGTGGTCGAGCGCCTGGCGCTCGGCCGGGCTGACGTGGGTCATGCCCACGAACGCCGCCGGATCCCACAGGTCCGAGTCCAGCGGGGCCACGTTGAAGTCGCCGCACACCGCCACCTGGCCGTCGGGACTGGCGGTCTCGGCCAGGTAATCCCGGAGCCGGGACAGCCAGGCCAGCTTGAACTGGAGGTGCTCGCTGTCCAGGCTGCGCCCGTTGGGGACGTACACCGAGTGCACCCGCACGCCGCCACAGGTGGCCGCCAGGATCCGGGTGCCGTGGGCGTCCTCGTCGGAGCCGAACCCGGCCACCGGGTCGTCCAGTCCCACCCGGCTGAGCACGGCCACGCCGTTCCACCGGCCGTCGCCGTGGTGGGCCGCCTGGTACCCCAGCTCGGCGAAGGCCATGGCCGGGAAGGCCGTATCGGCCAGCTTGGTCTCCTGCAAGCACAGCACGTCCGGCTGGTTGACCGCCATCCACTCCAAGACGAGGGGCAGGCGGGCCCCGAGGGAGTTGACGTTCCAGGTGGCCAGGCGCATGGGACCGTTCAACCCTCCCGATCGGCCAGCACGAACAGCAGGTCCGCCTCACAGGCCGTCTTGCCGTCGACGTGGGCCCGGCCGTGCCCGGTGCCGGCTCGGGCCGACAGCCGCCCCACGGTGACCTCCAGCTCCAGGGTCTCCCCCGGAACCACCTGCCGCCGGAACCGGGCCTTCTCGATGCCACCGAACAGCGGCAGCTTGTGGGCGTACCGGGGATCGGCCAGCACGGCGATGCCGCCCAGCTGGGCCAGCGACTCCACCATCAGCACCCCGGGCAGGGTCGGCCGACCGGGGAAGTGCCCGGCGAAGAACGCCTCGTCGCCGGTCAGGTGCCACCGCCCCACCGCGGCGCGCCCGGGGTCGACGGACACCACCTCGCTGACGAACAGGAACGGGTCTCGATGCGGCAGGACGTCGGCGGGCTCCACGGCCGGCAGGCTACCAATCTCGACTTGGCAACCTCGATCCGGCAACCGCGATCCGGCTCCCGAGCCGCGGTCACCGGTCAGGACCGGAGCAGCCGCACCACGGCGTCGGTGTCGGACAGGTCGTCCAGCAGGGCGTCGGGGGCCAGGGCGGCCAGCTCCTCGTGGGTCGGCCGGCCGGTGGCCACCAGGAGGCACCGCACCCCACCGGCCCGGGCACAGGCCAGGTCAGCCGGGCTGTCCCCTACCACCCAGACCTGGCCGGGGTCGAACGGCCACCCCCGCAGGTCGGCCACCCGTCCCAGGGCGACCGGCACCAGCTCGTTGCGGTCGGCCCGGTCGCTGCCGAAGGCGCCGATCTCCAGGTCCAGCCACCGCTGCAGCCCGAACGCCCCCAGCTTCACCGCGGCGTTGGCCGCCAGGTTGCCGGTCAGCACCGTCTGCACCACCGCCGGATCGGCGTCCAGACGAGCCAGGACCGCCTCGACGCCGGGCATGACCCGCCCGCGGGCGGCGATGGTCGACTCGGCGGCGGCCAGCTCGGCGGCCAGGTGGTCCAGGATCACCGGCAGGTGTTCGCGGCCTTCGGCCTCCCCCACCGCCAGCATGTCCAGGTACCCCTGGACGATCTGCGGGTCGGTCATCCCGCTCATGTGGATCCGGGCCGGCGGCCGCACCCCGAGAGTGCGCTCGATGGCCACGTCGAACACCTCGGCGCCTATCCCGCCGGCGTTGACCAGGGTGCCGTCGATGTCCCAGAGGACCAATCGGTCCGGGGTCAACGGTGGGTCAGCGCCGGAGCCAGCTCCGGCAGGGCCAGCTCGGCCACCCGCCGGGGCGGGTCCAGGCCGATCAGGACGAACGGCCGTCGCTCCCCCCGGGCCAGCACCTGCCGCGCCTTGTTGGGCGGCGGGTCCCCCAGCCCGGACAGCGGGATGTAGCAGAACAGGCTGCTGCCGTCCGGCAATCCCACCTCCACCATGGCCCCGTGGGAGGTGAACGAGGCCACCTCTCCCTCCACCTCGCTGCCCAGCGGATAGGTGGCGACGAACGTGATGAAGGCCAGCGGCTCGTTGACCGCCGGCGGCGGCTCCGTCGCCCGGCGGCGGCGGCCGGACCCCTTGCCCGGGTCCTTACCCTTGCCACCCTTGCCCCTACCGTCCTTGGCCTTGCCGCCGTCCCCCGACCGGCCGTCCTTCGCCGACGGCGGCGGGGTCGGCGGCGCCAGGGCCTCGGCGGTGGCCTCGTCGATGGCCTCCAGCACCTCCGGCGCCACCCGGTCCCTGGCCACCTTCGGTTCCGTCAAGGCCGGACCCCGAGCGGCCACCCTTCCGTTCCTTCTGGTCCTGCCGGTGGGCTCCTCGGCCGGGTCGACCCCCTCGACGTCCTCGGCGACGGCCGGTGCCGTGGCCTTCGCCGTCTTGGCCGTCTTGGCCGCCTTCTTGGCCGCCGGGGCCACCGTTCCGGCTTGGGCCGGCTTCGCCGCCTTCGTGGCTTTGGTGGCCTTCGCCGCCTTCGTGGCCTTCGTCGCTTTGGTGGCCTTGGTGGCCTTGGCCGTGTCGGTGGCCGCCGCCGCCGGCTCGGCGGGCACCACCTCGGCCACGTCGGCCGCCTCGGTCACCATGGCCTCGGCGGCCACCTTCTTCGTGGCCTTCTTCGCCGCCTTCTTGGTGGCTTTGACCGCCTTCGCCTTGGTCGTCGTCGCCTCGGCCTTCTCGGCCGCCGGTGCCTCGGCTGCCTTCTTGGCCGGCGCGGCCTTCTTGGTGGCCTTCTTGGTCTTCTTGGTGGCCTTCTCCGCCGCCTTCGCCGCCTTGCCGGCGGGCTCGGCCACGTCGGCGACCGACGCTCCGGAGCCATTGTCCGGCGCCAGGGCGGGCGCGGCGGGGGGCAGCCAGACGTCGCCGATCTTCGGGGCGGAACCATCCGGCATCCTGGCGGCCCGCTTGGCGGCCACCTTCTTGGCGGCCTTGGCCAACTCGGCGGCCTTGGCCGGGGCCGGCAGGGTGGCGGCGGCCCGCTTGGCCTTGCCGGTGGCCTGCCGGCTCTTCGGCCCGCGCACCGGGATCCGGGGGGTGAAGATCCAGCCCACGCCCGGCACCGGCTTGCCGCCGACCAGCCGGCCGTCGTCGAACAGCCAGGGGTGCTCGCCGTGGAACTCCTGGAAGGAGTCGTTGGACAAGACGGTGGCCCCGGTGCGCTCGGCGATGCGCAACACGAAGGCGTCGCCCCGGCCGACGGCGCCGGCCGGGGGGGACACCAGCTCCCCGTTGAGCTCCGCCTGCTCCAGCTCGGCGCGCTCGGACGGGTCGATGCGGTGCTCGAAGGAGGCGTCGACGACCACCACGATCTCGGCGGTCGGGTCTTCCTCGGCGTACGCCCGGACGGCCTCGTCCAACTGGGCGAGGCTGGGGAGGGTCCGGCCCTCGGTGGCCAGGTTGGACCCGTCGACCACGACGTGGTGGGTGTCAGTCATGCTGGTTGCCAGTCAACCACCTCGTCCGCCGCCGGGCGATGCCGAACGGCCGACCCCTGCCCAACCGATGGCGGCTCAACCGATGGCCCGGTCGAGCAGGTCGG
>CAYVPF010000206.1:0-5740 GCA_964453355.1 uncultured Acidimicrobiaceae bacterium | reverse complement strand
CGGCGCCAGCCCCGCTCGGGACACGGCGGAACGGCTGCCGCAACAGGGTAGCTAGGTCGTCGCCGTCGCTGGTGGCCACCAGGTCCCCGCCGCCGGCCAGTAGGGCCAGGTGGACATCCACCACGTCCTACCCCTGGTAGGACGAAGGCCGGTCAGTCCGACAGGGAGATCGGCAGGTCGTCGGCGTCGACCGCCTCGGCCTCCTCGTCGGAAGCCGTCAGGTGCTGGCGGACCCGGTCGTCGATCTCGGCCATCAGCTGCGGGTTCTCCCGCAGGAACGCCTTCACGTTCTCCCGGCCCTGGCCCAGCTGTTCGCCTTCGTAGGTGAACCAGGCCCCGGACTTCTTCACGAACCCCAGGTCTACCGCCACGTCCAGCAAAGAACCTTCACGGCTTATGCCAGTTCCGTACATGATGTCGAACTCGGCTTGTTGGAAAGGCCGAGCGCACTTGTTCTTCACCACCTTCACCCGGGTCCGACTGCCGATCATCTCGGCTCCGTCCTTGATGGTCTCGATCCGCCGGATGTCCAGCCGGACGGAGGCGTAGAACTTCAGCGCCCGGCCACCGGACGTCGTCTCCGGCGAGCCGTACATGACACCGATCTTTTCTCTTAGCTGGTTGATGAAGATGGCGATGGTGTCCGACTTGTTCAACGTCCCGGTCAGCTTGCGCAGGGCCTGGGACATCAGCCGGGCCTGCAGCCCCGGGTGGCTGTCGCCCATGTCGCCTTCGATCTCCGCCCGGGGGGTCAGGGCGGCCACCGAGTCGATGACGATGATGTCGAGGGCCCCCGACCGGATCAGCATGTCGGCGATCTCCAGGGCCTGCTCGCCGGTGTCCGGCTGGGAGATCAGCAGGTCGTCCACGTTGACGCCGATGGCCCTGGCGTAGACCGGGTCCATGGCGTGCTCGGCGTCCACGTAGGCGCAGATGCCACCGTTCCGCTGGGCCTCCGCCACGCAGTGCATGGCCAGGGTCGACTTCCCCGACGATTCCGGGCCGAAGATCTCCACGACCCGGCCCCGGGGCAGGCCGCCGATCCCGAGAGCCAGGTCCAGGGCCAGGGCCCCGGTGGGGATGGCCTCGATGCCCAGGTTGATGTTGTCGCCCATCCGCATGACCGAGCCCTTGCCGAACTGCTTCTCGATCTGGCCCAGGGCCATGTCCAGGGCCTTGTCCCGCTCCTCTGCTGCCATCTGTCCTGTCTCCTCGTTTCCTGATCGCTTGCTCTGTTGCTGCCGCCGACCCTACGGAGGGGTTGTGACGCTGACGCCGTCGGTGGCGGTTCGGAGTGTTCCGGTTCCGAGGTTGGCAGGGGCTCGGACGACCCCGTCGCTGTCGCTTCTGCACACTACATACGAACGCGTGTTCGTGTGTTGGATACTTCTACGACGGAACGGTCGCCGAACAGGCACGTCCCGTCCGTCATACACCCCCCTGCTAGAAACCAACTCGGCGACATCCCTCGCCGCCGGATGATCGGCGGGTCGCCCTCGTGCAGCACCGGGAGCTCGGTCGTCCGTCGACCGCTGCCGGCGGCCGCGCCACCACAGTCAGCGCGCACGATGAGGAGGCCGGACATGCCGGCAGTAGGCAGACCGGAACCCGAGGGAACCGGGGACGAGGGGACGGGGATCGAGGCCCGGCTGGCCGCGCTCGAGCGGCTGCTCGCCGCCATGACGGCGGAGATCACCACGAGACGGCTGGTCGTCGTGGACCGGCTGGGCCGGCCCCGGCTCGTGGCCGAGGTCAGCCAGGACACGGCCGAGCTCCGGGTACAGCTCCCCGACGATCATCCGGGACAGTCCGCGGGGCCGGGCGACCCGGTGCGGACGGTCGGGCGGACGGCTGCAGTGCTCTACGCCACCCCCGCCGGCGGCGGGAGCGGCGCCGACGACCTCGGGCTCGGTCCGGCCATCGGGCTGCAACTGTGGGCCGACGGCGACGCCATCGCCGAGACGGACGCCTGGCCGGACGACTGCGGCCGGTGGCAGGCGCACCAGCACCTGGCCGGTGATCCGTGATCGCCGCCTGAATGCTACGTATTAGTATGTAGACTGATACGTAGCTACTGTCCACCATGGTGGGATGGAAGGGAACCTACAGCGGCAGCTAGGGAACAACCTCCGGGCCTACAGGAAGGCGAAGGGGCTCAGCCAGGAGCAGTTCGCCGAGATGGGCGGCGTCCACCGCACGTTCATGGGCGCCCTGGAGCGGGGCGAGCGCAACGTCACCCTGCAGACGGTCGAGCGACTGGCCGACCGGCTGGGAGCCGACCCCATGGCCCTCCTCGGTGCTCCATCGGCCTAGATTGCTACGTATCAGTCTGTAGATCAGCAAGTAGCCATTTAGCAGGGTGTCCATGGTGGAGGGAGAACTACAACGGCAGTTCGGCCAGAGCCTTCGCGCCTTGCGGAAGGCCAGGTCGCTCAGCCAGGAGGTGTTCGCCGATGTGCTCGGCGTCCACCGCACCTACATGGGCGGCCTCGAGCGGGGCGAACGGAACGTCACCCTGCGGACGGTCGAGCGACTGGCCGATCGGCTGGGCGTGGACGCCCTCGACCTCCTCGGCGGACCCAAGCCCTGAAGCCGGCGGCCGGCCAAGGCAGTTGCCGGCCGATCACCCACCCCAGGTGCGGGTCGGCTGGTCCAGGAGCGCCCGCCGCAACAGGTCGAGGGCCGAGATGGCCGAGTACTGCCGGACCCGTGGACGGTCACCCGGCAGGTGCAGCTCTCGGGTCACCAGCTGTTCGTCCGGCAGCGCCAGCCCGACAAACACCGTGCCCGGCGGCTGCCCTTCCTGGGGCTCGGGGCCGGCCACCCCGGTAATGCCCAGGCCCACGTCGGCGCCCAGTACCCGCCTGGCCCCGACCGCCATGGCGCCGGCCGCTGCTTCGGACACCACCGGCCCGGCCGGCACGCCGAGCACCTCGTACTTGACCGCCGAGTCGTAGGCCACCACCCCACCGCGGAACCAGTGACTGGCCCCGGGCACGTCCACCAGCCGGGACGCCATCAGACCGCCGGTGAGCGATTCGGCCACCCCCAGGGACAGGTGCCGGGCCACCAACACCTGGGCCACCGCCTGCTCCATGGTCTGGTCGTCGGTGCCGAACACGATGTCGCCGAACCGGTCGGCCAGGACGGCCCGCACCTCGGCCTCTTCGGCGTCCAGCATCGCCCGCACCCCCGCCTCCGACGGCGCCCGGGCGGTCAACCGGACCTTGATGCCCTCGATCCCGCTGGCCAAGAAGGCGATGGTCACCGCCCCGGCGACGCTGGCCCCGGCGGCACCGTCACCGGCCGCGGCGGCGTCCAGAGCGTCGATCCGGGCCTGCAGGGCCTCGGCCAGGCCGGACTCGCTGGTTCCCCAGGTCCGCAGGACCCGGCTGGCGATGATCGCCTCCTCACCGGCCTCGGCCAGGCGACGGCGCAGGTCCGGCAGGATGCCGCGGTCGAACATCTCGGCCATCTCGTGCGGCACGCCCGGCACGGCGTACACCACCTTGTGCCCCACCGGGCAGATCAGGCCCGGCGCGGTCCCCCGGACCTGCTCGATGATCGAGGCCCCGGCCGGCACGTCGGCCTGCCGGCGGTTGTTGTCCGTCATCTCCCGGCCCCGGTCGGCGAAGAACCCCTCGATCCTCGTCACCACCGCCGGATCCCTGACCAGGGGCACGTTCATGATCTCGGCGATGGCCTCCCGGGTGATGTCGTCCTGGGTCGGTCCCAGCCCTCCGCAGACGATCACCCCGTCGGACCGGGCCAGGGCCGTCCGCAGGGCCAGCACGATCCGCCGGTGGTTGTCGCCGACCGCCTGGTGGAAATGGGAGTCCACCCCGGCGGCGGCCAGCTGCTCGCCCAGCCAGGCGCTGTTGGTGTCGGCGATCTGGCCCAGCAACAGCTCGGTGCCGATGGCCACGATCTCGATCCTCACGCCGCCCTGCTCCTCACACTGCGGCTCCTCACCGGGCGGCGTGGCGCATGGCCGTGCGGCCGTCCAGCAGGTACTGCAGGCCGGTGAACACCGTCAGGGCGGCGGCCACCCAGATGGTGACCACCTGGAGGCCGTGCTCGCCGGCCAGTGGCGGTACCAGGCAGGTGGCAATGGCCAGGTCCTGCACCAGGGTCTTCACCTTGGCCGACATCCGGGCGGGCATCGACACCCCGCGCCGGCCGGCCCAGGACCGGTAGACCACCAGGCCGACCTCCCGCAGGGCGATCAGGCCCACCGGCGCCCACGGCAGGTGGCCCTGGTCGGCCAGGGCGAACATGGCCCCGAGCACCACCACCTTGTCGGCCAGCGGGTCCAGGAACGCCCCCGACCGGGTGGTGCCCTGCCGGCGGGCCAGCCAGCCGTCCAAGCCGTCGCTACCGGCCACCGCCACCCCCACCGCCACGGTCAGCCACGTGGCCCCACGGGTGACGATCAGGCCCACGAACACCGGGGTGGCCAGCAGCCGGGCCACCGTCAGGGCGTTGGCCGGGGTGGCCAGGGCCGACGGCCCGAAGGTGTGGTCGGCGGCGTTGCTCACCGGACGAGCGCCCCGACCGGCTCGGCCACGAGGTCGGTGCCCAGCGAGCCGGTCACCACCAGGTCCACCAGGGCGCCGACCGGGAGGGAGGTGGGCACGCGCACCACCCCGTCGATCTCCGGAGCCTCGTGCACCGTCCGTCCCACCCCGGGCGCATCCACCAGCACCTGCCGAGTCTGCCCCACCAGGGCGTCCCGCCGCCGGGCGGTGATGCCGTCCTGCAGCTCCGCACACTCCCGCAGCCGCTCCAGGGCCAGCTCGGCCGGCACCTGGCCGGGGAGGACGGCGGCCCGGGTGCCGTCCTCGGGGGAGAAGAGGAAGAAGCCGGCCCAGTCCAATGTGGCCTCCCGCAGGAAGGCCAGCAGGGCGTCGTGGTCCTCCTCCGTCTCGCCGGGATATCCGAGGATGAACGACGACCGGAACGTGGCCTCCGACGACGCCGACCGGATGGTGCCGATCCGGCGGAGGAACCGGTCCCCGTCGCCCCACCGCCGCATCCGGGCCAGCAGCCGGCGGGACACGTGCTGCAGGGACAGGTCGAAATACGGCACCCCGGCGTCCAGCATGGCCTCCACCAGGTCGTCGGTCAGGCTGGACGGGTACAGGTACAGCAGCCTGGTCCTCGGCACCAGGGCAGAGACCGCCCTGGTCAGGGCCACGATCGGCGTGGCGGCCCCCCGCTCGCGGGCGCCCCGGGAGGCATCGGTACGGTCCCGGCCGTAGGAGGCCAGGTCCTGGGCCACCAGCACGATCTCTTTGACTCCGTCCCCTGGCACCCCGTCTGCCGACCCGTCGCCGGCGGCCAGGGCGACCACCTCGGCCAGCACGTCCGCCGGCCGCCGCGACCGCTGCTTGCCGCGGAACGACGGGATGGCGCAGAACCCGCAGGCCCGGTCGCAGCCCTCGGCCGCCTTGACGTAGGCCCACGGCGAACTGGCCGCCGGCCTCGGGAGCTCCAGCAGGTCGAACCGGTCGCCGGCGGTGGCCGTCACTGGGGGGGCAGCAGGCAGCGGGGCGGCGGCGGGGACCCGTCGCCGGCCGGGCTGCAGGGCCACCGGCACCGGCTGGGCCAGACCGGCCGGGTTGGCGGGCAGGGCGTCGTAGAGCGCCTGGCCGAAGCCGGCCACCAGGTCCACCTCGGGCAGGGCGGCGGCCAGCTCGTCGCCGTAGCGCTCGGCCATGCAGCCGGTGACCACCAGTCG
>CAYVPF010000205.1:3705-5748 GCA_964453355.1 uncultured Acidimicrobiaceae bacterium | reverse complement strand
CGGGGGTGGTCGCTGTCGTAGCCGCGGTGGGTGGCCAGGTCGAAGGCCACCGACAGGCCCTTCTGGCCGGCCGCCAGGTTGCGCCGGTAGAAGGCGTTGGACTCCTCGGCCGTCGAGAACCCGGCGTACTGGCGGATGGTCCACGGCTGGTTCACGTACATCGTCGGGTACGGGCCGCGCAGGAACGGCACGACGCCCGGGTAGGTGTCCAAGAAGTCGAGGCCGTCCAGGGCCTCGGCGGTCACCAGGGGCGGCAGGACGATGCCCTCGGGGGTCTCCCAGCCGAGGGTGTCGACCGGTTTCCCGGTGGCCGCCTCGACGGCGGCCGACCACTGCTCGTAGGACGCCGGCGCGGGGCCGCCTGATCCGAGGCCATCGGGGCCGAGACCACCGGGGTCGAGCGGCACGTCGGCAAAGCTCGGGATCTGGGTCATTCCACGCCGGCCAGCGACAGGGCGTCCCGGAGGACGTCGAGGACGTTGCAGCCGACGTAGATGAACCGGTCGGCCCCGGCGGCCCGCAGGTCGTCGTCCAGGCCCTTGGGCCGGCCGGCCACGAAGCGGCAGTCGAGGTCGGCGTTCTTCAAGAGGCCGAGGACGGCCGCCCCCCGTTCGGCGTAGACCGCATCGGAGGAGCACACGCAGGCGAGGCGGGCCCCGCTATCGGCCACCAACCCCGACAGGTCGTCGGCGTCGTCGGGCAGGTCCCGGACGACGACGCCGAAGCCGCCGGTCTCGAAGAAGCTGCCGGCGTAGGTGGCCCGGGCGGTGAACTCGGCCGCCGAACCGACCCGGAGGAGGAGCACGGGTGGCTTGTCGCCGTGCCGGGCCGCATAGGCGTCGGTGCGGGTCCGCAGGTCCTCGAACGGGTCGGCGTACCGCCGGCGGGGGAGCGCACCGAGCGACGCGCTCCCCGGTTCGACCGCCGTCGGCGGAACTCGGTCGGCCGGGTTGGGGAAGTCGCTCACCCCGGTGATCGTGTCGGTCCGGTGGGCGAGGTTGTCCAGGCGCCGCTCCCAGGTGGCCTCGATCCGGTCCTGGACCAGCCGGTGGTCGAGCGCCGGGATCATCCCGCCGGCCCCCTCGATGTCGCCGAACCAGCGCCAGGCCTGCTGGGCGACGGCGTCGGTCAGCCATTAGACGTACCACGAGCCCCCGGCCGGGTCGACGACCCGGGCCAGGTGGGACTCCTCGGCCAGCACGTTCTGGGTGTTCCGGGCCATCCGGTGCCCGAGATCGCTGGCCCCGGCCGCCTCCACCAGCAGGTCGTGGGGGCGCACGGTGACCGCATCGGCCCCGCCCGCGGCGGCGCCGAAACAGGCGATGGTGTTCCGGAGGAGGTTCACCCAGGGGTCGTAGCGGGTGAGCATCGCCCTGGAGGTGACGGCGTGCTGGCGCTGGGCCCCGGCCCCGGCGGCGCCGAGGGTCTCGGCCACCCGGGCCCAGAGCCGGCGGGCCGCCCGAAGCTTGGCGATCGTCAGGAACTGGTCGGCCGTGGCGGCGAAGCGGAACTCGAGCTGACCGAAGGCGGCCTCCAGGGACAGTCCGGCTTCGGTCAGGAGGCGGAGGTAGGCCACCCCGGTGGCGATGGCGCAGCCCAGCTCCTCGACGTCGGACGCCCCGGCGTCGTGGTAGCGGGTGGCGTCGACCACGACGGACCGCACGCCGGGATAGGCGCCGGCACAGGTGGTGGCGAGCCGGCCGGCCGTTTCGACCTCGGGCCCCAGCCCCCCTTGTTGGCCGGTGGAGGCGTAGGCGCCGATGGGGTCGAGACCGAGCACGCCCTGGGCCTGGTCCGGGCGGACGCCCCGTCGACGCCACAGGTCCAACAGGGCGGCCGCCGGGCCGCCGGTACCGGCGGGGTCCAGGGACGGGTCGAGGGCGATGGTGACCAGTTCGAGGTACACCCCGTCGAGGGCCGCATCCAGGTGGTCCGCCGCCACCGGGGCCGCCGCCACCGGGGCCGCCGCCACCGGGTCCGGCAGCACTGGCGCGGCCTGGAGAAGGAGCGAGCTCGCCCCCCGTTCCAGGTGCTCGAGGGCGG
>CAYVPF010000205.1:0-3605 GCA_964453355.1 uncultured Acidimicrobiaceae bacterium | reverse complement strand
GGCGCGGCCTGGAGAAGGAGCGAGCTCGCCCCCCGTTCCAGGTGCTCGAGGGCGGTCGGCGAGCCGACGGTGCCGTCGGGCCGGACGTCGAGCGGTTGGCGGATCTCCCAGCCCGATGCCGCGCTGCCGAGCAGGCTGGCACCCCGCACGAACGGCGCCAGGCCGGGAAAGCCGATGGCCGCGGCGGCCTCCGGGGCGTCGGCCGCCGTGTAGAGGGGCTGGACCGGGATGCCGTCGTAGGTGGGGGTGACCAGGACCCGCTCGAACCGCCGGTCGAGCTCCTCGGGGGTCAGGTCGGTGGCCCCCTTGGCCAGGACGCGGTGCACGGCGTCCAGCCACACCTCACGGGAGGAGCGGTCGAACTCGCCCGCCAGGACGAGTGGCCGCTCCGGTGTCAAAAGTCCTCGTCGAAGGCGACGGCCCCGTCCACCCCTATCTGGTAGGCGGACACGGTGCGCTCGAAGAAGTTGGCCAGTTCGGACACGTCCTGCAGCTCCATGAACCCGAACGGGTTGGTGGCCCGGAACCGCTTCGGGAGCCCCAGGCGGACGAGTCGCTGATCAGCCACGTACTCAAGGTACTGCCGGGTGTCGGCCACCGAAAGTCCGGGCACCCCTTCGGCCAGCATGTCCTGGGCGAACGCCGTTTCTGCGGCCACCGCCTCGGACACCATCTCGGTCACCTGTTCGGCGAACCGGTCGTCGAAGAGCTCGGGCTCCTCGGCCCGGATCGTGTCGATGACAGAGAAGGCGAAGCCCATGTGGGCGCTCTCGTCCCGAAAGACCCAGTTGGTCCCGGCGGCGAGCCCGTTGAGCAGGCCTTTCGAGCGGAGGAAGTAGACGTAGGCGAAGGCGGCGAAGAAGAAGAGCCCTTCGATGCAGGCGGCGAAGCAGACCAGGTTGAGGACGAAGGCCCGGCGATCGTCGACGGACTCGACACGGTCGATCGTGGCCAGGGAGTTGATCCACTTGAAGCAGAACTCGGCCTTGGCCCGGATCGAGGGGATGTGCTCGACGGCGGCGAACGCCTCCTGGCGCTCGTTGTCGTCGGCCAGGTAGGTGTCGAGCAGGGTCAGGTAGAACTGGACGTGCAGGGCCTCCTCGTAGAGCTGCCGGGACAGGTACAGCCGGGCTTCGGGGGCGTTGAGGTGCTTGTACAGGTTCAGCACCAGGTTGTTGGCGACGATGGAGTCACCGGTGGCGAAGAAGGCCACCAGCCGCTTGACCAGGTGCAGCTCCGCCGGCAGCAGCCGCCGGGACAGGTCCACCAGGTCGTCGCTCAGGTCCACCTCCTCGACCGTCCAGGTGTTGCGGATGGCGTCTCGGTAGCGGTCGTAGAAGTGCGGGTAGCGCATCGGGCGCAGCGTCAGGTCGAGGCCCGGGTCCAGGAGCGACCGCCGTACCGGCGTCCCCGCCAGGCCGGTTGATGCGAGCCCGGCCGACACGGGGCCGTCCAGCAGCGGCTCAGGTCGAACCTCGGTCTTCGCCGCCTCTTGGGCCATCGATTGGGTCAGGGCCATTAGTCGCATGCCTCACAGGTCTCGGGGTTCTCCAACGAACAGGCGACGGCGGCATCGTCGATGGGGACGATCGGCGCATCGGGGGCCTGGGCGTCGGGGGCCTGGGCCGTGCTGGCGGCGATACGCGTGGCCGGGCGGGACCGCAGGTAGTAGGTGGTCTTCAGCCCCCGCTTCCAGGCGTGGAGGTACATCGAGGACAGCTTGCCGATGTTGGGGGCGGCCACGAACAGGTTCAGGGACTGGCTCTGGTCGATGAACGGCCCCCGGTCGGCGGCCATGTCGATGAGGGAGCGCATCGGCAGCTCCCAGGCGGTCCGGAAGATCGCCTTCACGTCCGCCGGGACCTCGTCGATGGCCTGCACGGACCCGTCGGCCGCCTTGATCTTCCCCCGGGTCTCCTCGGTCCAGAGGTCCCGGCCCTGTAGCTCGCGCACCAGGTAGGTGTTGACTTGGAGGAACTCACCGGACAGCGTCTCGCGCTTGAACAGGTTGGAGACCTGGGGCTCGATGCACTCGTAGCAGCCGGCGATGGAGGCGATGGTGGCCGTCGGGGCGATGGCGATCATCAGGGAGTTGCGGAGGCCGAACCGGGCGATGCGGTCCCGGAGCGGCTGCCACCGTTCCGGATCGGCGGGTTGGACGCCCCACAGGTCGAACTGCAGCCGGCCGGCGGCGGTGTGGGTCGCCGGGAACGTCTCGTGGGGCCCGACGTCCTCGGCCAGCTCGGTCGACGCCCACAGGGCGTGGAAGTAGATCTCCTCGCTGATCCGACGGGACAGGTCCCGGGCCTCGTCGCCGTCGAAGGCCAGGTGCAGCTGGAAGAAGACGTCCTGCAGGCCCATGATCCCGAGGCCCACCGGCCGCCACCGGGCGTTGGAGGCGGCGGTCCGGGGGGTGGGGTAATAGTTCCGGTCGATCACCCGGTCGAGGAACGGGACGGCCACCCGGACGATCTCGCCCAGCCGGTCGAAGTCGAACCGGCCGTCCCGCACCAGCCGGCCGAGGTTGATCGACCCGAGGTTGCAGACCGCCGTCTCGCTGTCCGAGCTGACCTCCAGGATCTCGGTGCACAGGTTCGAAAGGTGGACGACCCGGGAGGGGTCGGCCGCCTGGTTGCAGGTGCGGTTGGCCGCGTCCTTGAAGGTCATCCACCCGTTGCCGGTCTCGGCCAGGGTCCGCATCATCCGCGAGTACAGCTGTCGGGCCGGGACCTGCCGCTCGAAGGCGCCCCGCTCTTCGGCCTCCAGGTAGGCCGCCTCGAAGGCGGCACCGTGAAGGTCGCACAGTTCGGGCACCACCTTGGGATCGAAGAGCGACCACATCCAGTCGTTCTCGACCCGCTGCATGAACAGGTCGGGGATCCAGTTGGCCAGGTTGACGTGCCGGACCCGCCGGGACTCGTCGCCGGTGCCGTCGCGCAGCTCCAGGAACTCCTCGATGTCGGCGTGCCAGGTCTCCAGGTAGACGCACGCCGCACCCTTGCGCCGCCCGCCCTGGTTCACCGCGGCCACCGAGGCGTCCAACGTCTTCAGCCACGGGACGATGCCGTTCGACAGGCCGTTGGTGCCCTTGATCAACGAGCCGCGGGACCGCACCCGGTGGAAGCCGACGCCGATCCCGCCGGCGTGCTTGGACAGCCGGGCGATGTCGCCGTAGGTCTCGTAGATCGAGTCGAGCTCGTCGCGGGGGGAGTCGACCAGGTAGCAGGAGGACATCTGCTCGTGGGTGGTCCCCGAGTTGAACAGCGTGGGGCTGGACGCCAGGTACTCGAGCGACGACATCAGCTCGTAGAGGCTGATGGCCTCGTCGGGGCTGTCGGCCAGGCCGCAGGCCACCCGGAGGAAGAAGTACTGCGGCGTCTCGACCACCCGCCGGGTCTCGGGGTGGCGCAAGAGGTACCGGTCGTAGACCGTCCGGAGGCCGAACAGCTCGAAGAGGGCGTCGCGTTCGGTGACGACGGCGTCGTTGAGCTTCCGGGCGTAGCGGACGACGAACGCCGCCGTCTGCTCGCCGATGACCCCCAGCCGGTGGCCGGCGGCGACGGACTGGGAGAACGAGTGGATGTCCTGGTTCCCCACCTCCTTGT
>CAYVPF010000204.1:3136-5767 GCA_964453355.1 uncultured Acidimicrobiaceae bacterium | reverse complement strand
CCCCGTGGTCGTACGT
This sequence comes from uncultured Acidimicrobiaceae bacterium, assembly GCA_964453355.1. Lineage (GTDB taxonomy): Bacteria > Actinomycetota > Acidimicrobiia > Acidimicrobiales > RAAP-2 > DASZUK01. The sequence continues at coordinate 5,751 of CAYVPF010000204.1, read as the reverse complement.
GTCCATCTGCATGGCCCGGCCTCCTCGACGTATTGGCTCCCTACCACCGACGGTACCCCCCGGACCGGCGGCCGTGCTCGCGACCGTTCGGCGTCGCCCCGGCCGGCGGCCGCGGGCGAGCGTGCGGGCCGGTCGGTCCCCGGGTGCGGGCCGGGCCGATGGGATGATGGCGGGATGCCCAACCCGCTGACCGACGGCGTCGAGCGGCTGGCCCAGGCCGTCGCCGAGCGGGTGGTCAATCTGGTGGTGGAGGCCATCGACATCAACGCCGTGGTGTCCCGGGTGGACGTGGACGCCCTCATCGACCGGGTGGACGTGGAGAAGATCGTCGAACGGGTGGACGTGGACGCCATCGTGGCCCGGGTCGACGTGGAGAAGATCGTCGAGCGCATCGACGTCAACGCCCTGGTGGCCCGGGTGGACATCGACCGGATCATCGGGCAGCTGGACATCGACGCCCTGGTGGAACAGACCGAGCTGGGCGCCATCATCGCCAAGTCGACCACCGGGGTGTTGACCGAGGCCCTGGACCTGTTGCGCAGCCAGGGGGTCGGCCTGGACGACTTCTTCGCCCGCTGGACCAACCGGATCCTCCGGCGGGACCCGTCCACCCTTCCCCCCGGGCCGCCGCTGCTGGTCGGCACCGACGGGAGCCCGGCGGCACCGGCGTGATGCTGGTGCCGCCGCCGTCCCCGGAGCTGACCGAAGGTCGGCAGGGCCACTATGCCGGGGTGGCCAGCCGTCTGGTGGCGTTCGCCATCGACATCGGCGCCGTCTGGTTGCTGTACACCCTGGGGGCCGCCGCGGTGTCCCTGGCCAGTCAGCTGATCGTCGGGCACCCGCTGACCCTCGGCCACCACCAGGCCGTCGCCGCCATCGTGCTGGTGGGTTGGGGGTTCGTGTACTTCTCCTACCAGTGGGCCCTGAGCGGCAAGACCATCGGCATGGCGCTGTTCGGGCTGCAGGTGGTCCGGGCCGACGGCCAGCCGGCCAGCCCTCGGCAAGCCGTGCTGCGGACCGTCCTGCTGCCGTTCAGCTTCGTGCTGGGAGGGATCGGCGTGGTGATGGTCCTGGTGCAGCGCCAGCGCCGGGCCCTGCACGACCTGGCCGCCGGCACCGCCGTGGTGTACGCCTGGGACGCCCGGGCGGCCCGGCTGCGGTGGCTCGCCCGGAAGGAGCCGGCCACCCCACCGCAGTAGCCTGGCCGTCGATGGACAACTGGCACCGTGGTGGGGGGATCGTGACCGGGAGGCGCCGTGCCGGGTGACCTGTTTGGTGACGGGGACCTGTCTGGCGGCGGGAGCCTGGGGGAAGGCGACGGCTTCGACCTCGACCTGTTGGCGTCGTCCCTGCAGGCCGACACCGACGACGTCCGGATGCTGCTCCGCGCCCTCGTCAACCGGCTGGCCGGCGTCCTCGGCGACCGGCTGGAGGTGGAGCGGGCCGGGGGTCGGCTGTTCAAGAAGTCGGACGAGATCCGACGGGTGTCGGTGCACCTGGGTGACGACCAGCTGGACGCCGCCGTCAACCACGGCAACCTGGTCTGCACCATCGGCCGCAGCAGCGGCGGCATCCGCATCCGGTCCACCACCGTCACCGTCGACCAGTGGCTGCGGCAACTGCTGTCCACTCTCCGGCAGGAGGCCTCGACCAGCCAGGCCACCCGATTGGCCCTAGAGTCCCTGGTCGTAGCCAACCGCCTCCCCGACGGGGCCGGCGGCGACGGCCCGGCCGCGATCGGCGACGGAGGTACCCGATGACCAACGAACCGTCCCCCGCAGAAGTGCCCGAGGGCCTGCCGCCCGACGCCAGCCGCCGGCTGGCCGAGCTCGAGGACCGGCCGGGGCACAAGGGCATGTTCACCTCCGACCTGTCGGTGAACGAGTTCCTGCTCATCAAAGAGGTCGGGTTCCATCCTCTCGGGTTCGTGATGGGCAGCTCCATCTACCACCTCGGCATCCAGACCCGCCGGTGGTCCCAGAGCCAGGAGCTGGCCAAGCTGACCGAGGCCATGTACAACGCCCGGGAGCTGGCCATGGACCGCATGGACGCCGAGGCCACCGAGCTCGGCGCCGACGGCGTCGTGGGGGTGCGGCTGGATGTCAACTACTACGAGTGGGGCTCCGACACCGCCGAGTTCATCGCCGTCGGCACCGCCGTCAAGGCCGAGGACGGCCGGTCGTACCGCAACAACCAGGGCAAGCCGTTCACCTCCGACCTGTCCGGCCAGGACTTCTGGACCCTGATGCAGACCGGCCACGTCCCTTTGGGCCTGGTCATGGGCACCTGCGTCTACCACATCGCCCACCGCGGCCTCGGCCAGACCCTGCGGTCCGCCGGCCAGAACACCGAGCTGCCCAACTTCACCCAGGCCCTCTACGAGGCCCGGGAGCTGGCCATGACCCGCATGCAGGAAGAGGCCGACCACCTGGGGGCCACCGGCATCGTCGGGGTCCGGCTGGAGGAGAAGAGCCACATGTGGGGGGACCACACCATCGAGTTCCTGTCCCTCGGCACCGCCGTGGCCAAGACCGACGGCGACCACACCATCCCGCCGCCGCGCACCATCATCTCCCTGGACGGCTGAACCCGGTGGACGGCCCCGACGGCACCCC
>CAYVPF010000204.1:0-3036 GCA_964453355.1 uncultured Acidimicrobiaceae bacterium | reverse complement strand
GTGGCGGAGGACCCCGCCGGCCGGACCGCGGCCGACTGGGCCCCCGGCGACGGCGAGCTGCCCGAGGCCGCCAGCCGGCGCCTCGGCGACAAGGCCTGGTCCTCCGGCCTGTCCGTCGCCGACTTCGGCGCCTGCGACGCCCTCGGGCTCGAGCCCGTGTCGGTGGTCCAGGGCTACGCCGTGATGCAGTGGAGCTGGTACTCGGGATCCGTCTACCGCAACACACCGGCCTGGGCCCCGCAGGCCGGCCAGTACGTCGACCGGTACCAGTGCCCCCACGGCTTCGTCGGCGCCGAGCACCGGTCCTGGGGCTACAACGCCGAGGTGCCCTGGATACAGAACGCCTGGGCGGAGGGCTGGGGGAACGCCTACCAGCGGATGGTCGACGAGGCCGTCGCCGCTGGTGCCCACGGCATCGTCGGCGTGGTGGACGACATGACCTACCTGGCCGGCGGCTACACCGCCGAGTTCCGCGCCACCGGCACCGCCGTCCGGGTGCCCGGGGCCAAGTTCCCCCGGCAGCCGTTCGCCACCTACCTGGCCGGCCAGCGGCTGGCCAAGCTGCTGGAGGCCGGCTACGTCCCGGTGTCCGTGGTGGCCACGATGAGCTCGGTGCAGATGATCGGCTACTGCATCACCCAATACCAGATGGCCGGCACCTCCGGCGGCGCCGGCTGGACCGGCTCGGTCACCGGCGTCGGGTCCATCCAGCAGGTCAACAAGGCCCAGCGCGCCGCCCGGCACCTGGCCCGCGAGCGCCTCCGCCACCAGCTGGCCGGCGACTCCCTCCACGGCGCCGTCCTGGAGCAGTTCGAGCGGGAGGCCGGCGAGGGCGACATGACCGTCCAGTGCCTGCTGAAGGGCAACCGGGTCCGCCGGTACAAGGACTTCGACCCCCTCCCGGCCGCCGAGCCGGTGGTCCGGCTGGCATGACCGCGGCGACCACTCCCCCGCCGGACCCGGCGGCACCTTCACCGGTCCCGGCTCCCGTCCCGACCGCTCAGCCGGTGGACCTGCACCAGGCCATGGCGGTGCTCACCGACGGCGACCCCACCGCGGCCAGCGGCGGCGGCCGGCGGGGCAGCACTTCGGACCTGTCCATCGACGAGGTCCTGCTGCTGCACTCCATCGGCTGGGAGCCGGTCGACGTGGTGTTCGGGGTGTCCTGGTGGTCCATGCCCTGGGGCACCTGGCAGTGGCAGACCGGTGAGATCCGGGAGGCCTCCACCGCCTTCGCCGGGGCCCTGCAGGAGGCCAGCGGCCTGCTACGCGAGGAGTGCGCCCACGTCGGCGGCGCCGGGGTCGTCGGGGTGGAGGTGGAGCTGCGGGTGGGCTCCCACCACATCGACCTGGCCCTGACCGGCACCGCCGTCCGTCGCGTCGGCTCTTCCAAGCCCGGCTTCGACTTCATCTCGGACCTGTCCGCCCGGGACTTCGTCCTGCTCACCCGGGCCGGGTGGTGGCCGGTGGGACTGGCCGCCGGGGCCAGCTTCGTCATCGCCCCCCGGCGGACCGCCCGGGACTGGGCGGCCCAGCAGGGGCAGAACGTCGAGCTGCCCAACCTGACCCAGGCCCTGTACCTGGCCCGGGAGAACGCCATGGAAGGCATGCAACGGACCGGCCTGGACATGAACGCCGAGGGGGTGGTCGACGTCAAGCTCCGCGAGGGGCCGCTCGGCCACAACGCCCGGATCATCCAGTTCGTGGCCTTCGGCACCGGGGTGCAGCTGCGGGAGAAGGCCCACCGGGCCATCCGGCCGGACATGGTGGTGTCCCTGGACGAACGTGTCCGGGAGTTCGACCTCCGCAAGCTCCGCAACTCCGGCAAGCGCTGAACCCACACCTGGGTTTTCCCTTCGCCCGGGCCCCGCCTACGCTGTCCCGCCGTGCCCTTCGTCCTGATCGACAAGCCACGGCCGCAGGTGACCCTGGTCACCTTGAACCGGCCGGAGCGGATGAACGCCATGGCCTTCGACGTCATGATCCCGCTGAAAGACGCCCTGACCGACATCGGCCGGGACAACGACACCCGGGTCGTGGTGCTCACCGGGGCCGGCCACGGGTTCTGCTCGGGGGCCGACCTGGAGGACCCGGGGGTGATCCCGCACCTCGACGGCCTCACGCTGCCGACCATGGCGATGCGGTCCATGGAGTTGTTGGACGAGGTCATCCGGACGGTGCGCCGGCTGCACCAGCCGGTGATCGCCGCCATCAACGGCCCGGCCATCGGCGGCGGGTTCTGCCTGTCGCTGGCCACCGACATCCGCGTCGCCGCCGACACCGCCTACTTCCGGGCCGCCGGCATCAACAACGGCCTGACGGCCGCCGAGCTGGGCCTGAGCTACCTGCTGCCCCGGGCCGTCGGGTCGTCCCGGGCGGCCGAGATCATGCTGACCGGCCGGGACGTGGACGCCGACGAGGCCGCCCGCATCGGGCTCGTCTCCAACGTGGTCCCCGGCGACGACCTGCTGGACACCGCCTACGGGGTGGCCGAGCGCATCATCGGCTGGAGCCGGCCCGGGGTGGAGCTGACCAAGCGCATGCTGTGGAACGGCCTGGACGCCTCCAGCCTGGAGACCCACATGGACGCCGAGGGCACCGCCCAGCTGTTCGTCCGCATCACCACCCGCAATTTCGAAGAGGCCATCCGGGCCCGCCGGGAGAAGCGGCCACCGGAGTTCAAGGACTGACCATCAGGCGTTCATCAGCTGGTGGGCGGCCATGTCGAAGTAGGCCAGCAGCTCGGCCTCGTCCCCGGCATCGAGGCCGGCGGCGGCCACCGCTCCCCGCACCGCCGCCGTCATGTGCCGGAGCCAGGCGTCGCGCTCCATGGTGCCGATGACGAACGGGGCATGGCGCATCCGCAGCCGGGGGTGCCCGCGCTGCTCGTTGTAGGTGGCCGGACCGCCCCAGTACTGGACCAGGAACAGGGCCAGATGGGCACGGGCCGCGACGAGGTCGTCGGGGTACATCGGCCGCAGCACCGGGTCCCCGGCCACCCCCTCGTAGAACCGGTCGACCAGGTCGACGAAGAAG
>CAYVPF010000203.1:0-5777 GCA_964453355.1 uncultured Acidimicrobiaceae bacterium | reverse complement strand
GGTCTCACGCGATTCGATCGCCAGATGGGCCTTGGCTGTCTCGGCCAGTGAGAAGGTCTGGCCCACCAGGGGGGCCAGCCGCCCGGCCTCCACCCGGCGGCACGTCTCGGGCGTCGAAGCCCGGATGGCCCGGATCGACGTTGAAGGAGAGGATGCGCCGGGGACGGATCCGGATGATCTCGGCCGACAGATGGCCCTGCGGATCGTGGGTCCCGACCACGGTTTCAGCGTGGCCGCGGATCTCGAGGAAGTGGGCGCCTTCCATCGACTCCTCGGTCACCTCGTCGACGACGAAGGCGACGTCCGGATGCTGCTGGACGTTGCGGTACTTGGCACTGCCGCCCATGTTGAACCCGGTGATGTCGATGGTGCCGAGGACCGGGTTGTACGCAAATCCCAGCGGTTTGACCTGGGGCGTCCCGTTCGGCCCCACCGTGGCCAGGTGGCCACGGGGCTGGCGGGTGAGGAACCGCACTTCGGCGTCGTTGAAGGTCATGCCGTCAGGCTAAGACCTCAGGTAAGGTTGAGGTCAAGCACATGTCCGGATTTTCTCATCCCCCCGACGAGCTGACCGTGGGCCAGGTGGCCGACCGCAGCGGCGTCACCGTCTCCGCCCTGCACTTCTACGAGGCCGAAGGCCTCATCCACAGCACCCGTACCGCCGGGAACCAACGGCGGTTCCCGCGGGAAGTGCTGAGAAGGGTGTCCTTCATCCGCGCCTCCCAGGCCGTGGGCATCCCCCTCCGGCGGATCAAGGACGCCCTCGACCGACTGCCGGACAGCCGGACGCCGACCCGCCGGGACTGGGAACGGCTCTCGGCGGCGTGGCGGGACGACCTGGACCAGCGGATCATCGGCCTGCAACACCTCCGGGACCGGCTCAGCGGCTGCATCGGCTGCGGATGCCTCTCCCTCGGCCTGTGCAAGCTCGTGAACCCTGACGACCAACTCGGCCGACAAGGACCTGGGCCGCGCAACCTGTGATCGCGGGGCTGCCCGGTCCCGACCGACGTGGCCGGCATGGCCGCGGCGGCTCGTTACCCCGCTCAGCCTCCTCCGGCGAAGCCGGCACCGCCCGTGAACCCACCGCCCGTGAACCCACCACCGGTGAACCCGCCGCCGGTGAACCCGCCGGTCGATCCCGCGCCACCGAAGACGCTGGTGGAGGAGTCGGTGCTCGATGACGGCACCGCTTGGGCCAGGTTGGCCAGGATGACCTCGGTTCCCTGGGGCAGCGCGGTAGTGATCTGCGTGTACTCGGCCCCCACGATGCCGACGTCGATCGTGCGTCGGGACTCCTGCCCTGTGGCCAGCATGTCGACGTAGTCGGCGCTGCCGGCGGTGTGGACGGCGGAGGTGGGCACCACCCGGGCATCGTGGGCCTCGTCAAGGGTCACCACCAACTGGGCGGACGAGCCGGCCGCAATGCCGTGCGAGCCGGCCGGCAGGGCCACCACCACCGGATATGTGGAGCTGGAGCTGCTCGTGTCGACCGGCCCGACCCGGGCCACGGTCCCGGCCAGGGTGCCGTCGGTGCCCGTGACCGTCACCTGGGCCTTGTCCCCGGCCTTCACCTCGGCCGCTTCCGTCGGCGTGAGCGTCGCCGTTACCTGATAGCTCCCGGAGTTCAGCACAGTGATCGCATCGGTTGTCGACCCGGCGGTGACCGACTGGCCAACGGTCAGCCCCACCGACACCACCGTGCCGCCGATCGGGCTGGTCAGCTGGGCGTCGGCCAGCGACTGCTGCGCCTCGATCAGCGACGCCTGGGCCGAATCGATCGATGCCTGGTCACTAGCCAGCTGCTCGGCACTGTCCGACGCCGTCGACGTGCCGGAGGTCCCCGTCGTTCCCGCCCCGGACGTTCCCGCCCCGGACGCTCCCGCCCCGGAGGAACCCGTCCCGGAGGAACCCGTCCCCGAAGACCCCGTTCCCGACGTCGCGGTGGTCGCCCCCGTGCCGGAGGCCGCCGTCGACCCCGTGCCACCGCCGGAGGTGCCGGAAGACCCGGTGGCCGAGGTGCCCTTGGTCGTAGAGCCCGAGGAGGCTGTCGACGAGGCCGACGACGAGGCCAGGAGCTTCGCCAGGGCTGTCTCCGCCGAGGCCGTGGCCTTCTGGGCGGTGGCCACCTGGTTCTGGGCGGCCAGGGCCTGGGCCAGCGCCGTGCTGCACGCCGCCGACGTACCCCCCGACCCGCTGGTCGTGGTGGTGGACGGTGTCGTCGTGCTCGTGGTGGTCGTGGAGGTGGTGGTCGACGACGGGGTCGTCGTGGTGGTCGTCGTCCCGCCGGAACCGGCGCAGACGCTCTGGGCCTGGCTGAGGTCCGAAGCCGCCGTCGCCGTCGCCGTGTCGGCGGTCTGCTGGGCGGCCACTACCGCCTGCTGGGCCTGGGTCAAGGTGCTTGTGCCGGCCCCGCCGGCGGTGGCCGCCGCCGAGGCGGCCGTGGTGGTGGTCGTGGGTGCCGTCGTCGTGGTGGTGGTCGCCGCCGACGCGGTCGAGGAGGTGGAGGACGTGGTCGAGCTCGACGACTCCGAGGCTTCGTCCTCGGCGAGCTTGGCCTGGGCCGACGACAGCGACGACTGGGCCGAGTCGACGTCGTTCTCGAGCGCTGTGGTGGCCAGCGAGGCAATGGCCTGACCGGCCGTCACCTTCTCGCCCACCGACACGTCCACCGCCGACACGGTGCCCGCCACCTGGAAGTCGGCGGTCGCCTGGTGGACGGCCGAGGCGGTGCCGGACAGATCGAGGGTCTTGCGGACCGTGGCCGTGGTCACCGTCCCCAGGCGGTACCCGGTGGCGGCCGAAGCCCTGGTCGCCCACAGGCCGATGCCGGCCCCGACGAGGGCCACGACCACGACCACGACCGCCATGCCCCAGGAGGGCCGGGGCCAGGTTCGACGGTGCGGCTCAGGCACCGGCCCCGCCCCCGAAGCCGCCGAAGCCGGTGGTGCACGTCTTCCCCCCGGTGGAGGTGATGTGGACCGAGGTGGCACTGACCGCACCGGTCGAATCGTCCGACCCCGTCGCCGTCACGCAGTCCCCGACCGCCAGGGCGGAGGAGGCGGCGCTCTGGCCTTCGGTGTAGGTGGTCGATGATGCCAACGCGATCTTCACGGTGGTCGTCTTCGGCGTCGCGGCCTTCTTGGTGCTGGCCGAGCTCTTTGCTCCCTTCTTGGGCGCGGTACCACTGAAGGCGGCCGACGAGATCCCCGTGATGGTCAGGGTGCTCGAGGTCACCGTCTTCACCGTCCCACTGGCGAACCCGGTATTCGAGGTGGTGGGCCGCCCGGCGCCGCCGCCGGGGCCACCCGCTGGTGCCTCCCCCGAGCCGCCGGCCGCCCCGCTCGGCCGCGTGCCACCCGAAGGCGGCGTGCCGCCGCCGAAGCGACCTCCGCCGCCGCCAGCGCCGCCAGCTCCGCCGAACCCGCCGGTACTGCAGCTGCCTGCGGTCGGCTGGCTGATGGTGACCGTCTTGGCCGTCAGCTTCTTCGTCTTCTTGGCCACCGTCCCCGTCACGGTCACGCAGTCGCCGGCGGCCACCGAAGAGGCAGCGACGGCCACCGTCTCGGAGAAGGTCGTCGATGTGCTCCAGTTGACGGTGACCTGGCCGGACTGCTCGCTCTGGACCTCCATGGACGACCCTGTGATGGCGGCCACCGAGCCTGAGGCACCGGGGAACGACCCGGCCCCCGACTTCGACGTGGACGAGGCGGCGCCGGCCGCGGTGATGGTCGCCAGGCTGAGGGCCAGCGGTAGGGCAACGAGGGCGGTGGCAACCGCCGGGATGCGAGGGGCGAGGCGCCTCATGGTTTCTCCTTCTCCTGGGTCATTCGCATAGGGGTCATTCGCTGCCCTTGGTCATTCGCTGCCCTTGGTCATTCGCTGCGCAGCGCGTCGATCGGCGCCAGCCGGGCCGCCCGGGAGGCCGGGTAGACCCCGAAGACGACCCCGATGGCCATGGCGATCAGCAGGGCGCCGACGCTGGCGGTCGGTGACATCGAGATCGGGTAGCCGATGGCGTGGGGCAGGATGAGCGTCCCGAGCAGGGCCAGCAACGCCCCGAAGGCACCCCCGGTGAGCCCGAGGACGGATGCCTCCAGCAAGAACTGGCGCCGGATGAGCTTGGGGGTGGCTCCCAGAGCCTTGCGGAGGCCGATCTCCCGGATCCGCTCGGTCACCGACACCAGCATGATGTTCATCACCCCGATCCCGCCGACGAGCAGCGAGATGCCGGCGATGCCACCCAGGAGGATGGTGAGGGTGCGGTCCACCGAGGTCGAGGTGGACACGAGCGACTGCTCGGAGGTGATGGTGAAGTCGGCGTCGGCCGATGTCGAGATCCCGTGCAGGGCCAACAGCTCGGTGTCGGCCTCCTGGTAGGCGGCGGACAACGTGGAGGACGACGTGGCCTGCACGAGGATGGAAGACAGCGACGTCGAGCCGAAGAGGCGCGCCGAGGCGGTGGAGATCGGCACCACCACCTGGTCGTCCTGGTTGGAGCTGCTCGATGTGGACGAGGAGCCGACCGAGTCGAGCACGCCGATCACCGTCATCGGGACACCGTCGACCTTCACCGTCTGGCCCACCGGGTCCTCGCCGCTGAAGAGCTCGGCGGCCGTTGTGGTGCCGAGCACCGCCACGGCCGTCCCGTCGGTCACGTCCTGGTCGTCGATGAACCGGCCCTCGGTGACGCTGCGGCTGCGGACCGTCTCCCAGGCCGGCGTGGTGCCGTCCACCGTCGAGGTCCAGGTGGACGACCCCGCCGTCAGCGTTTCGGACGCCGACACCACCGGCGCCACGGCGCCGATGTCGGGGGCCACCGTCTTCGACTGGAGGGCGTCGGCGTCGCCCTCGGTCAGCGTCGACGCCGACCCCAGACCCTCCCGGACCCCGCTCGTCGAGGTCGTGCTGCCCGGGGTGACGGTGAGCAGGTTGGTGCCGAGGGCGTTGATCTCCGAGGACACCTGGTTCTGGGCTCCCTGGCCGAGGCCCACGGTGAGGATGACGGCGGCGATCCCGATCATGATGCCGAGGACCGTGAGCCCCGAGCGCAGCCGGTGCGTGCGGACGGCTTCCAGGCCGGTGCGGAGGGTTTCGAGCCAGCTCATCCGACCAGCGCTCCTTCGGCGGCTGCTTCCTCTGCCACAAGGAGCCCGTCACGGATGCGGACCGTCCGTTCCGCCTCCTTGGCCACCTCGGGGGCGTGGGTGATGAGCACGAGGGTCCGCCCGGCGGCGTGCAGCTCGGCCATGAGAGCCATGACGTCGTGCGCCGACTTCGAGTCGAGGGCCCCGGTGGGCTCGTCGGCCAGGATCAAGGCGGGGTCGCTCACCAACGCCCGGGCGATGGCCACCCGCTGCTGCTGACCGCCGGACAGCTCGCCCGGACGGTGCTGGACCCGATCACCGAGGCCCACCCGCTCCAGCGCGGCCATCGCCCGGGCCCGCCGCTCCGCCCGGCTGGCGCCGGCGTAGACGAGCGGGAGCTCGACGTTCCGCAAGGCCGACAGCGAGGGGAGGAGGTTGAACTGCTGGAAGACGAACCCGATGTGCCGGTTCCGCACCGAGGCCAGTGCCGCCTCGTCCATGTCGCCGACACGCTCGCCGGCCAGGTGGTAGGAGCCGGAGGAGGCCACGTCCAGGCAGCCGAGAATGTGCATCAGGGTGGACTTGCCCGATCCGGAGGGGCCCATGATGGCCACGTACTCACCCTCGTCGATGGTAATGGTGATCCCCCGGAGGGCGGCGACGGCGAGCGTCCCGGTCCGGTAGACCTTG
>CAYVPF010000202.1:0-5858 GCA_964453355.1 uncultured Acidimicrobiaceae bacterium | reverse complement strand
CGGGCCGGGTCCGCCCGGCACCGCCGCCGCCGGCATCGCCGCCGCCGGGTCGTCGTGGCGGTGGTCGTACTGGTGGTGCTGGCTGCCGCCGGGGTGGCGGCCTGGTGGGAGCTGGGCCGCGGCCCGTCGGGCCCGTCGTTCGAGCTGGACGTGCAGCCCGGGTACACGGTGGCGGAGGTCGGCAACCAGCTGGGGGCGGCGCCGGGGGACATCGGCACAACCTTCACCGCGGTCGCCCGGAGCGGCCGGGTCACGTCGCCGTTCCAGCCCCCCGGCAACCACAGCCTGGAAGGACTGTTGGGGACCGGGGAGTACCAGGTGGCGACAGGTGAGTCGGCCACGGCGCTCCTGACGACGATGGTGGACCGGTTCGACGACCAGGCAGCGGCGGCCGGACTGGACGCGGCGGCGGCAGCCAAGCTGGGGATGACGCAATACCAGGTGGTCATCGCCGCCTCCATCGTCGAGAAGGAGGGGTACTACAACCAGAACATGGGGAAGGTGGCCCGGGTCATCGTCAACCGGCTGAAGGCCAACATGGCCCTGGACATGACATCGACGGTGCTGTACTCCCTCGGCCAGGACGGCGGGGTGGTGACGACAGCGGACCGGCACAAGGACACGCCGTACAACACCTACATCCACAGCGGCCTCACCCCCACCCCCATCTGTTTCCCCTCGCCCGTCGCCCTGCGGGCCGCCGTCAACCCCACCCCGGGGTCCTGGCTGTACTTCGTGGTGGTCGACAAGGACGGCACCGAGGCGTTCTCCACCACATACACAAAGCAGCTGGCCAACGAGGCGTTGGCCAAACAGCGGGGGCTCGGATGACCCTCTCGGCGGCCACCCGGGTGGTGGGGGTCATGGGGGACCCGGTGGCGCACTCGCTGTCGCCGTTGCTGCACAACACCGCCTTCGCCGCCCTCGGCCTCGACTGGGTGTCGGTGGGGTTCGCCGTGCCCGACGGGCAGTCCGCCGGTGCGGTCGCCGGGCTGCGGGCGCTGGGTATCGCCGGGCTGTCGGTGACCATGCCCCACAAGGCGGCGGTGGCCGGCCTGGTGGACCGTCTGACGCCGGTGGCGGCGACGCTGGGTGCCGTCAACTGCCTGTTCTGGGAGCCGGCCGACGCCGGCGGCGGCGGCGCCGACCACGACGGGAGCCGCCCGGGGCGACTGGTCGGGGACAGCACCGACGGGGCCGGGTTCGTGGCGGCCGTCGGGCGGCAGGCCGGGTTCGACCCGGCCGGGCGGCGGTGCCTGGTCGTGGGGGCCGGCGGGGCGGCCCGGGCCGTGATCCTGGCCCTGGCCGACGCCGGGGCGACGGAGGTGGTCGTGGTCAACCGGTCGGTCGATCGGGCGACCGCCGCCGCCGCCGTGGCCGGGGACCGGGGCCGGGTGGGCACGGCCGCCGACGCCGCCGGTGCCGACCTCGTGGTGGACGCCACCCCGACCGGCATGGCCGGTACCGGGACGGCCGCCGCCGAGCCGCTGGTGGCGGCCGATCGGCTGGGCGCCGGTCAGGTGGTGGCCGACCTGGTGTACCACCCGCCGATGACCCCGTGGCTGGCCGCGGCGGCCGAGCGGGGGGCCACCGTGGTGGGAGGGCTGGGCATGCTGGTCCACCAGGCCGCGGCCCAGCTGGAACGCTGGACGGGGCAGCCGGCTCCGGTGGCGGCCATGTGGGAGGCCGCCAGCGGCCGGCGGGACGCCGGTTAGCAATCCCGGAGAGGCGTCGTCACCTCCCCGGAGAGGGGCGGCTCAGCCGGCGGGGTCAGGCCACAGCCCCTCGGCGGCCAACCGGGCCACCATCGCTTCGCGGAGGGCGCGCTCCAGCGCGGCGTGCTGGGCCGGGACCGTGCGCAGGGCCACGCGGAGGGTGCAGTGGTCGGCGTCGGCGGACACCATGCCCACGACTTCGGGGGGCTCGGTGCAGGCGGCGGCGAACCGGGGGCTGGCGGCCACGGACCGGGCGGCGTCACCGGCCAGGTCCCGCAGCCGGTCCAGGCGGGCGGCGTCACCGGCGGGCACCGGCAGGTCGACCACCGCCCGGGCCCACCCCCGGGACCCGTTGGCCAGCTCCCGGATGTCACCGTTGGGGACGTACCAGATGGTGCCGTCGAAGGCCCGGATCCGGGTGACCCGCAGGGACACGTCTTCCACCACGCCGGTGATGGTCCCGGGACCGGTCACCGACCCGACGGTGACGGTGTCGCCGATGCCGAACTGGTCCTCCATGGTCAAGAGGAACCCGGACAGGTAGTCCCGGACCAACGCCTGGGCACCGAAGCCGATGGTGGCGCCGATGACGGTGGCGCTGGCCAGCAGCGGGGTGAGGTCGATGCCGAGCATGCCGAGCACGATGAAGAAGGCGACCACCCCGACGAAGAACCGCCACAGGTTGCCGACCAGGGCCACCACCGTGGCCGCCCGGGCCCCGGCGCGGTCGCCGCTGGACCGGTCGGCGGCCCGCTGGGCCACCGTGCCGAGGAACCGGCGGATGGCCCGGGCCCCGAAGTGGGCCACCAGAACGGCCACGATGATGACCAGGACCACCTCCAGGGGGCGGATGACGAAATTGTCGACGGAATGGGCCGTGGACGGTGTCACCCCGGTCTTGACCAGGAGTTGGTACAGCCAGTCGCCCGAATCGGTCGTCTGGTGGGCGGTGCCGGCGGAGCTCCCGGAGCCGCTGCCGGTGGCGGCGGCGACGAAAGGTAGGGCGGCCGTCAGGGGGGAGGGGGGCACGGCCGTTATTCTGTCCCGCGGTGCAGGCCCGGTGATCACCCTTCCGACTCGACCTCTGGCGCCGCGGCGCCGCGGCGGCCTGCGGATCGACTTCGTGCTGGCGGCCGCGGCCATCCTGGCCGGCATCATCGGGGTGGTCATGGTGTACTCGGCCACCCGCGGGCCGCTGACCGCGGCCGGGACAAGTCCGACGTACTACATGAAGCGCCAGGCCCTGTTCCTGCTACTGGGCGTCGTCGCCATGGTGCTGCTGGCTTGGCTGGACTACCGCCGGCTGGAGTCGGTCGGATACCTGCTGTACGGGTTCTCGGTGTTCCTGCTGCTGGCCGTCATGGTGCCCGGGGTTGGGTCGTCCACATTGGGGGCCCAACGGTGGTTTCGCCTGGGCCCCCTGGAGCTGCAACCGTCCGAGTTCGGGGTCCTGGCCCTGATCATCGCCGTGGCCACCTACTGCTCGCGCCGCAACGAAGGATTGGCCTGGCGCGACGTCATCCGGCTGCTCATCATGGCCGGCATACCCATCGGCCTGGTGCTGGTGCAGCCGGACCTGGGCACCGCCATCATCATGACCATCGTGCTGCTGGTCATGCTGGCCGCCGCCGGTCTGCCCACCCGGATCCTGGTCATGCTGCTGGTGGGGGTGGTGCTGGTGGTCATCGTGGCCGTGGAGGCCGGACTGGTGCACCACTACCAGATCACACGGATCACCATCTTCTTGAAACAGGACACAACGCACCTGACCAAGCTGGAACTGACACACATCTACAACCTCCAGCAGGCCAAGTCGGCCATCGGGTCCGGTGGGCTGTTCGGCAAGGGGTTGCTGCACGGAGCCGAGACCAATCTCGGGTACGTGCCGGAACAGCGGACCGACTTCATCTTCAGCGCCGTCGGCGAGCAACTGGGGTTTGTCGGGGCCACTGGCGTGCTGGCGGTCCTGGCCGTGGTGGCGTGGCGGGTGCTCCGGGCCGGGCAGCTGTCCCGGGACAGCTTCGGTCGGCTGCTGTGCACCGGGATCTTCATGTTCATCGCCTTCAGCACCTTCCAGAACGCCGGCATGAACATGGGCATCATGCCCATCACCGGCATCCCGCTGCCGTTCATCAGCTACGGCGGCACCGCGGTCATCGCCTTCTTCCTGGGCGTCGGATTGGCCTTGAGCGTGTACGCCCGCCGCAATGCCTGAGCCCGAAGTTCCGCCTGTGCCCCAGGTTCCGCCTATGCCCGAGGTCCCAATGGCGCCGCCGTCGGTCGGATCGAAAGCGGTGTTCCGAGTCATGGACCTGGTGTCGGTCACCATGGAGCTGCCGGACCAGTACCCGCTGGTGACCCTGCAGGAGGCGGAGGCGCCGCTGCGGGTGCTGTCGTTCCGGATCGGCCTGCCCGAGGGGGTGGCCCTGAGCTACGCCGCCCGGCGGCTGTCGACGCCGCGGCCGCTGACCCACGACCTGTTCAGCACCGTGCTGCAGCGGTTGGGGGCCGACGTGGTGGCCGTGCGGCTGACCGGCCGGCAGGGGACCACCTATACGGCGGAGCTGGACATCATGTCGCAGCGGGGACGCGAGGTACTGCCCTGCCGGCCCAGCGACGGGCTGATCCTGGCGGCGCGCCAGGCGGTGCCGGCGCCGATGCTGGCCGACCAGCGACTGCTGGCCCAGGGCGGGGACGTGGCCTGATGGCGGCCTGAAGAAGCCGGGGGGCCTCAGGTGGCCGGGAGGAAGGCGGTCTCGCCGGGCAGTGTGAGGCCCAGGGCTTCTTCCGCGGGGTTTGACGCCCCTTCTTCGGACACCCGCATCAGGACGGCGATGAGGACGTAGTTGGCCACCAACGACGACCCGCCGTAGGCCACGAACGGGAGCGTGATGCCGGTCAGGGGCAGGATCTGCAGCACCCCGGCCATGATGAAGAAGGCCTGAAACCCGACGATGACGGTCAGGCCGGTGGCGACGAGCTTGGAGAAATCCGAGCGGGCGGTCTGGGCGATCCGCAGGCCAGCCCCGACCATGAGGACGAAGGCCAGCACCACGGCGGCACCGCCGATGAACCCCAGCTCGTCACCGATGGCCGAGAAGATCATGTCGCTGGTCAGTTCGGGGATGGTGCCGGCGGCCTTGTCGAGGCCCAGCCCCGATCCGCCGATGCCGCCGTTGGCGAAGGCGTACTTGCCCTCGGCAAGCTGTGTGTTGGTCCCGGGGTGCAGCCAGTCGGAGATGCGGACCTCCACGTGGGGAACCAGGTGGGTCACGACGAACGTGCCGACGGCGAAGAGGACGATGCCGAACACCAGGTAGGTCCATCGGCCGGTGGAGATCCACAGCAGGGCGATGAACATGGTGAAGATCAGCATGGCGAACCCGGTGTCGTTCTCCAGGCCGATCACCAGCATGGCCAGCCCCCAGGCGACGAGGATGGGGATCAGGGGCCTCGGGTCCAGGACGAGGCGGTTGCCCACCCGGGCGGTCGGGATGGACAGCAGCTCCTTGTTCTCGGCGAAGTACGAGGCGAAGAAGATACAGAGCAGGATCTTGGCGATCTCGATGGGCTGGAACTGGATCGGGCCGAGGTGGACGAACAGTCGGGCCCCCAGGGTTGTTGCCGACGACACCCCCAACCCGGGGACGAGTGGGGCCACGAGGAGCAGACCGGCCCCGAAGAGGAGCAGGTACCGGTAGCGGTCGAGGTCCCGGGAGTGCTGGACCACCAGCATGGTGACCACGTACAAGATGATGCCGAGCACTGCCCAGGTGGCCTGGGACTTGGCCGCCGGCGGGTTCCACCGGACGATGACCACGTACCCGATGCCGTTGAGGAGGGCGGCGATCGGCAGCACCACGGCGTTGGCGTGCGGGACCAGCCATCGGTTGGCCACATGCCCGACGAGGGAGATGCCGAGGATGACGGCCAGGATCGGTCCGATGTGCGGGGGGATCTTGTTCTTGGCGCCGACCTCGGCGATGACGTACAGGGCGACGGTGATGCAGGCGGCGAAGACCAACAGGCCGAACTCGGTCCGCCGCTTGGGCTTGGGCCCACGGGGCCACGGGGGCAGGCCGCGGCGGCGCCTGTCCATGCGGGAGGGCGGCTGAGCGGGGGGCTGGGGGGGCCGTTGGGCGG
>CAYVPF010000201.1:0-5864 GCA_964453355.1 uncultured Acidimicrobiaceae bacterium | reverse complement strand
CCTCGATACGGTCGAGGCTGGGCATCAGCAGGTTCTTCAGCGACTTGATGGTCTCGGTGGTGCGCCGCTCGGACAGGTCGAAGACCTTCCGCTCGGCCTCGTCCACCGCTCCGGTGACGTCCTCGGGGACCGAGTAGCCGATCTCGGCGATCTCCCCGGCCACCCCGACCAGCCGCCGCAGCAGGGCGTGCTCCTCCACGATCCGGGCGTAGTGGACGACGTTGGCGATGGACGGGGTGTTGGCCTGCAGGCTGACCAGAAGGGCCGGGTCACCGATCGACTCCAGCACCGAAGACCGCCGGAGCTCGTCGGTGACCGTCACTGCGTCGACCGGCTCCCCCCGCTCGAACAGGGCGACGACGGCGGCGAAGATGCTGCCGTGGGCCGGCTTGTAGAAGTCCTCGGCCGAGCAGATCTCGATGGCCGCGGCCGTGGCGTCGCTGGACAGCAGCATGGACCCCAGCAGGGATTCCTCCGCCTCCAAGTTGTGGGGCGGAACCCGGGGGCCGGCCCCGCCCCTCCCCCCCTCCGGAGCGGATCGGAGGTGGCGGGGACGGTCGTCGAAAGCCTGCACCATGGTCTAGCTACCTTGCGGGAAGGGGCCTGGGGAACGGAAGGCGCGAAACCTGGGGATTCAAGAAGAAAAACCCCTGGTGGGTCCTGTGGATGACGCTGTGGAAAACTTGCAGCAGTATCCACAGGCCTGTGGGCCGGTTCGCTGTTGGGGCGCGTCGCATCCCTGCAGGATCAACCACGGGTGTGACAACTGGGGCGGCGGACGCCGGGGCTCGGCCAGTCCGACCTGTCGCCGGTTGGGTCTGCCGCCGACCGAGCCGGCGGGGAGCCGCCTTACTCGGCGGCGACCACCTCGACGATGACCGCGGTGGCCACGTCACCGAACAGCCGGACCGGCACCTCGTAGGAGCCGACGGCCTTGATGGGCTCGTCCAACCCCACCTGGTGCCGCTCGAGGCCGACTCCCTTCTGGGCGGTGGCCGCCTCGGCCACGTCGGTGGCGGTGATGGAGCCGAACAGCTTGCCGGTCGATCCGGCCCGAGCCACCATCTTGAGCACGGCGCCGGCCAGGACCTGGGCCTGGGCCTGGGCCGACTCCCGGTCCTTAGCCTCCCGCAGATCGCGGCCCCGGCGCATGGAGGCCGCCTGGGCCGTCATGCTCTCGGTCGCCACCATCGCCTGGCCGCCGGGCAGCAGGTAGTTGCGGGCGAACCCACCGGACACCTCGACGATGTCGCCCCGCCGGCCGACCCCGTCGACGTCGTTGCGCAGCACCACCCTCATCAGGCCTCTCCGTCCTCGATCGCCGCCTCGCCGACCGCTACTCCGGCAGTCACGGGCTCGGCGGGCGCCTCGGCGCCCTCGGCGGGCTTGTCCTCTGCGGACCCGGCACGGTCACTGCGTGGCTCGCGGGGGCCGGTCGGGCGGTCGCCGCGGTCGCCGCGGTCTCCCCGCTCACCCCGTCCGCCCCGGCCCGAAGGCCGTTCGGTCACGGTCCGCTGGGTGTACGGCAACAGCACCAGCTCCCGGGCCGTCTTGATGGCCAGGGCGATGTCCCGCTGGTGCTGGGCACAGTTGCCGGTGACCCGGCGGGACCGGATCTTGCCGCGGTCGCTCATGTACTTGCGAAGCAGCGGGACGTCCTTGTAGTCGACCCACTCGACGTGGTCCCGGCAGAGGGCACAGGGCTTCTTCTTTACCTTTCGGCCCGTGTCCTTGGGTGCACGGCGGGAGGTCGTCCCGCCCCGGAAGTTGCTACGTGCCATTAGAAAGGCTCCTCGTCGTATCCGAATCCGGCCCCGGACTGCTCCTGGTTGCGGGGTGCCGCCGAGGGCGGGGCCTGTCGACCGCCACCACCGCCGCCACCGCGGGGTCCTTCGCCGGGGCTCCGGCGCTCGTTCTTGGTTATCTGTGCCGAGGCCCACCGCAGGGAGGGCCCGACCTCGTCGGCGATGACCTCCACCTTCGATCGGCGGTCCCCGTCCGGGGTCTCCCAGCTTCGCTGCTCGAGCCGCCCCACGACCACCACTCGGGAGCCGCGGGTCAGGGTCTCGCTGACGTTCTCGGCCATCTCCCGCCAGCAGACCACGTCGAAGAAGCTGGTGGCCTCCTCCCATTCCTGGGTCTGGCGGTTCTGCCACCGGCGGTTGACGGCCAGGCCGAACGACGCGGTGGGCTGACCGGTGTTGGTGAACCGCAGCTCGGGGTCCCGCGTGACGTTGCCGACCAGGCTCACGGAGTTGTCAGGCATGATCCTTCTCCTTCTCGGCCGTACCGGCGATCAGCCGGCCTGCTCCACCGGCTCCGGGGTGCTGGGCGCGACCGGAGGCCGACGGCCCGGGTTGGCCGCCGTTCGCCCGACCGCCTTCTCCGGCAGCCGGACGATCTTGTGGCGGAGCACCTCGTCGGCCAAGCCCAGGAACCGGTCCAGTTCGGCCACCGTCTGGCTCTCGCCGGCGAACTCCACCAGCACGTAGTAGCCCTCGCGCTTGTGCTTCACCTCGTAGGCGAACGGTCGACGGCCCCACCGGTCGACGGCGCCGGGGGTGCCCCCGTTGTTGCGGACCGTGTCCAACGCCCGGTCGAGCGCGGCCTGAATGGCCGGCGGCTCGGTGCTGACGTCGAAGATCACCATGACTTCGTAAGGCCGCATGCGGCTACCTCCCTCTGGACCGGGCGAAAACCGCCCGGGCCCCGTCGTTCGGGGCAGGGTTCGTCCTGTCCAGTTCAAACCACATGGGGCGGTTCGCGCTGCACAGGACTTGTACTGCCGTGGCCGAAGCCTCAGGCTTCGACCAACCGGGTAAGGGTAGTCGACGCCGGGACCGACCGCTGACGGCGGCGCCGGTCAGGCCGGCGACTCGATCTCGTCGTCCTCCAGAGACAGGGCGCTCTGGAGGTCCGAGGAGGCGTGGTAGCTCTCGTCGTCGTTGGGGAATGTCCCGCGGCGGACGTCGGCGGCGTAGGCGGCGATGGCCTCGGTGGCCAGGACCCCCAGGTTGGCGTACTGACGGGCGAACTTCGGCGGCTGGCGCGCCCCCAGGCCGAGCAGGTCGTGGAACACCAGCACCTGCCCGTCACAGGCCGGGCCGGCCCCGATCCCGATCGTCGGCACGTCCACCGCCTCGGTGACCGCGGCCGCCACCACGTCCGGCACACCTTCCAGGACCAAGGCGAAGCAGCCGGCAACCGCCAGGGCCTTGGCCGCGTCCTTCAGGGCCTGGGCCGCGTCGGCACTGCGCCCCTGCACCCGGTAGCCACCCATGGCCAGGACCGACTGCGGGGTCAGTCCGAGATGGCCCATCACCGGGATCTCGGCCCGGATGATGGCCTCTATCACCGGCAGCCGGGCTCGGCCGCCTTCCAGCTTGACCGCCCCGGCCCCGGCCCGGACCAGGGTGGCGGCGTTGCGGACGGCCTCCTCCACCGACAGGTGGTAGCTCATCCACGGCATGTCCCCGACGACCAGGCACCGCGTCCGGGCCCGGGCCACGGCGGCGGTGTGCCGGGCCATGTCGTCGATGGTGACCTGCAGGGTGTCCTCGTAGCCGAGGACGTTGTTGGCCACCGAATCACCGACCAGCACCATGTCGACGCCGGCGGCGTCGGCGATCCGCGCCGACGGCTCGTCGTAGGCGGTGACCATCACCAGCGGTTCGGCGCCGTCCCGTCGCTTACGGGCCCGCACCAGGGGGACGGTCATCGGCTTGCCGGCGGTGCGACGGTCGGCGGCGCGGTCAGGGGTAGGGCTGGACATGGCATGCCCTCCTTTTGGGAGACCCTTTTGGGAGATCGGGTACTGCGCTGGATTCGGTACTGCTGGACGGCCACTTCGGCACAGGTGCCGCCGGTCCAGCCGTGCAGCCCTGCCCCCGTATCCTGCCCCTTCCGGTGGCCCGAGGTCTAGGCCCTCTTGCCGGCCCTGGGAGCCCGCGGGACCCGGCCACCGGCCGGGTACTTCCGGGTGAGATGGTGCCAGGCGCAGTCCGGGCAGACCTCCACGTCGTAGCAGAGCACCGGTTCCGGTCGCCGACGGAGCCGGTTCAGCTCGGTCGCCGTCCCCGGGCAGCGCCCACCAGGCGGCAGCCCGGCCCCGAAGACGTACGTCACCTGCACCGTTCCGGCCGATTCGCAGATCGGGCAGTCCTCGCCGGACGGCTTCCCCACGTTGCGGGCCGCCCGCAGCAGCTCCGGGTGGGCGTCGCAGACGTCCACCGTGCCCAGCCGTCCCCGCCGGACGTCCCGGACCACCGCGTTGCGGGCCAACCGATATTCGACGCGAGCCTCCACGCTCGGCGCCTCGGGTCTCCCCGATGCCCCCTGGCCGGAGGTCACGGTCACGGCTTCAGAGGCTAGCGCCCGAAGGCGCCCACGGTGCCCCTACCGATGACTTGTCGGTCCAATCGGCTCCCCGGTCCGCGGCCCGGTGGCCCGGTCCGTCACCCCGATGTCACGCGTCGCTATATCGAACCGATATAGTTGTCGCGATGTTGGACCTGGCCATCCTGGGGCTCCTGGAGGAGCGGGAGCTCCACGGCTACGAGATCCGCCGGCAGCTCCGGGAGGGGCTGGGCCTGCTCGCCAACGTGTCCTACGGCTCCTTGTACCCGGCCCTGGCCCGGTTGGAGGCCGGCGGAGCGGTGGAGGCGGTGGAGCCCGACAGCCCCGGCCCGGCGGTGGCCATCCCCCCGACCGGATCACTCAGCGGCGAGTGGGCGGTGCTCCGAGCCCGGCGACGGACCGCGGGCCGCGGCCGGCGGTCCCGCAAGGTGTACCGCATCACCGACCCCGGCCGTCTGCTGTTCGCCGAACTGCTGGCCGGAGCCGGCGCACCGGACGATGCCCGGAGCTTCGGGCTCCGGCTGGCGTTCGCCCGACACCTGGCCCCGCAGGCTCGGATGGCGCTCTTGGAACGGCGCCGGGCCCAGCTGGTCCAGCGGCTGGGCGAGGTCCGGACGGCCAGCGGCGGCCAGGAGCTCGACGTGTACGCCCGGTCGGTGGTGGAGCACACCGCCGAAGGGGTGGAGCAGGACATCCGGTGGCTCGACCGGTTGCTCGAAGCAGAACGGCCGGCGGCGCTGCAGCCGGCCGCCATGAACATGCAGGCCAAGACACACATGCAGGGCAGCACTCACGGCAGAGAAGGAGACCGTCAATGAGCACCGTTCGGGTGGCTATCGCCGGCGTGGGCAACTGCGCCAGCTCCCTGGTCCAGGGCATCTCGTACTACAAGGACGCCACAGCGGCCGACGTGGTCCCCGGCCTCATGCACGTGGAGCTCGGCGGCTACCACGTCCGGGACCTGGTGCCGGTGGCGGCGTTCGACGTGGACGCCACCAAGGTCGGCACCGACCTGGGCAAGGCCCTGTTCGCCGGGCTGAACAACACGATCCGGTTCGCCGAGGTCGGCGACCTCGGTGTCACCGTCCAGCGCGGCCCCACCCTCGACGGGCTCGGCAAGTACTACCAGGAGGTGGTCGAGGAGTCCCCCGAGGCCCCCGTCGACGTGGCCCAGGCCCTCCGCGACGCCAAGGCCGACGTCTTGGTGTCCTATCTCCCCGTCGGCTCCGAAGCGGCCCAGCGGTTCTACGCCCAGGCCTGCCTGGACGCCAAGGTGGCCTTCATTAACGCCATCCCGGTGTTCATCGCCTCCGATCCCGAGTGGGCCCGCAAGTTCCACGCCGCCGGCGTCCCCATCGTCGGCGACGACATCAAGAGCCAGGTCGGCTCGACCATCGTCCATCGGATCCTCACCCGGCTGTTCGAGGACCGGGGCCTGGCCCTCGACCACCCCTACCAGCTCAACGTGGGCGGGAACATGGACTTCAAGAACATGCTCGAGCGGGAGC
>CAYVPF010000200.1:0-5882 GCA_964453355.1 uncultured Acidimicrobiaceae bacterium | reverse complement strand
CGCCGTCACCGGGGGGGGCAAGGGGGGTGGGGGTGGGAAGGGCTCGGCGGATGCCGCCAGCGATACTGCCTCCCACCACGGGGGGTCGGGGGGATCCGGGGCCAGCAGCGCCAAGGCGCTGACCGTCCTGTCGACGACGCCGGCCAAGGGCACAAAGAGCGTGCCGCCAAATACGACCATCACGGTCCGGTTCTCGGCCCCGCTGGCCAAGGACGGCCGCATGCCCACGCTGACACCGGCCGTCAGCGGCACCTGGGCCCGGACCGGATCGTCCACCCTGACGTTCCGGCCCACGGCGTCGTTCATCCCGGCGGTCACCGAGACCCTCACCATCCCGGCGGGCTCCTCGGGGATCACCGACGCGGACGGTCAGCACCTGACCTCCGCCCCACCCGTCACCTTCACAATCGCCGAGGGCAGCACCACCCGGCTGCAGCAGCTGCTCGCCATGCTGGGCTACCTGCCCCTCAGCTACGTCGAACCGAGCCCGGCGCCGGTGCCGGAGGACATGGCCCTCCCGCAGGCCGGCACACTGGCCTGGCGGTGGCCCAACCTGCCGACCCAGCTGACCTCCCTGTGGACTCAGGGCGAACCCAACATGCTCACAAAGGCCGCCATCGAGACCTTCGAGCACCAGAACGGGCTGACAGTGGACGGCCTGGCCGGTCCGAAGGTGTGGGAGACCCTGCTGGCCGCCGTGGCCTCCGGAAAGGGCGACACCACACCGTGGGACTACGTCCTCGTGACCAAGACACTGCCCGAGCACCTGACACTGTGGGTCAACGGCGCCATCCAGTATGGCAACGTGCCGGTCAACACGGGAGCGCCAGGGGCGACAACGGCAGTCGGCACCTTCGCCGTGTTCGAGCACGTGAAGGCCTCCGACATGCAGGGGACCAACGTCACAGGCAGCACCTACAACGACCCCACAGTGCCGTGGGCCAGTTACTTCAACGGCGGCGACGCCCTCCACGGCTTTCCCCGGGCCCACTACGGGTTCCCGCAGAGCAACGGCTGCGTGGAGATGCCCATCACAACAGCTGGCAAGGTCTGGCCGTACACCCCGATCGGCACCCCGGTGACCGTGCAGGGCCCCCCTTCCTGACTGTCGCCATGGGGCCGTGGCCCTGACGCCAAAAGGCGACGCGAAAAGTTGGCCCTTCCGTCACTAATTGTTTACCCAGAGGCCGAAAAATGCGAGTTGCCGCTCGAGCGACGTGGCTCAGGTCGGTTTCAGAGCAGGCGGGAGGCCGGAGGGTGATGATCAGAGCAGGGCGGTTGGTTGCGGTCGCCTTCGTCCTGTCATCGTCGGCAGCGCTCCTGATCACCGCACCGGCAGGCGCCACAACATCGCTGGCCTCGATCAACGGGCAGGGTTCCACCTACGCCGCCCTGGCCTTCCAGACATGGACCCAGGGGGCGCAGGTCCGGGGATTGAACGTCAACTACACGGCCACCGGGTCCCCGGCTGGGCTCGCGGGGTACAACGCGGACACGGCCACATTCGCCGGCACCGAGGCCGAGTACTCGGAGATGTACCCGACAACACCCAACCCGACAGGCCGCGTGCCCCGGGGCTACGCCTACGCCCCGGACCTGGGGTCGGCGGCGGCGCTCATGTACCACGTTGCCGCCAACCCCACAGGCTCGGACCCGGTCACCGACCTTCGTCTCTCGCCGCTGACCGCGGCCCGTATCTTCTTGGGCGTCATCAAGTGGTGGACAAGCCCGACAATCGCCGCCGACAACCCCACACTCACACTCCCCCACGAGCCCATCACCCTGGTGCTGCGGTCGGGCCAGTCGGGCACGACCGCCCTCTTCTACGACTGGGTGAAGCACAGCGACCCGACGCAGTACGCGACCTGGGTCTCGGCCAACCATTTCCCGACCTCGTCCCGGGTCTGGCAGGTGACAAACGGGACATCCTTCGGGAGGGGAACGGGCGACGACTTCCTGGACGGCCCCGACCTGCAGGCTGAGACCATCGCCAGCAAGACAGGGTTGTGGTCCATCGGCTACGACGAGTTCGGCTACGCCAACATCTACGACGACGAGGTGGCCTCGGTGGAGAACGCCTCGGGCAACTGGGTCCAGCCCACGGCGAAGAGGATCACCGACGCCCTGAAGTCGGCCACGCTGGCGCCTGACACCTCCGAGACACTGGCCGGCGTCTACGGCAGCACGACACCGTCGGCGTACCCGGCGTCGTTCTACTCCTACCTGCTGTACCAGTGCACCTCCAGCCCCACGAGGCCGAGCTGCAAGGGCACGTACGCCAATCCGGCCGTGACCAACACCATGGCCAAGTTCATGCGCTACGTGGCCTGCACAGGGCAGATCGAGCTGGCCCAGATCGGCTATGCCCCGCTGCCCCCGAATCTGAGCCAGGACCTCGCCGATGCCATCGGGTACATGACCGGCCAGGCGCCTGAGCAGCTGACGGCGGAGAACTGCGCCAGCCCGGAGTTCCATGACGGCTCCCTGACGGCGTCGGTCACGCCGTCGGTGAGGCCCTCTGGGGTGGTCGCCGGGTCCGAGGTCACCTATTCGGCCATCGTGACCTCGGACCGGGGCACACCGACGGGCTCGGTGACGTTCACCTCCGGGTCGACCACCCTGTGCGAAGCCAGCCTGTCCGCCGGGACCGGTTCCTGCACGGCGACGAACGCCCCGCCAGGAGCGGACACCGTCACCGCCGCCTACGACGGTGACTCCACCTTCGCTCCCGGGTCGGCCACAACCAGCCTGGACGTCGCGCCGTCGCCACCCCCTGCCCCGACGGGTGCCACCGGGTCGCAGTCGTCCACGTCCACGTCCCCGACAGACACAGCGCTGGTCGAGGTCGGCACACTCACCGCGGATGGCGACGGACTGGGGTCACTGACGGTGGCCACCTATGGAGGCAACCCGACGACCGGGGCCGTCCGCCGGGGCTCCGGCGCCTTCTACGACGTCGCCGTGGGGTCCGGCAGCCAGTTCACCTCGCTGGACCTGTCCATCTGCGGGATCGGCCAAGGCAATTCGGCGGTGTGGTGGAACGGGACGGCCTGGGTGCCGTTCTCCGACCAGGCCCCGACAGTCGGCTGCGTCCGGGTCACCGTGTCCGATGCCACCTCGCCCGGCCTGTCCCAGCTCGCCGGCACGCCGCTGACCGTGGTGGACACCACACGGGTGGTCCCGACGTTGTCGGCGTCGGTGGCCCCGCCGACCTCGGTGGCGGGCCAGCCGGTGGACCTGACGGCCGTCCTGGCCTCCCCGGCGGGGCAACCGACCGGTACGGTGACCTTCACCAGCGGATCCGTGGGTCTCTGCACGGCCACGCTCTCCGGCGGCCGCGGCTCCTGCTCAACGAGCGTGGTCCCGGTCGGGACAGACCCACTCACAGCTGCCTACAGCGGCGACAGCACATTCACCGGGGTCACCGGGGCGGCCACGCTGGTGGTGGTGCCCGCACCGGCACCGGCGCCGGCCGGCAGTGCGGCCGCAGACTCGGCCACCTCCACGTCACCGACAGGCACGGCCTCGGCCCAGGCCGGCGGCGTCTCGGGCACGGCGACTGGCCTGGGGTCGCTGACGGTGGGCACCTACGGTGGCAACCCCACCTCGGGGGCGGTGACGGGCGGAACGGGGGCCTTCTACGACGTCG
This sequence comes from uncultured Acidimicrobiaceae bacterium, assembly GCA_964453355.1. Classification (GTDB taxonomy): domain Bacteria; phylum Actinomycetota; class Acidimicrobiia; order Acidimicrobiales; family RAAP-2; genus DASZUK01. The sequence goes on along the minus strand of CAYVPF010000200.1, from coordinate 2,233 downwards.
GCGTGGCACCGGGCAGCACGTTCACGTCCCTGACGACCACCTTCTGCGACCTCGGCGGGGGCAACTCGGTGTCCTGGTGGAACGGGACCACATGGCAGCCGTTCTCCGACCAGGCCTACTCCTCGGCGACCCAGTGCGTGACGGCGACGGTCGACGGGTCGACGTCGCCCACCTTGGCCCAGCTCACCGGTACTCCGGTGGCCGCCACTGACACCCTGCCGCCCACCGACGGGAGCCTGGCAGGTCCAGTTGTCGGCATGGCGTCCCTCCCCAACGGTTCGGGGTACTGGCTGGTGAACGCCGCCGGGGCGGTGTCGGCCCACGGACGGGCGGCGAACTACGGCTCGATGGCCGGGCAACCCCTCAACGCCCCGATCACCCACATCGTGGCCACCGCCGACGGTAAGGGCTACTGGCTGGTGGCCGCCGACGGCGGCACCTTCGCCTTCGGCGACGCCGGCTTCTACGGGTCCATGGGCGGCCAGCACCTGAATGCCCCGGTGGTGGACATCGCCCCGACCGCCGACGGGCAGGGCTACTGGCTGGTGGCCAGTGACGGCGGCATCTTCGCCTTCGGCGACGCCCAGTTCCACGGCTCCATGGGGGGCCAACCCCTCAACCAGCCGGTGGTGGCCATCGGGGCCGACGACGCCACTGGCGGCTACTGGCTGGTGGCCTCCGACGGCGGCATCTTCGCCTTCGGGTCCCCCTTCTACGGCTCCACCGGCGGCACGCCGCTGAACCGTCCCGTCAACGGCATGGCCAGCACCCCCGACGGCGGCGGCTACTGGTTGGTGGCCTCCGACGGCGGCATCTTCGCCTTCGGCGACGCCCAGTTCCACGGCTCCACCGGCGGCATGGCCCTGAACGGCCCCATCGTGAGCATGGCGCCGGACAGCGTGTCCGGGGGGTACTGGCTCGTCGGGTCCGATGGCGGGATCTTCGCCTACGGGGCACCGTTCTTCGGCGCCGACTAATGGGTGGCAGCCCGGCCCTCGGCTGAAATTTTTGGCGCCCCAGGCAGGACTCGAACCTGCGCACCCGGCTCCGGAGGCCGGTGCTCTATCCGCTGAGCTACTGGGGCGGGAACCGCCCGCCCCGGCCATCGGCCGCAAGGCAGGGGTTGATCGTAGCCGCCCTGAGCGGACGTCCCCGGTGGGCCGGGGGGAGGGCGGCCGCCGCACCTGCCGTATCCTGCACCTTCATGGCTCTCCGTCGCCGGACCACCGGGCCCACCGACGCCCCACCGACGCCCGCCGGAAACGTTTCCGCGGAAACGTCCGCCACGACTGGGACGCCGACGGCGGCCACGGAGCGGTTACCGGCCGCCCCGACGGACCCACCGCAGCGAGACCTGCTGCCGGACACGGCCGAGGTGGGGCCGGACGGCCACCTCCGGGTGGGCGGTCTGGACTTGGTGGACCTGGTCGAGCAGTTCGGCACCCCGCTGTTCGTGTACGACGAGGCCCACCTCCGGGCCCGGTGCCGGGAGGCGGTGGCGGCCTGGGGGGACGGGGTGGCCTACGCCACCAAGGCCTTCCTGTGCCTGGCCATGGCCCGGCTGGCCCACCAGGAGGGGATGTGCCTGGACGTGTCCACCGGCGGCGAGCTGGAGGTGGCCCTGGCCGCCGGCGTGCCGACCGACCGGCTGGTGCTGCACGGCAACAACAAGTCCGAGGCGGAGCTGGCCCGAGCCCTCGAAGTAGGGGTGGGCCGGATCGTGGTGGACTCGTTCGACGAGATCGCCCGCCTGGGTCGTCTCGTGGAGCGCCGCCTCACCGACGGCCGCCTCACGGACGATCAGGCCGCCGGGGCGGTCGGCTCCGGCCCCCAGGGCGGTAGCCGGCCGAAGGTCCTCGTCCGGGTGACCCCGGGCGTGGAGGTGCACACGCACGAGTTCGTGCGCACCGGCCAGGAGGACTCGAAGTTCGGGTTCTCGGTGGCCTCGGGGGCGGCGTCCCGGGGGGTAGCCGCCCTGGAGCTGCTGGGCGGGGTGGAGCTGGTGGGGGTGCACGCCCACATCGGCAGCCAGGTGTTCGACGTCGGCCACTTCGAGCAGGCCGCCGAGGTCCTGGGGGGGTTCTTCGCCCCGCTGGCCCTGGCCGAGCTGGTGGTGGGCGGCGGCCTGGGGGTGGCCTACGTCAACGGCGAGGACGCCCCCGACCAGGCGGCGTGGGCGGCGGCGGCCCGGGAGGCCTGTTCGGTGGCCGGGGTGGACCCGGCCACGCGGATC
>CAYVPF010000199.1:0-5894 GCA_964453355.1 uncultured Acidimicrobiaceae bacterium | reverse complement strand
CTCGGTGGCCCTGATGATCGCCGCCTACCGGCTGGCCTCGGAAACCTTCGACCATCCCCTCCACCTCGGCGTCACCGAGGCCGGTCCGCCGCCGGCCGGCCTGTTGAAGGGCACCGCCGGCATCGGCACCCTGTTGGCCGAGGGCATCGGCGACACCATCCGGTACTCCCTCACCGCCGACCCGGTCGAGGAGGCCCGGGCCGGCCGGCAGTTGCTGGAGTCCCTGGGCCTCCGCGAACGCAAGGGCCTGGACCTCATCGCCTGTCCGTCCTGCGGCCGGGCCCAGGTGGACGTGATCGCCGTGGCCAAGGCCGCCCAGGAAGCCTTGGAGGACCGCAACCTGCCCATCCAGGTGGCCGTCATGGGCTGCGTCGTCAACGGGCCCGGCGAAGCCCGTAGCGCCGACCTGGGCATCGCCGCCGGCAAGCAGAAGGGGCACCTGTTCATCAAGGGCAAGATCGTCCGGGTGGTCCCCGAGGACCGGATGGTGGAGGAGCTGGTGGCCGAGGCCGAGCGGCTGGTGGCCGAGGGGGTGGAGGCCCGGCTGGCCGCCGCCGACGCCGGCGCCGAGGCCGAGGCCGAGGCCGACCGCCGGGAGCTGTTGGACGACACCGGCGCCGACCCCAACGCCGCCCAGGTCAGGATCGACCGGATCCGCCGGCGGATGGACGGGGACGGGCACGAGGGCGGCTGACGGCGGCCGGGCGGGCGACTTCCCGGCCGGCTTCACAGGACCTCGAGCTCGACCCCCAGCGCCTGGTAGGTCCCGGCGGCTCGGCGGTCGAGGGTGACCAGCGGCAGGCGGTGCTCCACCGCGGTGGCGGCCACCAGGGCGTCGTAGACGGCTCCCCCGCCGATCCCGAGGCTGGCCAGCTGCCCGAGCAGCTCGGCGGCGAGCCGAGGGCTCAGGAACCTCGATGTGGGGAATTCCTGGGCGAGGACACGGCCGATGGCCGCCGGGGTACGGCGGAGCGGTGCCGGCAGGCGGGTCAGTACCGAGACCGTCTCGAAGGCGGCATGGCCGGCCAGGCCCAGCCGCCGGCCGGCCAACGCACGGGTGGTGGCCAGGTGGTGTTCGTGATCGGGCGTCACCAGGGCGATGGCCACGCTGCTGTCCACCAGGGCGTCGGGACCGTCAGCGCTGGTCGGCATACCGGAGCTCTCTGACCATCTCCGTGGTGATCGTCAGGCCGGCTGAGGGGATGACCAGGTGGCCGTCCTCTTCGGCCAGCTCTTCACCGGCCACCGGCTCGACCCGGAGCCCGGCGCCGTCCACCGTCACCTCCACCGGGCCCGCCTGCAACCCCACCTGGTCCCGTAGCCGCTTGGGGATCACCAGACGTCCTGCCTGATCAATGGTCGTCTGCATACCATCAAAAATACCATCGTCCTGCCATAAATCAGGAGCCCGGCCGGAGCCGGTATGGTGCGCCACCATGGCCACACCCACCGGAAAGGTCCCTGCTGGGGCGTCCAACGCGCCGGCCAAGGGCGCCCTCACCCCTCGGGCCGACGACTTCCCCCGGTGGTACCAGGACGTGGTGGCCCGGGCGGAGCTGGCCGACAAGGGGCCGGTACGCGGCACCATGGTCATCCGGCCGTGGGGGTACGCCATCTGGGAGCGCCTGCAGGCGGCCCTGGACCGCCGCATCAAGGAGGCCGGGGCCGACAACGCCTACTTCCCCCTGTTCATACCCGAGGCCTTCTTGAAGTTGGAGGCCGAGCACGTGGAGGGGTTCAGCCCCGAGCTGGCCGTCGTCACCCACGGCGGCGGCAAGCAGCTGGAGGAGCCGGTGGTGGTCCGGCCGACCAGCGAAACGGTCATCAACCACTACTTCGCCAAATGGGTGCACAGCCACCGGGACCTGCCCCTGCTGATCAACCAGTGGGCCAACGTGGTCCGCTGGGAGCTGCGGCCGCGGCTGTTCCTGCGGACCACCGAGTTCCTGTGGCAGGAGGGTCACACCGTCCACGCCACCGAGGCCGACGCCCGCACCTACGCCCTGCAGATCCTGGCCGACGTGTACCAGGACACCATGGAGCAGGTCATGGCCGTCCCGGTCCTGACCGGCCACAAGACCGATCGGGAGCGGTTTGCCGGGGCCACCCGCACCTGGACCTGCGAGGGCATGATGGGCGACGGCAAGGCCCTGCAGATGGGCACCAGCCACGAGCTGGGCCAGAACTTCGCCCGGGCCTTCGACATCCGGTTCTCCGACACCGACGGTGACCTGCAGTACCCGTGGCAGACCTCCTGGGGGGTGTCCACCCGGCTGATCGGGGCCCTGATCATGGCCCACGGCGACGACTTCGGCCTGCGGTTGCCCCCGGACCTGGCCCCGCAGCAGGCCGTGGTCATAGTGGCCCGGGACGGGGACGGGGTGCAGCGGGCGGCGGAGTCCCTGGTGGCCGACCTGTCGGCGGCCGGCGTGCGGGCCATCCTCGACGCCCGTACCGACACCGGGTTCGGGCGACGGTCGGTGGACTGGGAGTTGAAGGGGGTCCCCTTCCGGGTGGAGGTGGGACCCCGGGACCTGGCCGAGGGGACCGTCACGGTGGTCACCCGGCACCGCCGGGAGAAGGCTCCGGTGGCCGTCGGGGCCGCCGCCGCCGCCGTGGCCGACGGCCTGCGGTCGGTGGCCGACGACCTGCGGAACGAAGCCGAGGCGTTCCGGCAGGGCCGCACCGTCGACGTCGACGACCTGGCCGGCGCCCTCGAGGTCGGGGCCACCGGGTTCGCCCGGCTGCCCTGGGCCGCGGTCGGGCTGGAGGGGGAGCAGCAGTTGGCCACGGCCTCGCTATCCGTCCGCTGCCTGCAACGGCCCGACGGCGGCCTGGCCTCCGGCGGCCCCGCCGATGACCCGGAGTCCCTGGTGGCGGTGGTCGGCCGGTCGTACTGACCGGTCTCTGCCCCGGCCTGGCGGCGGCCGGTGTCCCGCCGGTGGCGGGTGGGGGAGGGGACGGCGGCCGACATTTGTTGGCGACTCACTGGCGCGGGTTTTGGAGCGGATCCGCTCCAAAACTTTCGCCGGCGCGGTCCAAGAACTTGTCGTGTCCGCCCCCGTCCACCACCTCGCCGGCTCAGGTACGGCCCAGGGTGGGCCGCCGGTTGCTATAATTCCGTCGCTGTCCGGTCTGAGTTGTTGACCTGTCGAAGCGTGGGCCGCCGCCCACGCTTTCCTTTTGTGGGCGACAGGCCAGGCTCCGGCCGGGTGGCGCGGGAGCCACCGGCCGTGACGGGCGATGGCCACCCACGACGGAAGGGGTCTGGACCGAGCAGTACCGAGAGGAGGTTAGGAGCATGACGGACGATCTCACCGACGCCCTATCCCCCCTGCTCGCCTCCATCGGGCTGGACCTCGTCGACCTCGAGGTGACCGCCGGCATCGTCCGGGTCACCGTGGACCGTGAAGGCGGCATCGACCTGGATGCCCTGGCGGCGGCCAACAAGGCGGTGTCGGCCGAGCTGGACCAACTGGACCCCCTGCCGGGCCGCTACACCCTGGAGGTGTCCAGCCCCGGGGTCGAGCGCCGGCTGCGGACCCCGGCCCACTTCGCCCGGGCCATCGGCGAGACCGTCACCGTCAGGAGCCATCCCGGCGCCACCGAGGGCCGCCGCCAACTGGGGGTGCTGACCGCCGCCGACGACACCGGCCTGGTCCTCAACACCACCGACGGTCCGGTGCGGATCAACTACGACCAGGTGGAGCGGGCCAGGACCGTGTTCGAGTGGGGCGGCAATCCGCCCCCCGGCAAGGGCGCCAAGCCCGGCCGCGGCAAGGGAACGACAAGGACAGAGAGGGTCACCACGCCATGAGCAAGACGAACTTCGAGTTCCTGGACGCACTGGGCCAGATCGCCCGGGACAAGGGCATCGCGGTCGACACGCTGCTGGACGCCCTGGCCAACGCCTTGGTGGCCGCCTACAAGCGGCGCCCCGACGCGGCCGAGGAGGCCGTGGTCACCATCGACCCTGAATCCGGCGAGATCCGGGTCTACGGCCAGGAGCTCGACGAGGACGGCAACGTCGTCAACGAGTGGGACGACACCCCCAACGACTTCGGCCGCATCGCCGCCCAGACCGCCAAGCAGGTCATCCTGCAGCGCATCCGCGAGGTCGAGCGGGACCAGAAGTACGAGGAGTACGCCGGCAAGGAAGGCAACATCGTCACCGGCATCGTCCAGCAGACCGACAACCGGTACACCCTGCTGGACCTCGGCAAGGTCGAGGCCCTGCTGCCGCAGGCCGAACAGGTTTCTTACGAGCGCTACGAGCACGGCGCCCGCCTGAAGGCCTACATCGTCGAGGTCCGCAAGACCACCAAGGGCCCCCAGATCGTCGTCAGCCGCACCCACCCCGGCCTCATCCTTCGCCTGTTCGAGCTGGAGGTCCCCGAGATCTCTTCCGGCGTCGTCGAGATCAAGGCCGCCGCCCGGGAGCCGGGTCACCGGACCAAGATCGCCGTCTGGTCCAACGACCCCAACGTCGACCCGGTCGGCGCCTGTGTCGGCGCCCGCGGCTCCCGCGTTCGCATGGTCACCAACGAGCTCCGCGGCGAGCGGGTGGACGTGGTCCCGTTCTCCGACGACCCCGTCGAGCTCATCCAGAACGCCCTGGCCCCGGCCCGGGTGCGGGAGGTCCGCCTGGACGAGCAGACCGGCACCGCCACCGTGGTGGTCAGCGACTACCAGCTGTCCCTGGCCATCGGCAAGGAGGGCCAGAACGCCCGCCTGGCCGCCCGGCTCACCGGCTGGCGCATCGACATCAAGAGCGAGACCCAGCTGGAAGAGGAAGAGTCCGGCTACGCCGGCCAGGAATGGGCCGAGGGCGAGTGGATCGAGAACGACGCCGGCGAGATGGTGTGGAAGCCGGCCGAGGGCGGTGAGGCCATCTCCGCCGAGCAGTGGACCCACGCCGTCGAGGACGGCCCGACCACCGAGGCCCCTGATGCCGCCCCGGCAGCTGAGGCCACCGACGCTGCTCCGGCAGCTGAGGCCACCGGTGCCGAGCCCGCGGCCGGCGGGGAGGCAGACGCCACCCCGGCAGCGGAGGCCACCGACGCCGACGTGGCCGAGTCAGCCGGGCCAGAGCCAGCAGGCGGCGACGCATAGCCCCCGTCCGCACCTGTGTCGGCTGCCACCGGTCGGCGCCGGCCGAGGACCTGATTAGGATCGTTGCACGTCCCGACGGCTCCCTGGCGTTCGGACGGTCCCTACCGGGCAGAGGGGCTTGGCTGTGTGCCGGCTCTCTGCAGTGCCTGGACCGGGCCGACCGTCGCCGTGGCCTGGACCGGGCCCTGCGGGCCACCCTGGCTCCCGGGGCTGTGGAAGACCTCCGCCGCCAGCTGGTGGGGGGCCGTTGAGGGACAACGACCCCTGATGTGCGAGGATAGAGAACCCGGCGCCCCACCGTGGCGCACGGAACTGCGAAGGACACCGAGGACGAGTTGCCGAAGAAGATCCGCGTCTACGAACTGGGCCGTGAGCTCGGGCTGACCAACAAAGAGGCACTAGACCTGTGCCTTGCGCTGGGTATCGGCGTCAAGAGCCACTCATCGTCCATCGAGGACGCCCAGGCCGACCGGGTCCGCCGGAAGGCCGACGCCGACGGCCTCCGCCGCCCGGTGCAGCCCGAAGAGCCGGCCCCGGCCAAGAAGGCCCCGGCCAAGAAGATCGGTGGGCCGCCCCGGACCGACGACGGCCCGACGTCCGTCCGTCCGTCCGGTGACGGCGGCGACGACGCCCCCGCCCGACCCCGGCTGATCAGCAGCCGCGGCACCCCGGCCGCCGCCCCCGTTCGGTCCTCCGGTACCTCCACCCAGGCCCCCCGCCCGCCACCGCCCCGGCCCCATCGAGCCCCGCGCCGGCCGCCCCGGCCCCGGCGACTTCGGTGC
>CAYVPF010000198.1:0-5900 GCA_964453355.1 uncultured Acidimicrobiaceae bacterium | reverse complement strand
GATGCGCTCCTGCAGCTCGCCCATCTCGTCGGCGAGGGTGGGCTGGTAGCCCACGGCCGACGGCATGCGGCCGAGCAGGGTGGACACCTCGGAGCCGGCCTGGACGAACCGGAAGATGTTGTCGACGAACAGCAGCACGTCCTGGTTCTGGACGTCCCGGAAGTACTCGGCCATGGTCAGGGCGGCCAGGGCCACCCGCAGGCGGACACCGGGGGGCTCGTCCATCTGGCCGTAGACCAGGGCGGCCTTCTCCATGACCCCGGACTCCTTCATCTCCAGCCACAGGTCGGTGCCCTCACGGGTGCGCTCGCCGACGCCGGCGAACACGGAGACACCGCCGTGGTTGGTGGCGACCCGGTTGATCATCTCCAAGATGAGCACGGTCTTGCCCACGCCGGCGCCGCCGAACAGGCCGATCTTGCCACCCTGGACGTAGGGCTCCAGGAGGTCGATGACCTTGATGCCGGTCTCGAACATCTGGGCCCGGGGCTCCAGCTGGTCGAAGTCGGGGGCCGGGCGGTGGATCTCCCACCGGTCGGCCACCGGGCCGATGTCGTCGGTGTCCAGCGGCTCGCCGAGGACGTTGAAGACGTGCCCGAGGACGACGTCACCTACGGGGACGGAGATGCCGCGGCCGGTGTTGCGGACGGGGGCCCCCCGGACGAGGCCGTCGGTGGGCTGCATGCAGATGCACCGCACCCGGCCCTCGCCGATCTGCTGGGCCACCTCGGCCGACACGACGACCAACTTGCCCTCCAGGGTCAGGTCGACCTGGACGGCGAAGTTGATCTCCGGCAGGGCGTGGGGGGGGAACTCGACGTCGATGACCGGCCCGGCGATGGCGACGACCCGGCCCTCTTCGAGCGGACGGTCTCCGGTAGCCGGCGCTTCGGGTGCGGTGGTGGTCATTGCGGTCAAGCTCCCTTCGACGGGCGGAGCGCCTCTGCTCCGCCGACGATCTCCATGATCTCGGTGGTGATGGCGTCCTGGCGGGCGCGGTTCATGATGCGGCTCAAGGTACGGATGAGGTCGTCGGCGTTGTCGCTGGCCGCGGCCATGGCCCGCTGCTGGGCGGTGAAGAACGAGGCGGCGCCCTCCAGCAGGGCGGTGAAGATCTCCGACTCGACGGCCTTCGGGCCGAGCTCGGCCAGCAGGGTCTCCACGTCGGGCTCGAACTCGGTGTACCCGCTGCCGCCTGTGCTGGACTGGCCGGCCCCTGACTGCCCGGCCCCGGACTGCCCGGCCCCGGACTGGCCGGCGGCCTGGTCGTCGGCGTCGTCGGCCGCGGGGGCGCCGGGGTCGGGCAGCGGCAGCAGCTGGCGGACCTGGGCCACCTGGGAGCCGGCCGACAGGTACCGGGTGGACACCAGCAGCACCTGGTCGACGTCACCGGCCACGAAGGGCGCGGCGACGGCGGCGGCGACGTCCTGGGCCTCCGAGAAGGCCGGCCGGCCGCTGATGCCGGTGAACGACCGCTCGACGTCCTGGCCCCGGAACCGGAAGTAGGACTGGGCCTTCTTGCCGACGGTGAACAGCCGGACGCCGATGCCGTCGGACGACAGCTCGACGAGCAGCCGCTCGGTGGCCCGCAGGGTGGCGGTGTTGTAGGGCCCGGACAGCCCCCGGTCGGCGACGATGGCGACCACGGCGACGTTGTGGCGCTCCTCGGGGGTGCCGAGCAGCTTGGCCGCGGCGGCCGGGTCGCCCTTGGCCGCCTCGGCCACTAGCCGGGCCATGCCGGCCCGGTAGGCGCGATTGGCCGTCATCCGGTTGAGGGACCGGACGATCTGGGAGGCGGCGATCAGCTCCATCGCCTTGGTGATCTTCTTGGTCGATTGGACGCTGCGGATCCGTCGCCGCAGTACCCGCTCCTGGCCACCGGCCATCGGTCAGTCGACCTTCCCGGTGTCGAAGCTGTCCAGGAAGGACTGTAGGGCCTTGTCCAGCTCGGCTCCGTCGGGCAGCTTGCCGGTGTCCCGGATCCCGGCCAGCAGCTCGGGGTGGTTGCCGCGGAAGAACTCGCGGACCTCGGTCTCGAACCGGCGGACCTGGTCGACCGGGACGGTGTCGGTCCAGCCCTTGGTGCCGGCGTAGATGACCAGTACCTGCTCCTCCACCGGCACCGGCTCGTTCTGCGGCTGCTTCAGCAGCTCGGTGAGCCGGTAGCCGCGGTCCAGCTGAGCCTGGGAGACCTTGTCGAGCTCGGAGCCGAAGGTGGCGAAGGCTTCCAGCTCACGGAACTGGGCCAGGTCCAGCTTCAAGGTGCCGGACACCGACTTCATGGCCTTGATCTGGGCGGCGCCACCGACCCGGCTGACAGAGTTGCCGACGTTGATGGCCGGGCGGACGCCGGCGTAGAAGAGGTCGGACTCCAAGAACACCTGGCCGTCGGTGATGGAGATGACGTTGGTGGGGATGTAGGCGGAGATGTCGCCGGCCTTGGTCTCGATGATGGGCAGGGCGGTGAGCGACCCGCCACCGAGCTCGTCGGACAGCTTGGCCGCCCGCTCCAACAGGCGGCTGTGCAGGTAGAAGACGTCACCCGGGTAGGCCTCACGCCCCGGTGGGCGGCGCAGCAGGAGGGAGATCTGCCGGTAGGCCTCGGCCTGCTTGGACAGGTCGTCGTAGACGATGAGGGCGGCCTGGCCGTTCTCCATCCAGTGCTGCCCCATGGCGCAACCGGCGTAGGGGGCGAGGTACTTGAACGGGGCCGGGTCGCCGGCCGAGGCGACCACCACCACGGTGTAGTCCAGGGCTCCGTGGCTGGCCAGGGTGCTGACGGTCTGGGCGACCGACGAGTTCTTCTGCCCGATGGCCACGTAGATGCACTTCACCCCGGCCCCACGCTGGTTGAGGATGGTGTCGATGGCCACGGTGGTCTTGCCGGTCTTGCGGTCGCCGATGATCAGCTCCCGCTGGCCGCGGCCGATGGGGGTCATGGCGTCGATGGCCTTGATGCCGGTCTGCAGCGGCTCTTCGACCGGCTGGCGCCCGACGATGCCGGGGGCCTGCACCTCCATCCGGCGGGTCTCGGTGGTGGCCACCGGGCCCCGGCCGTCGATGGGCTCGCCGAGGGCGTTGACCACCCGGCCGAGGAGGGCGTCGCCGACCGGGACCGACAGGATGCGGCCGGTGGCCTTGACGATCTGCTCTTCCTCCAGGGCGTCGACCTCGCCGAGGACGACGGCACCGATGGTGTCCTCGTCCAGGTTGAGGGCCAGGCCCAGGGAGCCGTCCTCGAACTCCAGCAGTTCGTTGACCGCCGCGCCGGGCAGGCCGGACACCCGGGCGATGCCGTCACCGACCTCCACGATGCGGCCGATCTGCTCCGCCCCGACCGCCGGGGTGTAGTCGGCCACGTGGCGCCGCAGCGCCTCGGTGATCTCGTTGGCGTCGATCGTCAGCTCTGCCATCACTCTGCTCCCTCTGGTCCCTGCTCTCGGGCGCCGTGCGCCGCCACACCGTGCGATGGGCGTCCGAAGCCTTGGTCCTGCCATCCACCGGAGACCACGTGCTCCCGCAGCCGGTCCAGCCGCCCTCGGGCGGTGGCGTCCAGCTGCAGGTCCCCGATCTCCACGTTCACGCCGGCCAAGAGGCCGGGGTCGACGGTCACCTGCAGCTCGACCGGCGCCCCGGCCACCCTGGACAGGGTCTCCTCGAGCTGGGTCCGCTCCCCTTCGTCGACGGCCTGGCCGGCCGTCACCCGGGCCACGCGCCATCCACGGGCCCGTGCCGTCTCCTCGGCCAGCCAGTCCAGCGTGCCCACGAAGTCACGGGGTCGGCCACCGACGACGACGTAGTCGACCAGCCGGACGGTGGCCGGTTGGGCCCGGTCCCTTAACAGGTCGTTGACCACCGCCTGGCGAACCGTGATGGGCAGGTCGCGGTCGCTGAGGGCTCCCCGCAGGGCAGGGGTGGCCCCGACGGTGCGGGAGAACCGGAACAGCTCGTCCTCGATCTCCTCCAGGCCGGCGACGGGCAGGTCCTCGAAGACGGCGGCGGCGTAGCCGCCCACCCGCCGGCGGGCCTGCAGGTGGCCCGGCACCGCGTCGTCGGGCAGCCGGTCCTCGGCGTAGGCGCGGGACCGGTGGGCCAGCCAGTTGATGGCGGTCGGCAGCTCCTGGCCCGGGACGGCGCCGGCGGCGAACCCGGCCGCCCGGCGGGCGGCCGGCGACACTTTGCCTTCCAGCAGGTCCTCCAGCACGGCCCGTCGAGCCGAGGCGGCCACGGCCGTGTCGGTCAGGGCCGACCGGAGGACGGCGTTGTCGGTGAACAGCCGGTCGACGGCCGCCAGGTCGGCGGCCAGCCGGGACGGCCCGTCGGTCGACGAGCGGCTGTCCTCCAGTACGGCGGCCGAGTAACCCTCCAGCGCGGGGTTCACGGGCGGCTGCCGGCTCCCGCCGCCGCAGCGTCGTCCGCTCCGGTGTCCCGGCTCAGCGCCTCGACGGCCTCGTCGATCAGGTCCCGGTGGGCGTTGGCGTCCATCTCCCGGCCGATGATCTGCTCGACCACGTCGACGACCAGCTCGCCCAGCCGGGAAGCGGCCTCTTCCAGGGCCCGCTGGCGGGCCAGCCGGACCTCGGCCTCGGCGCTGGTCACCAGCCGGTCGTACTCGGACTCCCCCCGGGCCTGCGCCTCGGTGTTGAGCCGTTCGGCCGTCCGATTGGCCTGCTCCACGATCTCCCGAGCCTGCTGCCGGGCGTGGTCCAGGGCCTCGCGGCGCTCGACGTCGGCCGCCGCGGCGTCCGACTTGGCCTCGTCGGCCGCGTCGAGCTCGGCCTTGATGGCCGCCTGCCGGTCCTTCAGCGCCTTGTTGACGGGCGGCAGGATGTACTTGGCCATCACCCCGAGCACGATCACGAAGGCGATCAGCTCGACGATGAAGGTGCCGTTGGGGATCAGGAAGTTGCTGGTTGCGGTGGGCATGGGCTCAGCCTTGTGGGTCGTTCCGAACGGTGTGGCCGGTCGTCTCGCCGGTCCCGACCCGTGGGGGCGGAAACGGCGGGACGGTCCGTCTGCGGGCTACTTCTTGTAGAGCGAGAAGACGAACAGCGCGGTGAAGGCCAGGTTGATGAAGTACATGGCCTCCACCAGGCCGACGGTCAGGAACATGATCGTGAACAGCCGACCCTGGGCCTCGGGCTGGCGGGCCACCCCGGCGATGGTCTGGCTACCGGCCAGGCCGTCACCGATGGCCGCGCCGACCGCGCCCCCGCCGAGCGCCAGGCCACCGCCGATCATGGCGCCGGCCAGCTGGATGGCCTGGTTCTGGGTGTCTGCCATTGTCAGGTATCTCCTTTGAGTTTCCGCTAGCGGATCAGTAGACGTCGGCCACGTTCACGTCAGTGGACATCTGGCGTGGGTTCACGTCAGTGCACATCTGCCATGGCCGTGTCGAAGTACAAGATGGTCAAAAGGGTGAAGATGAACGCCTGGATGGGCCCGATCAAGAAGACGTCGAACAGCTTCCAGATGACGTTGAAGATGAGGGTGGTGATGTCCCCGATGGGGAACGCGCCCAGCTTCCAGGCCCCCAGGGCGGCGATCAGCGACAGCATGAGGGCGCCGGAGAACAGGTTGCCGAAGAGCCGCAGGGCCAGGGTGACCGGCTTGGCGATCTCCTCCACCAGGTTGATGAACAGGTTGGCCGGCATCAGGTAGATGGGGAACGGCTGCATCAGGTAGTGCTTGATGTAGCCACCGATGCCCCGGGCCCGGACGGAGGCGATGTGGACCAGGACGATGACGAACAGGGCCATGGCCAGGGGCAGGTTGATGTCCGAGGTGGGCACGATCAGGAACTCGTACTTGGAGCCGACGCCCAGGATCTCGAAGAGGTTGCAGACCAGGATGAAGACGAACAGGGTGACGGCCAACGGGATGACCGCCATGCCCCGGGG
>CAYVPF010000197.1:0-5904 GCA_964453355.1 uncultured Acidimicrobiaceae bacterium | reverse complement strand
CCCACCGCTGCCGATCGGCCGGGGAGGACTCCTGGTGGCCCGGGCCCATGCCCGCTTCGGGTGGCAATGGTGGCCGGACGCCAACGCCATCGCCTCCACGATCTCCGGCGGGCGCTCGAGGCGCTCGGTCCTGACGTCGACGCGGGCGAGGCCCCTGACCATCTCCTGGGGCGGCTCGACGACGGGGCCGCCGCCACCTTGGCCCTGGCCGTGGTGGCCGCCTACTACGCGGCCCCCGAGGTCCGCCGGGCGATCGGGTACCCGGGTCAAGAAGCCCGGGCCGTGGCCGTCGTGGCCATCCCGGACTACCTGGACGAGGGCCTGCTCGACCACGTCGCGGCCGCCGGCTGACGGGCCCGCCGCCGACCGGCGTCGTCGGCCGGACGGATAACGCGCAATCAACCGCCCGACGCCGGCGTCTTTGTCAGGAGAGGAAGGATTGCCGGAGGGAGGTGAGGACGTGGACGAGGACGGGCAGGCATTCTTGGAGGCGACCCTGCCGCATCTCGACGTCCTCTACCGGGTGGCCCGCCACGCCGGCAACGACCACCACCGGGCGGAGGACCTCGTCCAGGAGACCTACCTCCGCGCCTACGCCAACTTCGCCGGCCACCGCGGCCCGAACACCCGGGCGTGGCTGGTGGCGATCTGCTGCAACCTGGCCCGTTCGGAAGGCCGCCGCCGCTCCCGCCGCGTCGTCGAGGCGCCGCTACCGGAGGCCGACGTCTACCCGGCGGCCGGGCGCGAGGTGGCCGACGAGGTCGTGGCCGATCTCGACGCCGAGCAGGTGGCCCGGGCCCTCGCCCGGCTGCCCGAAGAACAGCGGTTGGCCATCGTCCTGATGGACCTGGCCGGGCTGACGGCCGCCGAGGTCGCCGACCAGCTCGGCTGCCCCCGCAACACGGTCCTCTCGCGGGTCCATCGGGGACATCGCCGGCTGGCCACGTTGCTCAGTAGGGAGGACATCGGCCGTGACCCATGACGACGGGCGCCTCGTCGCCTTCTTGAACGGCCAGCTGTCCGACGCCGACGAACAGGCCTTCGATCAGCACCTCCTGGACTGCGAGGCCTGTTGGCGGGCCGTCCAGGAGGACCGGACCGGGCGCCTGGCGCTGGAGCGGCTGCGGTTGCCCGCCCCGGCCGGGCTCGCCGACCGGGTGACCGCCTCGGTGGCGCTGGCCGGGAAGTCGCCCGCCGCCCCGACCGGGGGGGCCGGCCGGGGCCGTCACTTCCGTCGCTCCGGCCACCACGGTGGGCCCCGGCGGCCGAAGCGGCTGGTAGCCGCAGTGGCCGCGGTGGCGGTCCTCGTCCTGGCCACCCTCGGCGCGGTGCTCGGATGGACCCTCGGTGACCGACCGGCGGGCGACCCGGCGCAGATCACCGGGGTCGTGGCCATGATGTCGCCCGCAGCGATGACAAGTGCGGCCCTCCGGGCCGGCGAACGGTTCGACTTCGGCGGCCAGCCGCTCACCGTGCGCGCCTACCGGGTCCACGGGGTGGTCACGCTGGTCGCCACTTCGGCTCGCCCGTTCCCGATGGCCGCCAGCGCCCACCTCCTCCCCGGGTCCTCTCCGGCGGCCTGGATGGCGACCCGGGGGCCCCTGGCGATGTACGGCGTGAACCGGCCACCGGGCACCGGCGGCGGGTCGATGTTCCTCGTGGCGGCCACGCCGATGGCCCAGCTGCCGCAGCTCGCGGCCCGGCTGCACCTCATCTGACGGCACGAAGGGAGCACCTGGGCACATGGCAGAACTGATCGTGATCGGGGTGGTGGCGGGCTTCTTGGCCGGCGTGTCCCCCTGCATCCTCCCGGTCCTCCCGGTCATCCTCGTCGCCGGGGGCACCGCCCCGGTCGCCTCGGTCCCAGTGCCGGTCGCCGCGGCCCCGGTGCTGATCCCCCCGGCCTCAGCGCCGGTCGCCGCAACTCCGCCGCCGTCCGGCTCGGGACCCCGACCGGCCAGCCGGGGCCGGGGCCGGCTGCGGCGGCCGGTAGCCGTGGTGGTGGGCCTGGTCCTGAGCTTCAGCCTGCTGGTGCTGGCCGGCTCCGAGCTGCTGTCGCTGCTGCACCTGCCCCAGGACACCCTCCGGGACGTGGGCATCGCCATGCTGGTCATCGTCGGGGTCGCCTACCTGGTCCCCCCGATCGCCACCCTGATCGAGGGGCCGTTCGCCCGGATCGGGTCGCGGCAGCCGAACGGCAACGCCGGGGGGTTCGTGCTCGGCCTGGCGCTCGGCCTGCTGTTCGTTCCCTGCGCCGGGCCGATCCTGGCCGCCATCACGGTCGTCGGGGCCACCCACCGGGTGGGCCTCACCGCGGTGCTGCTGACCGTGGCCTTCGCCGTCGGTGCGGCGGTGCCGCTCCTCGCCGTGGCCCTGGCCGGCGATCAGCTCACCCGCCGGGTCGGGTCCTTCCGCCGGCACGGACCGGCGGTGCGCCGGGTCGGTGGTGTCGTCCTCATCGTGATGGCCGTCGCCATCGGCTTCAACGCCTTCGACGGTCTGCAGCGGGCGGTTCCCGGCTACAGCGACGCCCTGCAGGGGTCCAGCGCCGTCCGCCACGAGCTGGGTGCGCTCACGGGCAACGGCCACAGCTCGCTCGCCAGCTGCAACGCCAACGCCACCGGCCTGGTCGACTGCGGGAAGGCGCCAAACTTCGCCGGGATCACGGCCTGGCTGAACACCCCGGGGGGCAAACCGCTGTCGCTGTCGGCCCTGCGCGGCAAGGTGGTCCTGGTCGACTTCTGGACCTATTCGTGCATCAACTGCCAGCGGACCCTGCCGCACGTCGAGGCCTGGTACCAGCGGTACCGCCACGACGGCCTGGTGGTGGTCGGGGTCGAGACCCCGGAGTTCGCCTTCGAGCACGTCGTCTCCAACGTCCGGTCCCAGTCCGCCGCCCTCGGGGTCGACTACCCGGTGGCCGTCGACGACAACTACAAGACCTGGGACGCCTACGACAACGAGTACTGGCCGGCTGACTACCTCATTGACGCCCAAGGGGTCGTCCGGCACGTCCACTTCGGGGAGGGCGATTACACCGAGACCGAGAGCACGATCCGCCAGCTCCTCCGGGCCGCCCACCCCGGCATCGTCCTGCCGCCGGCCACCGACGTGCCCAACCTGACCCCGACGACAGAGACGAACCCGGAGACGTACGTCGGTTACGACCGCCTGCAGTACCTCGAACCCCTGGACGGCTTGGTGAGGAACAGCCCGGCCACTTACCAGATCCCCGCCACACTGCCCCTCGGGGCCTTCGGACTGGCGGGCACCTGGACCGACCACGCCCAGGAGGCCACCGCCGGCAGCGGGGCGGAGCTGCAGCTCGGGTTCGTGGCCCAGGACGTCTATCTGGTGCTTGGCGGCTCCGGCACCCTGACGGTCGATGTCGACGGTCGCCAGACGAAGACCGTCGACATCAGCGGGGTGCCGCGGCTGTACACGCTCTACCGCTCACCGTCGACGACGACCGCCACCCTCCTCCTTCGGGCCTCCCCCGGGGTCGAGGCCTACGACTTCACCTTCGGCTAGGCGTCTGGAGGGAACGGCACGGGGTACGGCTCGGCGAAGTCGGCCGACCGGCTCACGGCGCGCCACTTGCGGTCCTCGGCCAGGAGCCGCTCGTCCAAGGCGATGGAGCCCTCGGTGGCGTTGACCCCGAGCGGCAGGTTGTGGGGGATGTCCCGACGCTTGGCCACCTGGACGATGATCGCCGCCGCCCGCGCCGGATCGCCGGCGGGGCCGTCCGGGCTCTGCCGTATCCGGGTGTTGATGGCCCCCACGGTGGCGGCGTAGGCGTCGGGGATGTCGTGGACGATCATCGACGATCCGGCCCAGTCCGTCCGGAACCCACTGGGCTCCACCACCAGCACCTTGATGCCGAACGGCGCCGTCTCGACCCGAAGGGCCCGGGAGAACCCGTCGATGGCGAACTTGGCCGCCTGGTACGACCCGACCCCCGGCGAGCCGCCGACGCGCCCACCCATGGACGACATCTGGATGATCAGCCCACCGCCCTGGTCCCGCAGGACCGGGATGGCGGCCTTGGAGACGTGGTACACCCCCCAGAAGTTGGTCTCGAACTGGGTCCGGAAGTCGTCGTCCTCGGTGGTCTCGATCGGCGACACGTTGGCGTAGCCGGCGTTGTTCACCACCACGTCCAGCCGGCCGAAGTGCCGGTGGGCCTCGGCGATGGCGGCGCGGGCGGCGGCCGGGTCGGTGACGTCGAGGGCGACCGGGTGGACCCGGTCCCCGTAGTGGGCCACCAGGTCGTCGAGCTGCTCCGGCCGCCGGGCGGTGGCGGCCACCAGGTCACCGCCGTCGAGGGCGGCTTCGACCAGGGCGCGGCCGAGGCCGCGGGAGGAGCCGGTCACGAACCAGGTCTGCGTCATGGTCCCAGTACACCAGCCCGGGCGGCCGTCTCAGGCGGCGTTGTTCGGGGTCGGCCCGCTGATGGGGCCGGCCCCGGCGTACACGGCCTGCCAGTTGCCCTGCGACGGCTGCGTCTCGGCGGCCGGACCGGCGGCGATCACCGAGTACAGGTTCAGCATCACCCGCTGGAGGATGGCGCTGACCGCCGGATCGGCCTCCGGGAGGACGTTGGGGGGGATCAGGGGGCAGTTGACCAGGTTGGCGACCCAGTTGGCGTTGCCGCTGGCGAACACCCCGCCGCCACCGGCGGCGGTGTACCAGGTGACGTCGGAGTAGTTGTTGCCCCGGTTGGCGACGATGGAGTGGGCGACGATGTCGACGTTGGTCGGTCCGGGCCCACCGGGCACGTACCGGTCGAACTCGCCGACGACCACGTGGGGAAGGGGCTGCCCGGCGGTCACCCCGGTGCCGGCCAGCAGCCACGAACCGGGGTCGGCGATGACCATGTCCGCTGTGGCCTCCACGTCCTGGTACATGCTGCCGATCAACTCGCTCTCTCGCCAGGAGGTGGGCGGTGCCTCCCAGCTGGGGCCGGTGACCACTGTGTCGTCGACGCCGTTCATGGGGTCCTCGGCGGCGTCCTTGTAACAGACCTGCAGCCGGTTGCCCCCGACGGCGGACGGCTGGAAGCGGACCTGCCGGTAGCAGGCGTTGGCCCCCAAGAAGGCCAGGTTGGTGCCGTTGGCCACCGCGGCGAGGGCCGTGTTGCGCATCGGGGCCGACCAGTACTCGTCGTGGCCCAGGCTGACCAGGGCCCGGTGGTTGGCCAGCAGCTGCGGCTGGGCGTGCAGGTCGACGTCGGTCCAGTAGGTGACGTCGAGGCCCAGGGCCTCGGCCTGGAAGATGACCGGCAGCTCGTTGCCGACGAAGTCGGCCGCTCCGGACGCCCAGTCGTAGTCGTACGGGCGGTCGAACGACACGATCCGGGCCCGGTGTGTGTAGTTCCCGTGGCCCGGCGCATGGGTGAACGACAGTGTGCCGTTCAGGTTGCCGTAGTACAGGCTGTAGCCGCCCCACCGGTTGTAGGCCTGCCAGGTGGTCACCGAGCTCTGGATCACCACCGCCGCCTTCGACGAGTCGTCCCGGACGCACAACGGGACGAACCGCTGCTGCGATGTCGTGCCCACCAGCTTCAGCAGGTAGGCCCCCGGCGGCCAGTCGGGGGTGATCTGGATGGCCAGGGACGGCTCCCACTGGCATTCGATCGTGTTGGTCGGCGCCACGAGCACCGGTGTGGCCTGCTGGGCCCCGGTGATCGGTCCCGACTGCCACACCAGCCGGCCGCCGGCGCCGCCGTAGTAGCCCATCCGGTAGGCCTCCACGCGGAACTGCGGGGCGGTGGTGCTGACGAACAGTGTGACCGTGTCCCCGACCACGGCGCTGACCTGGCTGGCGTACCCCTCGATGCCCCCGGCGACCTGCGGGGTGGTCACCCACCAGGCGGTGCCGGGCTTGAGGTTCTCGGCCACGATG
>CAYVPF010000196.1:0-5925 GCA_964453355.1 uncultured Acidimicrobiaceae bacterium | reverse complement strand
GGGACCGGCTGACCTCGTAGCCGAAGTCCACGTGGCCGGGGGTGTCGATGAGGTGCAGGACGTGGCCGGCGAAGGCCACCCGGACGTTCTGGGCCTTGATGGTGATGCCGCGCTCACGCTCGATGTCCATCGAGTCCAGGTACTGCTCCCGCATCAGCCGCGGGTCGACCGCCCCGGTGAGCTCCAGGATGCGGTCGGACAGGGTGGACTTGCCGTGGTCGACGTGACTGATGATCGAGAAGTTGCGGATCCGGTCGGTGGGCACCAGACCGGTCGGCAAGGCGGACGGAAACGCAGAAGACACGGTCCGACGATGGTACCGGCCCTGGTGACCCACCCCTCCGGTACGCTTTTCGTCATGGCCGTCGCCACTGACACCACCCCAACCGGCGCCCCCACCCGACACCGGTTCACGGTGGACGAATGGGACGAGCTGGATCGCCTCGGTTTTTTCCACGAAGAGGCCAGAGTGGAGCTCATCGAGGGAGAGATCATCGACATGGCGCCTATCGGCGACCGGCACGCCGCCTGCGTGGACCGGCTTACCCGCTTGGCCGTGCTCAGGGCCGACGGCCTCGCTACCGTCCGGGTCCAGGGGCCGGTCCGGCCCTCCCGGTACTCCGAGCCCCAGCCCGACGTGGCGCTGCTAGTCCTGCGGGACGACTTCTACGCCACCGGCAAGCCGGGGCCGGCGGACACGCTGCTGGTGGTCGAGGTGGCCGACACCACCCTGGCGTTCGACCGGGACCGCAAGGGCCCGATGTACGCCGCCGCCGGCCTCCCCGAGTACTGGGTCGTGGACGTCGCCAACGAGGTGGTGCTGGTCTTCACCGACCCCGGCCCCGACGGCTACCGGACGTCGTCCACGGCCCGGACCGGCGACAGTCTGGTCCCCCGGGCGCTGCCGCAGGTGACGTTCACCGTGGCCGAGGTATTGGGCACCGGCGGTCCAGCCGCCCACTGACTGGTACCATCTACCCTCGCCTTGCCGGCAGCCGAGCCGGCGGTCCATCCGGACCCGGCGAACCCGGCATCTCGACGACCCAACACTGACGACAGGGACTCCACGTGGCCAACATCCGTAGCCAGATCAAGCGCAACCGCCAGAACGAGCGGCGTCGACTCCGGAACAAGTCCGTGCGGTCGGAGCTGCGGACCCGCACCAAGGCGGCCGTGGTGGCCGCCGAGCAGGGTGTCGACGACAGCGTCGACGCATTGCGGCTGGCCGTCCGGCGCATCGACAAGGCCGCCGCCAAGGGCGTCATCCACAAGAACCAGGCCGCCAACCGCAAGTCCCGGTTGATGCGGCGGATCAACGCCATCGAGGCCTCGTCCGCCGAATAGGGCCGAATAGGACAGGTCGGCGCCGGGGCGGCCCTCAGCGGCGCCCCGGCGTCCGGGTGCGGGCCAACCGGCTGAGCCGGGCGACCAGGACCTCCAGGACGAGGTCGGTGGGCAGGGCGCTCTGGCCCTTGATGTCGAGGTCGGCGGCGGCCAGCAGGACGATGGCCTGGGCCACCCGGTCGGACCCCAACTGGCGGGACTGGGCCAGGGCCTTCTTGGCGACGAAGGCGCTGCGGACCCCCAAGAGGGCCGCCGCGTCCTCGCCGGAGCTGATGTCGGTACCGTCCAGCCGGAGCATGGCGGAGAAGTGCCGGTGCAAGACGGCGACGATCTCCGGCGCAGCCCGGCCACCGGCGTCGAGCATGCGGTGCAGGGTGGCCAGGGCCGTGGCGGTGGACCCGGCGTCGATGGCGTCGGTGAGGTCCCAGGGAGGCACCGACCCGGCCTCACCCAGGAACGGGGCCAGCTGGTCCTCGTTGACGGTGGCGCCGGCCCCGTAGGCGACGGCCAGGGTCTGCAGCAGGCCGGCCAGCCGGCCCAGATCCTCGCCGAGGTGGTCACCGACCCGCTTGGCGGCGCCGGCGGTCAGGCGGACCGGACCGCCCTTCAGCTGCTCGGCCAGCCACCGGCCGCGGTCTCGGCCGGTGCCGGCGGAGGCGTCGATGACGGCCCCCTTGGCCGACAGGGCCTTGGACAGGGCCTGGGGCACGGTGCCGCCGCCGCCGACCAGGACCAGCCGGGTGGACGGCAGCGGGTCGGCCAGCACGGCCACCAGCCGGGCGGCGTCGGCGGCGACCAGCCGGCCGGCGTCGCGGACCACCACCACCCGGCGGTCCATCAGGAAGGGCGCGGTGGTGCAGGCGTCCACCACTGCGCCGACGTCCAGGTCGTCGGCGGCCGAGCCACCGTGCTCCTCCACCACCAGGGTGGGATCGCGGTCGCCCACCAGCTCCTCGATCAGGGCCCGGGCGGCCTGGGCCACCAGGGAGGCGTCGTCCCCCTTGACCAGGTACGCCGGTGCCTCCGCGGCCATCAGCCGGCGGCTTCCATCACGCCGGCGTCGGTCACGCCTGCCTCCATCACGGCAGTCAGGGCGTCGCGGACGCGGCGGGTGCCGGCGACGTCGTGGACACGCAGCAGCCGACAGCCGAGCGACACCCCCAGGGCAGCGGCGGCCAGCGAGGCGTCGCGGCGCTCGGTGATGTCCAGGTCGAAGAGGACGCCGAGGAACGTCTTGTTGGAGGCGGACAACAGCAGCGGGTAGCCGAGGTCGGCCAGGACCGGCGAGGACCGCAGCAGGGTGAGCGACTGTTCGGCGGTCTTGCCCAGGTCCAGGCCGGCGTCCAGGACGATGCGGTCCGGCCGTACACCGGCCGCCAGGGCGCGGGCCGCCCGGTCGGCCAGGAAGGCCGCCACTGTGCCCACCACGTCGGCGTAGCGGGGGTCCGGGTCGCGGACCCGGGGAGCCAGACGGATGTGGGTGGCCACCACCGCCGCCCCGGCCTTGGCTGCCTCGTCCAGGTAGTCCGGATCGGCAAAGCCGCTGATGTCGTTGCCGACGACGGCCCCGGCGGCGTAGGCGGCCCGGGCCACCGACGCCCGCCAGCTGTCCACGGAGAGGGGCACATCGAACCGGTCGGCCAGGGCCTCGATGGCCGGGACGACCCGGTCGAGCTCCTCGGGCTCGGTGACCTCCGGTCCGGGGCCGGCCTTGACGCCGCCGACGTCCAGCAGGTCGGCGCCGTCGGCCACCAGCTGCGCGGCCCGCTGGACCAGGGCGTCGAGCCCGTAGGTGGCGCCGCGGTCGTAGAAGGAGTCGGGGGTGCGGTTCAAGATGCCCATGACCAGGGCACGATGGGTGAGGTCGTAGGAACGACCCCCGAGATCGAGATACATCAGGCCAGGTCCAGGTACATCAGGCCAGGTCCAGGTGCACCGGCGGGCCGGGGCCTAGAACAGGCGGGAGGCCAGGGCCCGCCGGTAGCCGGCGGTCCGAGGGTCGTCGGGGCCCAAGGTCTCCAGGACGTCCAGGAACTCCTGCCGGGCGGCGTCGTCGTCCCGCACCCGGTCGAGCAGCCCGTCCAGCAGGGGGGTCACGTCGTCACCGAGGGCCACGTCCTGGCCGGCCAGCCGGGCCTCGGCGGCCAGGGCCCGGATCTCGGCCGTCTCGGGCACCCGGGCCAGCAGTTCGATGGCGCCGTCGGGGTCGCCGGCGGCCAGCAACAGCCGGGCCAGGCCGCCCACCGCCCCGGGGTGGTCCGGCTGCAGCTCCAGAGCCTGGCGCAGAGAGGCTTCGTCGCCGGCGGCCACCAGCTGGTCGGCCTCGGACGGCTGCGGGGCCAGCCGGGCCACGAACTCGGCCACCTGGGCCTCGGGGAGGGCGCCGATGAAGCTGTCCACGACCTTGCCGTCCCGGATGGCGAACACCGCCGGGATGGACTGGACCTGGAAGCTGGAGGCCACCCGGGGGTTGTCGTCAACGTTGACCTTGGCCAGCTCCACCGCCCCGTCGGTCCCGGCGACCACCTGCTCCAGGATGGGCCCCAGGGTCTTGCAGGGACCGCACCACGGGGCCCACAGGTCCACCACCACGGGGACCTCGGCCGACCGGGCGATGACGGCCTCCTCGAAGGTTGCGTCGGTCACGTCGGTCATCGGCCCGACCCTATCGTGCGGCGGCCCCTGCCGGCCCGGTGCCGGCCCGGTGCCGGCTCCGATAGCGTCGACCCCCATGGGGATGACCGCTGCGGCAGGGCCGGGACCAGAGACGACGGTGGAGGGCACCGAGGTGGTCGGCATCGATCACGACCGGGTGACCGGGTGGTTCGCCGACCACGTCCCCGAGGCGGTGGCGCCGCTGTCGTTCACCCTCATCGCCGGCGGTCGGTCCAACCTGACGTACCGGGTGGAGGACGACGACGGCCACGCCTACGCCCTCCGCCGGCCGCCGGTCAGCCACGTGTTGCCCACCGCCCACGACATGACCAGGGAGTACCGGGTGATGACGGCCCTGGGCCCGACCGAGGTGCCGGTGCCGGAGACGGTGGGGCTGTGCGTGGACGAGGCCGTCAACGGCCGACCGTTCTACGTCATGGACTTCGTCGACGGCCACGTGCTCCGGGACGCCCCGACGGCGGAGCAGGGCCTGCGGCCGCCGGCCCGCCACGCCGCCGGCATGGCCCTGGCCGACGCCCTGGCCGCCCTGCACGCCGTGGACGTCGACGCCGTCGGGCTCGGGGACCTGGGCCGCAAGGACGGGTACATCGGCCGGCAGGTCCGCCGGTGGACCGGACAGTTCCAGGACATGGGCGGCGGTGAGGCCGACTACGGCCGCCTGGTCGAAGAGGTGGGGTCCGCCCTGGCCGAGGGGGTGCCGGAGCAGGTCGGGGTGTCGGTGGTCCACGGCGACTACCGGCTGGACAACGTGGTGGTCGACGACGACGGCCAGGTCGTCGCCATCTTGGACTGGGAGATCTGCACCCTCGGCGACCCGTTGGCCGACGTCGGCACCATGCTGTGCTATTGGGTGGAACCCGGCGACGAGGACCGGCTGCTGTGGACCAACCCGGCCAGCGTGGTCCCGGGGTTCCCGAGCCGCCGGGAGGTGCTGGAGCGCTACGCCGAGACGTCCGGCCGGGACGTGTCGGACATCGCCTTCTACCAGGCCTTCGCCAGCTGGCGGCTGGCCTGCATCCTGCAGGGGGTGTACGTCCGGTACCAGGCCGGTGCCGGGGCCGGTGACCAGAACAGCGTCGACAGCTTCCCGTCGGTCATCGGCCGGCTGGCCCAGCGGGCGGCCGCCACGCTGGCGGCCCGGTGACCCCTCCGGATTCGCCGCTGTTCGAGGTCCACGGGACCCCGATCCTGACCGACCCGGTGCTGGTGGTGGCCCTGGAAGGCTGGGTCGATGCCGGCCTGGGGGCCGGGTCGGCCGTCGCCGCCCTGGCCGACGACCCTCCGGCGGTGCCGCTGGTCACGTTCGACCTGGACCACTTCTTGGACCAGAGAGCCCGGCGCCCGGTGGCCCGGATCGTCGACGGCATCACCACCGAGCTGACCTGGCCGGCGATCTCGCTGCGGCACGGCCACGACCGGATCGGCGCCGACGTGCTGTTCCTGGTCGGCCCGGAGCCGGACTTCCACTGGGCCGATTTCGGGGACGCCGTGGTGCGGCTGGCCGTCGACTTCGGGGTCCGGATGGTGGTGGGCCTGGGGGCCTTCCCGGCTCCGGCTCCGCACACCCGGCCGGTCAAACTGGCCGCCACCGCCCCGGTGCAATCGGCGGAGCTGGTGGCCCGGGTGGGGGTGGTCCAGGGCGAGCTTGAGGTGCCGGCCGGCATCCAGTCGACACTGGAGCTCCGGTTCGGGGCCATCGGGATCCCCACCATCAGCCTCTGGGCCCGGGTGCCCCACTACGTCTCCGCCATGCCGTTCCCCGAGGCCGGCGCCGCCCTGGTGGAAGGGTTGGCGGCCATCGCCGGGCTGACATTGTCGGCGGGCCCCCCGCGGGCGGCCCCCGCCCCCGCCCACCCCCCCGGGGGCGAGCGCCACGCCCGCCACCCCCCCAGAGCGGGAGATCCC
>CAYVPF010000195.1:0-6033 GCA_964453355.1 uncultured Acidimicrobiaceae bacterium | reverse complement strand
ACGGTACCGGCGCCAGCCGGGACCCAGAGTGACGGTACCGGCACCAACGCCACCCGTTCTGAGCTACCGCGCGGTAACGTGACGACGGCGTTACGCCAGAAGCGGAGCCTTAGGGGAGGCAGCGTGGCTCGATCGTTCGATCGCCGGTCGTTCCTGGCCCAGTCAGCCGCGGTGGCGGCCGGTGTGGTGGGGGTGACGGCCGCCGGGGACCTGTTGTTCATGGACGGTCCGGTGGGAGCGGTGACCAACGGACCGGGCCGCAACGGGGTGTCCACGGCCAAACCCAAGCGGGGCGGCAAGCTGGTGTTCGGCACCACAGCGGAGGAGCAGGGGTTCAACCCGTCCGTCGCCCGGTTCGACTCCGTCGGGGTCATGTACGCCCGGACCGTCTTCGACCCGCTGGCCATCATCACCGCCACCGGCCAGGTGGCCCCGTACCTGGCCGCGTCCATCGTGCCCAACGCCGAGTACACGTCGTGGACGGTGACCCTGCGGCCGACAGTGGTGTTCCACGACGGCACCCCCTGCAACGGGGCGGCGCTGCTCCAGAACTTCGAGGCCCAGTACCACTCGTTGCTGATCGGCCTGGTCCTGCAGCCGATCGTCGCCACAATGGTCCAGTCCGGACCGCTGGCCGTGACGGTGAACCTGAAGCAGCCGTGGGTACCGTTCCCGTACTACCTGGCCGGCGGCGTCGGCGGGCAGCTCGCCTACGTGATGGCCCCGGCCATGATCACGTCCAAGACAAGCACAACCCACCCCATCGGCACCGGGCCGTTCAAATTCGGGTCCTGGGTGCCCAACACACACTTCACCGCGGTGGCCAACCCCAACTACTGGCGCAAGGGCCTGCCGTACCTGGGCTCGATCACCTACAAGCCGATCCCCAACGCCAACACCCGGGCGGAGGCCCTCCAAAGCGGCACCATCGACATGATGGTCACCGACGTCCCCCAGAACATCGTGCAGTTCCGCGGCAAGAGCCAGTGGGCGTACATCGACGACAGCGGCCCGGTGGTCGGGGAGCCGGACATGAACTGCCTGCTGCTCAATCTGGCGCAGCCGCCGTTCAACAACCCGACAGTCCGCCTGGCGGCAGCCAAGGCGGTCAGCCCGAAGCAGTACTCGGAGATCATCGACCTGAGCGTCAACGCCCCGTCCACCGGCCTGTTCGTGAAGGGCACCCCGTACTACTCGGCCACCAACCTGCCCAGCTACGACCCGGCCGGGGCCAAGAAGCTGCTGGCCAAAGTGCAACGGCAGACCGGCAAGCCGGTGTCGTTCGCCCTCGGGTCCACCACAGACCCCGAGAGCATCCGGGCGGCCACATACCTCCGCGCCCACTACCAGGCGGTCGGCTTCAAGGTGACCACGACGGTGGTGGAGCAGAACAAGCTGATCGACAACGCCCTGACAGGCAAGTTCCAGGCCTACGAGTGGCGGCAGTTCTCGGCCGTCAACCCGGACCTCAACTACATCTACTGGAGCACCACCACCTACAACGCCGACGGCCTGTCCATCAACATGGCCCGCAACAACGACCCCCGGGTGGAGGCCGCCCTGCAGGTCGGCCGGACCAGCCTCACAGCCAAGGCCCGGATCGCCGCCTACCAGAAGGTCAACCAGCTGTTCGCCCAGGACCTGCCGTACCTGTGGGCCGACCGGGCCACCTGGGCGGTGGTGGCCCAGCCGACGGTGCAGAACTTCAACAACCCCACCACGCCGACCGGGTCCAAGGCCTATGGCATGATCGCCGGGTCGATCTGGCCCACCCAGATCTGGGTCAGCTGAGGGGGAAGCTGGCCGGAGCGGGCCGGCCAGAAGTGAGGACCGGGAGCGCAACGTGGACGTGGTCGGAGCCGTAGGGGACGGGACGGCAGAGGCAGAGGCAGTGCCGGCGGGGAGGACTGTGACGGCGGGGAGGGATGGCCGGTGAGCAGCCGGATCCTGGTAGTGGAGGACGACGAGCGGATCCGGTCGTCCATGCGCCTGGCCCTGGAGGGCGAGGGGTACGAGATCGACGAGGCCGCCAGCGGCGAGGACGCCCTGGACCGGTTCGCCGCCCACTCCCCCGATGTGGCCCTCATCGACCTGATGCTGCCGGGCATGGACGGGTTCGAGTGCTGCCGGGCGCTCAGGCGGCAGAGCGCGGTGCCCATCATCATCGTGACGGCCCGCACCGACACCCACGACGTGGTGGCCGGCCTGGAGGCCGGGGCCGACGACTACGTGACCAAGCCGTTCGTGGCCAAGGAGCTGGGCGCCCGCATCCGGGCCCTCCTCCGCCGGGCCCGGCCGGCCGACGACGAGCCGACCATCCTGGCCTTCGGCGACCTGGAGCTGGTCCCCGAGCAGGGCGTGCTGCGCCGCCGGGACGGCACCGAGGTGCACTGCACCCGTACCGAGTTCCGGCTGCTCTGCGAGCTGGCCGCCAACCCCAACAAGGTGCTCAGCCGGGAGCAGCTGCTGGACCGGGTGTGGGGCTACGACTACTTCGGGGACGGTCGGCTGGTGGACGTGCACATCCGCCGGCTCCGCACCAAGGTGGAGCCGGACCCGGCCCTCCCCCGGCACATCCTCACGGTCCGCGGGATGGGCTACAAGCTGGTCCCCTGACATGGCCGAGCGGCCGGGCGACGGAGCCCCTCGGCCGGGCGACGGAGCCGGTCGGCCAGCCGAGGGGGCCGAGCGGCCGGGCAGCGGGGCCGTCACCACGGCCAGCGCCGCCGTCGTCGCCGGTCGCCGGGTCAGGCAGCCGAGAGCCCGGCTGTGGACCCGCCTGGGGCTGCAGGCCCGGGTCACCGTCATGTTCGGCCTGGGGGCCCTGTTGCTGTCGGTGACCATGGGTGGGGTCTCGTTCTTCACCACCCGCCATTTCCTGGTCAGCGAACGGCAGAACAGCTCGCTGCACCAGGCGTACATCAACGCCGAGCTGGTCCGGACAACCCTGGTCGACTACCCCACACTGGCCCGCACACGGACACGGGTCGAAGCGCTGCTGGGCAGCGCCGACTCGGTGACCACCGGGTCCTACTCGGTGCTGCAGTACCAGGGCACATGGTTCGCCCGTACGTCCTACGTCGGGCACGACGCCATCCCGGCGGCCATGCGGCAGCTGGTGGCGGACGGCAGCCCGGTCACCGAGAGCTTCGACCTGAACGTGAACGGCCACCCGGCCATCGCCGTCGGCATCCCCCTGCCGGCCGTCAAGGCCGAGTACTTCGAGGTGTTCGACGTCAGTGACCTGGACAACACCCTCCGGGTCCTGGCCCTGGCCCTGTTCGCCGGCGGCCTCATCACCACGGTGCTCGGCGCCGTCGTCGGCCGCTGGGCCGCCGGCCGGTCGCTGCGGCCGCTCACCGGGGTGTCCCGGGCGGCCGTGGCCATCGCCGGCGGCCAGCTGGACACCCGGCTGCTGGCCACCAGCGCCGACCCGGACCTGGCCGGTCTGACCAGCTCCTTCAACCTCATGGTGGACCAGCTGCAGGAGCGGATCGAGCGGGAGGCCCGGTTCACCTCCGACGTCAGCCACGAGCTGCGGTCCCCGCTGACCACCCTGGCGGCGTCCCTGGAGGTGCTGGAGTCCCGGGCCGACGAGCTGTCGCCGACCGCCCGGCAGGCCCTGGAACTGCTCGGCGCCGACCTCCGCCGGTTCCAGCGCATGGTCGGCGACCTGCTGGAGATCTCGCGGTCCGACACCGGGTCCGCCGACGTGTTCTTGGAGGAGGTCACCGCCGGCGAGCTGGTCCGGCGGTCGGTGGCCGCCAACGTCCGGGCCCTGCCCGGCGGGGTGGCGCCCCCCGACGTCGCCATCGACCCGGCCGTGGCGGAGGCCTGGCTGAACGTCGACAAACGGCGGTTCGAGCGGGTCATGGCCAACCTGCTGGAGAACGCCGCCCTCTACGGCGGCGGCGCCACCGAGGTCCGGGCCGAGCCCGGGCCGGACCGGGCCGACGGCCGCCCCACCATCCGGGTGTCCGTCCGCGACCACGGTGCCGGGCTGGCCCCGGCCGAGCGGGCCAAGGTGTTCGAGCGGTTCTACCGCGGCCACGCCGCCGGCCAGCGGGGGGCCGGCACCGGCACCGGGCTGGGCCTTTCCCTGGTGGCCGAGCACGTCCGCCTGAACGGCGGCACCGTCTGGGCCGACGAGGCCGACGGCGGCGGCGCCCGGTTCACCGTCGAGCTGCCCGTGGAGGACGATCCCGGATGGTCCTGACCCGGCGGGGGCACCCGATCCGTCGACGGTTAGGCCGGCGGCGGGCCTGGCTGCTGCCCGCGGCCCTGGTCGCCGCGGCCGTGGTGGCGGCCGGCTGCGGGGTGCCGACGGGCGGTACCCCCCGGGCCATCCCGAAGAGCCAGGTGCCGTTCCCCCTGCTGGACCCCCAGGTGCCCACCACCCCGCCCAGTACGGCGCCCACCGGGGAGCCGGTGAAGGTGTACTTCTTGAACGGCACCGAGACCTACGTCACACCCCGGACACGGCTGGTGGGGCCCAAGGCCACCTTGACAACCATCCTGGGCGAGCTGCTGCGCGGTCCGTACACCAACGAGATCGTGGACGACGGCGTGCGCACGGCCATCACCTCCGGTGTCCAGCTGCTGCGCACCGCGGTGATCGACGACAAGGACGTCACCGTGGACTTCAACCAGGCCTTCGGCGAGATCTCCGGCACCCAGCAGATCCTGGCGGTGGCCCAGGTGGTGTACACCATCGCCGCCCGGTTCCCCATCCCGGCCGCCGTCGAGGTGCAGTTCGAGCTGAACGGCACAGCGATCGAGGTGCCCAACGCCAACGGCGCCGAGGTGCAGGGACCGGTGACCACCCAGGATTACGTGACCCTCACACCGCTGGCCGCCGCGTCGGGCACCACCACGACCACCGCCCCCACAACGACCACGACCACCACGACGGCTGCTGCCGGCTGAGCGCCGGGGCGGCCGCGTCGACCGTCAGCCGGCGATCCGGTCCTGCCAGGGCACCCGGGGCGCCGCCGACCACAGGTGCTCCAGGTCGTAGAAGTGCCGGACCTCGTCCAAGAACACGTGCACGATGAAGTCGCCGTAGTCCATCAGCACCCAGCCACCGTCCCGGAGGCCTTCGACGGCCGCCGGAGACGGGCCGCCGTCCTCCTTGATGCGCCGCTCGATCTCCTCCACCAGGGCGTGCACCTGCCGGGTGTTCTGTCCGCTGGTCACCACGAAGGCGTCCACCACCCCGAACAGCTCCGCCATGGACAGCACCACGGTGTCCTGCCCCAACTTGTCGTCGGCCGTCGCCGCCGCCACGAAGGCGCCCCGGGGGATCTCGACCGGCCCGTCGCCGGCGTCACCCGACGACCGCACCATCTTGGCCGGCACGTTCAATGGACCACGTCCAGCACCACCACGGTCAACGCCAGGGTCACGGCCAGGACGGAAAGGCCCAACAGGGCCAGCAGGCGCCGCTGCCGGCGCTGGCGGCGGCGTTCGGCCTGCACCTGCAGCCGGCCCCGGCAGGTGGCGGGGCCCGCAGCCGGAGGGGCGACGGCCGCGGGTGCCGCGAGCGCCGCCAGCGAGGCGGCAGGTACCGGAGCCAGCGGGACCGGGAAGGCGGCGGCCGTCGGCGCGGGTGGCAGGTCCAGGACGGCCGGTGCGGCCGACTGGTCAGGGGCCGACTGGTCAGGGGCCGGCGCCGGCAGGTGCAGCAACGACGGGTCCATGGGCGGGGGAAGCGGGGTCGGCGGCGATGCCGGCAGGCCCAGGTCCAGATCCAGATCCAGATCCGGCGGCAGGTCGAGATGGAGGTCGGTGGCCGAAGGGGCGGCGCGCGGGACCCGGGGAAGCTCGGCGGTATCGACGCTCGAGACGGTCATCTACCGACAGCGTACATACCCCGGCGGCGAATGCAACGGATAACCGCGTCGGGCACCAGTCCGTCGACGGCGGCGCCGTCGGCCAAAAGGGCCCTGACCTCGGAGCTGGACACGTCGACGCCGCCGCCGTCGAGGTGCACGACCTGCCAAACGAACGGATCGGGGGGGCCGGGGCTGCGGG
>CAYVPF010000194.1:2168-6075 GCA_964453355.1 uncultured Acidimicrobiaceae bacterium | reverse complement strand
CCCCTATACCCTGAAGGCCTCCGGGGTGGCCTTGAAGGTCGCCGTCGCTGGTACCACGGTGGTCGGCGGCACGTCGTCGGCCACAGCCAGCAACGGGGGAGCGGCCAGCGCCGAGGGCGCCGGGGTGCTGACCCCGGCGGTGGTGTCCGACCAGAAGGCGACAGCCGCCTCGGCCGGCACGTCGCAGACCCTGCCGCAGCAGTGCGCCCAGCCGACCACCGCCTTCCCGGCACCCATCGGGACCCTGCTGACCCTCGGCCTCGGGTGCAGCACAGCGTCGGCCTCGCAGGACGCCAACGGCCTGCCCACCGCCTCGGCCACCGGCCAGGTCGCCGGTCTGACGATCGGGGTCCCCTCGGCGACAGCGCTCCCCCTGCCGGTCAGCCCCGGCAGTGCCGTGGCCACCGCCCTGCAGACGGTGCTGGGCAACCTCCCGGCCCTGCCGTCCACCGGCCTGCCGCTGCCCACAGTGCTGAACCAGGTGGCCGCGGCCGCCGGCACCAGCCTGAGCTCGTTACTGGACGTGAAGGTGGGCCCGTCCACGTCGTCGGCGACGGCGACGGCCACAACGGCGACGGCCACCACGCAGGACGAGGGGGCCCAGATCGACGTGGCCGACGGGTTGGGCGGCGGCGGCGGCCCGTTGCTCTCGGTGGTGGTCGGCAAGGCCGACACCACGGCCGCCCTCGACCGGGCCACCGGCGAGGTGACCACCACCGACACACCGGCGGTGGTCAGCGTCACCCTCGACCCGCCGGTCGGCAGCCCTCAGACCGTCAACATCGCTCCGGGCGTGTCCGAGTCGTTCCTGACAGGCACCCCGCTCGCCACCACCATCGCCGCCGGCTCGGCCTCGGCCTCTCCGGGCACCGGCAACGGCTCGGTGTCGGCCGACGGGGTCACCGTGAACACCCTGAAGGGCGTGGGGGCCGGGTCGACAGGGACCGACGGCGGCATCGACCTGCAGATCGCCTCCGCCTCCACCGACGGCAGCGGCACAGCCCCGGTGGCCACGGCCGCCGCCCCGGTCACCCCACCGCCGACCCCGGTGGCCCCGGCCGCCGTCCCGGCCGCCGCGCCGACGGTCCCGGGCGTGACCACCGTGCACACCGGTGAGTTCTGGTCCGGGCCGCTGCCCATCGCCTTGGTCGGGCTGGCCATACTGACCGGTCTCGGGCTGATTGCCCGCCGCCGCCTCCTGGGGCTGACCCACCACCTCACCAATCTCGCCCGCTTCACGCATTCATCAGCGGGCGACCTGCCGCCGGGCCCGGCTTCCGGGACCTCCTCCGTTCCCCCTCCGGTCTCGGGGCCGGCCCGGCGGCAAACTCACTGAACCGGTACCTGAGCTCAAACGGACGGATGGGGTGTCGAGATGGACGCACCTTCTGAGGCCACAGGCCGCCGGCAGTCCGGTGTCGAGACGACCGACACCGACACAGACACCGGCGGCCGGCCGCGCCGCCGGCGTCGAGTGCTGGTGACCTTGCTCGGGGTGGCGCTGCTCTGGGGGGGCCTGGCCCTCGTCGGCTACGCCGCCGGCTGGCAGTCGCACAAGCGGCAGGCCCAAGGGGTGCTGCTGAGCGGCGAGCGTTCGGCCATCAAGGCAGCGGCGGCCAAAGACGCGGCGACCCAGCACAAGTCCACCCCCTGCGTGGTCACCGACCCGCAGACCGGCCAGTTGAGCGGCATCCTCCGGATCCCGGCCCTCCACCTGACAGCACCAGTGGAAGAGGGCACCGGGGACACAGAGCTCAACGTGGCCGTCGGCCACGACGCCACATCGGTGTGGCCGGGACAGTCCGGGACCGCCGTCTTCCTGGCCCACGACGTCAGCTATTTCGTCCACCTGAACCAGCTGAAGCCCGGGGACAAGATCACCTACACCACCGCCTGCGACTCGGTCACCTACACCGTCCAGGGCCAGCAGGTGGTCCAGCAGGGCTCCTCGGTCCCCGACAGTGCCGGCCCCACCCTGGTGCTGGACACCTGCTACCCGCCGAACGCCCTGTTCTTCACGACCCAGCGGCTGCTGGTGACCGCCTCCCAGGTGACCGGCGCCGGGTCGACCGGCACCGGGACCGGGACCGGCACCGGGTCGACGGGCGCCGCGTCGACGGGCACTGCGGCGTCCGGCGCCACGGCGACAGACGCCACCCGGCTGGCCATGCCGGCGCAGGACCAGGTGTCCTACTCGGTGCCCGCCCCGGCCGCCCTGGTGGCGCAGGGACTGACACTGCAACAGAACGAAGTGCCCATGGGCACCATGACCCTGGCCGGTGACACGTCACCGAGCTGGGAGCAGTCACCCGGGCCGTTGGCTCTGGAAGCCGCCGCCCTGGAGGCCTATTTCGGCGGCCTGCACGCCACGGCGCAGACACGGCTGGACTGGTGGTCGGCCATCGCCGAGCCGTCGGTGGCTCCCCCTTCGGCGTTACTCGGGGCCACGGTCACCGAGGAGTCGCCGTTGGACGTCGAGATCGACTCCACCAACGGATCGGTGTCGCAGGTCATCCTGCGGACCACCGTCACCACGGCCGGGGGCTCGGCCCCCGGCAGCTACGCCGAGACGGTGACCGCCCCGGTCCAGGGGTCCACCGTGCAGATCGGCAGCTGGACCCTCACACCGTCATGACCACCGCCAGCACTGAAGGCAGCCAGCATCTGCCGCCGGCCCGTCACCCGAAGGGAGCGACCATGAGCACCAACCCCACCGACACCGACTCCAGCGCCGAGGAGGCAGGCGTGGAAGCGCACGGCCCAGCTGCGGCCACAGGGCGGCCCAAGCGGCGGCGCCTCAACCGGTACAGCGCCGCCGCCGTCATCGCCGTCGGCGGGGCCGGGGCGGCCGGCATCGGGGCCCTCTTCGGCGGCCTCGGGGCCAGCACCGCCGTCGCGCCGGCATCGGTCACCTCGCTCCTGGCCAGCGACACCCCGTCGCTGCCGACCGGCAGCCTGCCGTCGCTGCCCGGGGGGGTGCCGTCCCTGCCGGGTGGCCTCCCGTCGTTCCCTGCCTCTCCCGGCGGAGGAGTTCAGCTGGTGTCCAATGTCTCCTCCAACGGCGCCACCGTGTCGGCATCGGGCGGCGGCGGCGGGGTCACCGCCACCGGTTCGGGCTCGGGCGCCGTCGCCACGCCGTCGGCGCCGTCGCTACCCAGCTTGCCGACCGGCACCGGCTCCGGCGGCGGCACCGGCTCCGGCGGCGGGTCCCCCTCCCCGACCGTGCCCACCACCCTGCCGACCACCCTGCCGACCGTGCCGACCACCCTGCCGACGCTGCCCAGCCCGCCGAGCGGCCTGCCGACGTTGCCGACACTGCCGACCGGCACAGGTGGTTCAGGGCAGACCTGTGTCAGCACCCCCACCCTGCCGACAGGCGGCGCCCTGCCCATCAGCGGGTCCGGCTCGGTGACCATCGGTTCCAGCGCCGGCGGCCTCGGCATCAGCGTGGGCACCAACGGCGTGTCGGTCTGCGGCTGACCGACCGGCATGGCCGGGCCGGCATGACTGGGCCCGGTGCCCTACGGTGGGGCGTTCTACCGACCTGACCCGTCCAAGGAGGCCCCGGGATGGTCCGATTGACCTGCCTGCTGCGGCGCAAGCCCGGCACGACGCCGGAGGAGTTCCACGAGCACTGGCGCACGGTGCACGGCCCGCTGATCCCGACCACCCGGAGCGGCAGCCACGTGGTCCGCTACGAGCAGCACCCGCGTCCGCTGGACGACTATGCCGGCGACGACGACCCCGGCTACGACGGGGTCACGGTCCAGTGGTTCGAGTCCATGGACGAGTACCGCGCCCATATGGCCGAGGACGATTTCGGGGTCGTCTGGGCCGACATCGGCAATTTCTTGGACACCGACCGGTTGGAGTTCGTGGTCACCGAGCACCCGGTGACCGTCATCGG
>CAYVPF010000194.1:0-2068 GCA_964453355.1 uncultured Acidimicrobiaceae bacterium | reverse complement strand
TGGACACCGACCGGTTGGAGTTCGTGGTCACCGAGCACCCGGTGACCGTCATCGGCGACGACGGTCAGCCGTTCCCGTTGGCCTGACTTAGCCCTCCGGGAGGGAGTGGGGCCAGGGGACCAGGTCCACCCCGACCACTTCGGCGTCGACGACCTCGATGATCTCGACCTCTTCGGAAGGTCCGGCCTCGGCGGGGCCGGTGGCAGGATCGGCGACCACCTCCAGCGGGGTCGCCGGCGGCAGGGCGGCCTGGGTGCCGGCCCGAGCCTTCTCCAGGTGGGCGGCCAGGTCGGCCCACTCGTTGCCGTCCAGCACCTTCAGCTGCCCCGGCATCGAGGCCAGGAGGTCGGCGGCCTGGCGGCGGTAGCGCTCGGCCACCCCACCCATGGCGAACACGGTGGCCGGTGGCAGATCGCCGCCGGTGGCCAGGTCGTGGAGGCGCTGGACGGCGACCTCCGCGTCCTGCATCAGCCCGAGGGCGTCCTGCACCTTGGCCAGCCGGCGGGTGAACCGCTCGGTGCGGCCGCCGTAGACGCCGGCGACGAACTCCAGGGAGTACCGGAGCCGCTTGCACCTGATCCGGAGCCGGTGGAAGTCGTCCGGCACCCCGCTCCGGCGAGCCTTCCGGGCCGCCTTCGCCACCGCCCGGTGGCGGTCCAGGACCAGCGGTGGCACCGCCAGGGTGGCCGGTTGCCGGGCCGCGGCGGACCGCCGGTGAGGGCCCTGTTGGGCCACGGTCACCAGGCCGGCGGCGAGCCGGTCCCACCGGGACGAGTCGAGCGCCTCCAGCATGGCCTGGCGAGCCGTCCGCCGCTCGGCCTCCAGCAGGCGGCGGAGGTGGGCGAGGTCCCCGGC
Source organism: uncultured Acidimicrobiaceae bacterium (assembly GCA_964453355.1). Lineage (GTDB taxonomy): Bacteria > Actinomycetota > Acidimicrobiia > Acidimicrobiales > RAAP-2 > DASZUK01. The sequence goes on along the minus strand of CAYVPF010000194.1, from coordinate 1,213 downwards.
GGCGGCCGGTTCCTCCATGTGGTCCATGTTGTCGATCTGTACGTCCAGGTCCCGGACGGCGCCGAGCACGGCGGCCAGCCAGCGCAGTTCGTCCCGCAGCGCGGCCGCCCGGACCGGGAGGGCGGCGGCGAACAGGTCGAGGGCCGCTCGCAGCCGGCGGGTGGCCACCCGCATGTCGTGGAGCTCCTCGATGTCCTCCCCCAGCCGGGTTCCGGGCTCCTTGGCCAACAGGACGCCGAGGTGCCGGCGCAGCACGGCGAAGGCCAGGTCGCCGAAGGTGGACTGCCCACTGACCTCGGTCGGCCCCAGGTCCGGGGGTCTCGGTATCTCGGCGCCGATGGCCAACAGGCCGGCCTCGAACTTGGACAGAGTGGCCGGCTGCAGGCCGCAGCTGGCCTGCAGATCCGCCACCAGCGGCTTCAGGGCTTCGACCCAGCGGGGAACCGCCTCCACCTCGACCCGCCGCAGCCGGACCGGCGGTTGGTCCGGCCCGACGTCGATCACGGTCTCGTCCAGGGCCAGCTCGGCCACCTCCTCGCCGGCCACCCGCAGGGAGAACGGACGGCGGCGGGTGCGGACCTCCAGGACCTGCCGGAGCCGGCGCCGGCCGGCCACCGCCCGCAGCCGCCAGCCCACCGGGCCGTCGGGGCCCAGCTGGTCCAGGCCGCCGTCCGCCAGGTCCTCGTTGACCTCCAGCCGTTCCCGGAACCCCCCGGCCCCGGCCGAGACCAGGTTCTTCAAGGTCGCTTCCTCCCGCCGGCCCCGCCGCCGGGTGCGCAGCACCAGTCCGGCCCGGCAGACCCGCCAGTCGTCGGTGTCCAGGTACCGATCGGACAGCCGACGCGGCGGCTGGGCCTGAGCGGTCAGCGGGGACAGATTGGCTGTGGCGAACAGCGGCAGCCCGGCCAGCCAACGCTCCACCGGCCGGAGGTCCAGGGCGTCGAACTGCCACTCCATCTCGACGTCGTCGGTCGCCGGGCGTGCGTCCTGGTCTGCGGCCATCGCGGCAGGCTATCGCCCCGGTCCCGGCGTGGTGTCCTGCACGTGACAGGACGGTGACATCCCGGACAACTGCCGCGACGGCCGGACGAATTCGGCTCTCCCGGCCCCGCCCGGTGGGCCGAGGTGCCCCCTTTTTCCTGGTACGGCCGGTAAGGTCGTCACCGTGGGCAACCAACGAACGGCCACCCTCGAACTGCAGGGCGCCGAGCTG
>CAYVPF010000193.1:4427-6083 GCA_964453355.1 uncultured Acidimicrobiaceae bacterium | reverse complement strand
CCCGCACCGGTCGGCGTGGCACCGGTCGGGGTCGTGCCCGGTCGGGACAACCCGTCGTCGGGATACAACAGGCCGTCACGGAGCCACGTGAGGCAGGCCCCGGCGGTCTCGTGCTCGTCGGCCACCACGTACCGGCCGGGCAGGCCGGAGGGGATGGAGGCGATGTTGGTGACGGCGGACGTCTTCTTGAAGGGGACGTGACAGCTGATCCACGAGGAGGTGCCGATGTACAGGTGCCCGGCGAAGTCGTCGACGGCCCCGGACCCGACGGCCGCCGAGTGCAGGTCGCCGGTGCCGGTGGCCACCGGGGTCCCCGGCATCAGGCCAAGCTCGGCGGCGGCCTCGGCGGACAGGCCGGCCAGGAGGCCGCCGGTCGGCACCAGGTCGGGCAGGGTGGCCCGGTCCAAGCCGGCCATGGCCAGCAGGTCGGGGTCGTAGGCGACCTGGGCGATGCGACGGTTGTCCGTGACCCAGTGCAACGTGATGGAGTCGAAGGAGGCCCGGGCCAGGCCGGTGAGCCGCAGGTTGAGGTAGTCGACCGGCTCCAGGAACACCGCCGCCTGCCGGTACAAGTCCGGCCGGGCGTCACGGAGGTACAGGATGTGGCCGACCGGGTCCTTGCCGGACAGGCTGGGCACCCCGCCGGTCCGGCGGATCCATCGGGACGCCTTGCGGACGTCGTAGCCGAAGGCGTTCACCGGTCCCCGCACGGCCCGGCGCACCGCCGTGCTGCCGCGGGAGTCCATCCAGATGACCGCCGGGGCCAACGGCCGGCCGTCGGGCCCCACCGCCACCGTCCCGGCCCACTGGGCGGTGCAGCCGATACCGACGATCTGCTCCGGCGGCACCTGGCTGTCGGCCAGGGCCCGGCGGGCGGCGGCGGCCACCGCCGCCCACCACCCGTCCGCGTCCTGCTCGGCCCCGCCATCGGGCGTCAGGGCCAGGCCCACGGGCTCGTAGGCGTGGGCCACGATCATCCCGGTGGACGACACCACCGCCACCTTGGGACCGCCGGTGCCGAGGTCCACGGCCAGGACGCACGCTTCCCCGGGCGCCACGCCGTCCACCGCTCTCGGGGCGAGCGACAGGCGATCGGGCAGCACCGGGGAAGCGTAACGCCGGCCAGATGTCCGGGGTCGGCCTACGACTGCAGGCCGGCCTCCACCTCCACCTCGATCTTGACCTTGTTGCCCACCACGATGGCCCCACCCTCGAGGACGCCGTTGAACGACACCCCGAAGTCCCGGCGGTCGATCTCGGTGGTGGCCGACAGGCCGATGACCTCGGAACCGGGCGCCATGCCGGGACCGGCGCCGTGGAACTCGACGTCGAACTCCACCGACTTGGTCACGCCGCGGATGGTCAGGTCGCCGGTCAGTTTCCACTCCTCGTCCGACACCTTGGTCAGCCCGGTGCTCTTCAAGGTGATCTTCGGGAAGTTGGGGACGTCCAGGAAGTCGTTGGTCCGCAGATGGTCGTCCCGCATGCCCACACTGGTGTTGATGCTGGACGTCGCCACCTCGGCCTCCACCGACGACGACTCGATGGGGTCGCCGATGACGATGGTGCCGCTGGCCTCGGTGAACCGGCCTCGGACCTTGGTGCCGATGAGGTGCCGGGCCACGAAGCCGACCTCGCTGTGGGCGGCGTCGATGG
>CAYVPF010000193.1:0-4327 GCA_964453355.1 uncultured Acidimicrobiaceae bacterium | reverse complement strand
CTGCCGCTGTCCTGGTACGACACCATGATCCGGCTGCGACGGACCCCGGGCGGGGAGCTGACGATGACCCGGCTGGGCGCCGAGGTGTCGCTGACCTCCGGCGGCATCACCCGGCTGGTCGACCGACTGGTGGACGCCGGCTACGTGGAGCGCCGCGACTGCGCCACCGACCGTCGCAGCGTGTTCGTGGCTCTCACGCCGGCCGGGGTGGCCAAGGTGGAAGAGGCCACCGCCGCCCACCTGGACGGCATCGACCGGCACCTGCTGGCGCCGCTGGACGACGCCGACCGCGCCGCCCTGGAGGTGGCCCTGCGCAAGCTCCGCGGCCCGGGCCCCGTCTGCAGCGGCTGACCGGCACCTGTCGGTCAGCGCTCAGTCAGGGCTTCGTCAGGGTGGCGCCCGATGATCACCCCACCGTGTGGAGCGGACCCACGGAGGGAACGCCGCCGCCACTCAGGCAGGTGGTGGTCGCCCGTGTCCAATCCCCACCAGATCCGGCGATGACCGCAGAGACGGGTGCACTGACGTCGATGGCGGTGAACGTGACCTCTTGGCACCCTTCCTGGGCGTCCAGCACCGGAACGACCTCAGGGACCGTCACATTGGCAACGGCGACTTGGCCGTCGGTCAGGACGACCTTGCCGGTGGTCAGGCTGCCCAGTGTGTCCGCTAGCGGGCCTCCGACAGGCTGGCCGCCGGCACCAACCAGCGAGACGGCCGGATAGCCCGATACCGCGCAACGACCGGCCCCCACCTTGGTGAACTGCAGGGTGATGTACCACTGTCCGCTGGTTCCCTGGACACCACCAACCGCGGCTTTCAGGTCCGCCGACGAACAGGAGGGAAGGGCACCTCCGCTGAGGGTTGGGACCGTCGGATGAGACCGCGTCCTTGGCGGACTCGGTGGACGCCGTCCGCCGGACAGGGCCACGCCGAGTCCCGTTCCGGCGGCCACGACCGCGGCGGCCGAACCGACGGCCAACCAACGCCGACGCTGCCTCCGGCGAGCTTCCCGGATCAACAGTTCCGCGTCGCGGCCACTCTCCGGCGGTCCCTCGGCGACCATTTGATCCAGAACCGACGACCCGGACATCTTCACCCAGATGATCCTAAGTGACTTAGTATCATCTGTCCATGCCTGGCGGCGCCGATCCATTGCATCCTCCGTACATGTCGGTCGCCGCGACCCTGCGGCGCGAGATCGCTGACGGCATCGTCCGGCCCGGTGACCGGCTACCCCCGGCACACGACATGGCCGCGGTCCTCGGCGTGAACCGCAACACGGTCCTACGGGCTCTTCATCAGCTGCGGGACGAGGGGCTCTTGGAGTTCCGCCGGGGACGAGGGATCACCGTGGTCGGAAATGCCGCCGCCAGGAACGACCTGGTGGGCCGATGCCGGGAGCTTCTCCGCTACTCCCGGACGAACGGCTACACCAAAAGCGAGATCCTCGGCATCATCGAAGGGCTCCCCTAGGGTTCGCCGTCTACTCGGCCAAGGCGGCTCGGACCACCGCCTTCATGATCGGCCCGGCGATGGTGGCACCCGAGGCCGACGTCACCTGCTCGGGCACCACTACCGCCGCGGCAACGGTCGGGTTTGTCGCCGGCGCGAACCCGATCATCCAGTCCACAGTGTTCTCTGCGGCGTTGCCCACCTGGGCGGTGCCGGTCTTTACGGCGACATGCTCGCTGGCCGGGAAGCCGACGGGGTAGGCGGTGCCGTTCGATGTGGTGACCACGCCCTGCATGAGCCGATTTACCTGCTTCGCCGCGGCGGCGCTGGCGGCTTGCCGGTACACCTTCGGCGTGTAGTTGTCGACCAACCCATCCTGGCCGTTGCGGATCTGCACCATCACGTGTGGCGTCATGACCGTCCCTGTGTCGGCGATCCCTTCGGCCACCATGGCACCTTGGAGAGCCGTGGACGTCACTGTTCCCTGGCCGAAAGCTCCAAGGGCCACCCCGCCGGGCCCAGGGCTCTGACCGGGCTGGAGGTCCTTGACTGTGGGAAACCGCGAGGCCGCGACTGTGGTCAGGTCGATCGGCGGCTTGGCGTTGTACCCGAACAACTCGGCCTGCTTCGACAGGACTGTCGGCCCAAGTTGGGAACCGAGCAGCGCGTAGCCAGGGTCGCAGGATTCCGGCAGCATCTGCGTCAGGGTTCCTCCGCAGGGTTTGGCCGCTGTGGGGGTGTTGGCGTCGTTGCAGACGACGAGTGCTGTGGGGAGCTGGTTCTTCGCCGTGCACCCGGCCGTCGGGAACGTGAATGTCGCCTTTGTGGGCCTCAGGTTGTAGACGGCGGTGCTGGTGACCACCTTGAAGGTGGATCCTGGCAAGAAGGTATCGAAGGTCGCCATCGGGACCCCGGCCTTGAACCCTTCGGGATCTGTGGTTGTGAAGTCCTGCTTGCCGGCCGCCTCCTCTTTCGGTACGTCGGGGTTCGCCAGTGTGTTCGGGTCGAAGCTGGGACTGGAGTACATCGCCAGCACGGCACCGGTCTTGGGCTGGAGCACCACTACCGCCCCGTCCTTGTCGGCGTCAGGAATGGCGGCCAACGCCGCCCGCGCCGCCTTCTGCAATGTCCGCTGGACCGTCAGGGTGACGTCGTCCGGCGCCGATGCCGGAGGCGACAGCAGCTGGCTGAGCGTCGTGGCTGTCTGCTTGTGGAGGGCCAACTGGGTGTTGTACACGGACTCGACGCCCTTGGTGCCGTAGTACGCCGACGAATAGCCGACGATGCCGGAGAACAGTGTTCCCGTCGGGTATGTCCGGTAGTAGTCGTCCGGGTTGGCCGCGGGGTCGGTGTTCTTGATCGACGTGGCCAGGACGTTGCCTGTGACCGCCCGGATGATGCCCCGGTCGTTGTCGTACCGCTTGGCCAGGTTTCTCGGGTTTGTCCCGGCCGCATCCAGGCTCGAGGCCTGGTGCACCTGAATGTTGACCAGCTGGAGCAGCACCAGGGCAAAACAGATCACGAGGACCAGACCGAGCCACCGGATGCGTCTTCCCATCACTCAGACCCGGTGTTCGTCACGGCAGACCATTCTTCGCATTTCACCGCAATCAACATACTTAGCGAACGGCTGGCGGCAGGGCGTACACCGGCTTTGCGTTGCCCCGGCGTTCTCGCCCTTGATGACACCGGGCAGCTGCTTAACAATCAGGGGGGATGGTCGTCGGGACAGGAACCGGGAGGTGTGCCGCGACTGCGCCACCGACCGTCGCAGCGTGTTCGTAGGCCTCACCCCGGCCGGGGTGGCCAAGGTGGAAGAGGCCACCGCCGCCCACCCGGACGGCATCGACCGGCACCTGCTGGCGCCGCTGGACGACGCCGACCGGCAACGACGGTGGCGGCAGTCGTCAGGGGCCCGCAGGGCACTTTCCGGCGAATGTGCTGGCCTCGGCCCAGGGCTCGTTTTCCCACCCGGGCTTCGCCGGCCCGAGGTGCAGGACCGGCGTCAGGTCAGCGAGCACGGCATCCGCATAGCGGGCCACGCCGTCCGGACAAAGGTGGATCCCGTCAACCATCCGAACCCGCACCCAGGAACTCGCCGGCGCGTTGGATTGGCCCTCGGGGGGCAAGGTAGGGCTGTAGGCGCCGTGAAGAAGCACGGAGGACGCCACCGGTAAGTACATCACTCGGCCTGGAAAGTCGGTGACCATGGCCTTCGCCGCCCGGTCCCAGGCTTGCTCGCCCGCTACATCATGGGCGATAGCGGGGTCATTCGGTGTCTCGGCGGCTGCGGTGTCCGGCCCCGTTGTGGGGAACTGCATGAACACGACCGCCGATGCCCCCAACGACCCCAGCAGTTTCGATACGGCCGCCTTCAACATGTGCCGGTACGCCTCCGACTGCTGCTTGGCGCATGTATAGCTGGCGTATGTCGGCGGAGTCGCAGCTGTTCCCGGTACGCAGGTCCCATCCCAGCTCCAGGTCGCCAAGACCAGCTGCGGGTGCGTTGGCTTGACCATCTGCTCCATCCAGGCCATTCCCGTCCACACCTTCCCTGTCGGTGCGGTGTACTCCCGGTTGAGGCCGAACCCTGTGAAGGCCGAGTTCGACACGGTAACCTCGCCAGTCGCTCCCAGGGCTGCCCCGATGCCGGGCCGGGAAATCCTCGCCAACGAGTCACCCAGGACACTCACCCGGAGCGGATCGGATCGGCTGAACGGCGGCAGGTGGGTGAGCGTGCCCACGGCGCCGCCGGATCCCGGCACCGTCGATGGGCCTACAGCCTCGATGGGGCCAGCCTTGGCGATGGGCTGCAAGGGTGCCGCCACCGCCGGCACCGTGGCCACCACCACGATGGCGGCCGTGACCACGG
>CAYVPF010000192.1:0-6087 GCA_964453355.1 uncultured Acidimicrobiaceae bacterium | reverse complement strand
GGGGGCGGCCGGGTGGCCGTCGGGGGGCTGCTCGGAGAGGTCGAACCAGAGGTAGCCGTAGGGACCGAGGGTGATGGTGTACGACTCGTCGTCGATGACCGGGAACGGGACCCGGCCCAGGACCTCCCGGGGGACGCAGCCGCGCCAGCGGGCCAGCTGCAGCTCGGCCGGCTGGGCGAACCGGCTGAGGTTGTGGACGCACAGCACCGCCTGGGGGCGGCGGGCGGCCTGGCCGGGAACCTGGTCGTCGGCCGGCACGGTCCGGGCGGTCTCCTCGAAGGTGCCCCACTCGACGAGGTCGGGATGGGATGTCTGGAGCAGCACCGGCTCGGTGACGGGCACGTCGGCGACCTCGCCATGGCGGACGTAGGCCAGGATCGACGGGTTGGGGCAGCCGAGCACCTCCATCTCGCCCACCCCGAGCACCGGCAGGGAGCGCCGCTCCATGAGCATGCCGCGGAGCCAGTGCAAGAAGGAGCCGGGGTTGCGGCTCTGAGCCTCGACGTTGACGGCGGTGTACCCGTAGACCGGGTCCATGAGGGGCGGCAGGTACAGCTGGGCGAAGTCGGCCCGGGAGAACCCGGCGTTGCGGTCCGGGGACCACTGCATGGGGGTGCGTACCGAGTCGCGGTCGCCGAGGTAGATGTTGTCGCCCATCAGCAGCTCGTCGCCGTAGTAGATGACGGGGCTGCCGGGCAGGGAGAGCAACAGGGCGTAGAGCAGCTCGGCCAGCCGGCGGTCGCCGTCGAGCAGGGGGGCCAGCCGACGGCCGATGCCCATGTGCCGCTTCATCCGGGGGTCCTTGGCGTACTCGGCGATGAGGTAGTCGCGGTCCTCCTCGCTGACCTGCTCCAGGGTCAGCTCGTCGTGGTTGCGGAGGAAGATGGCCCACTGGCAGCCGTCGGGGATGTCGGGGGTCTGGCTGAGGATCTCGGTGATCGGGTACCGCTGCTCCCGGCGGACGGCCATGAACAGCCGGGGCATCAGCGGGAAGTGGAAGCACAGGTGGCACTCGTCGCCGTCGCCGAAGTAGTCGGCGACGTCGGCCGGCCAGCCGTTGGCCTCGGCCAGCAGGATGCGGCCGGGGTAGTCCACGTCGAGCTGCTTGCGGATCCGCTTGATGTAGGCGTGGGTCTCCGGCAGGTGCTCGCCGGCGGTGCCGTCGCGCTGGTACAGGTACGGGACGGCGTCGAGCCGGAACCCGTCGAAGCCGAGGTCCAGCCAGAACCGGACCAGCTCCGACATGGCGTCGGCGACCTCCGGGTTGTCGTAGTTGAGGTCGGGCTGGTGGGAGTAGAAGCGGTGCCAGTAGTACTGCTGGCGGGTGTCGTCCCAGGTCCAGTTGGACCGCTCGACGTCGGTGAACACCACCCGGGCCTCCGGCCACCGCTGGTCGTCGTCGTTCCACACGTACCAGTCGGCCTTCGGGTTTGTGCGGCTGGACCGGGACTCGACGAACCAGGGGTGCTGGTCGCTGGTGTGGTTCATGACCAGGTCGGCGATGACCCGGATGCCGCGGCTGTGGGCGTCCTCCAAGAACCCCACTACGTCGCCCAGGGTGCCGTAGTCGGGATGGACGTTGAAGAAGTCGCTGATGTCGTAGCCGCCGTCCTTGAACGGGGACGGGTAGAACGGCAGCAGCCACAGGCAGTCGATGCCCAGCCACTGCAGGTAGTCCAGCTTGGCCCGCAGCCCCGGCAGGTCGCCGGTGCCGTCGTCGTTGCCGTCGAAGAAGCCGCGGATGAACACCTCGTAGAAGACGGCGTGCTGGAACCAGCGGTCGGACGGGTCGAAGGACCCGTCGGTGGGCCCGATGGGCATCGGTCCGATGGACGGTGGTTCGGCGGTCATCGGCCCACGAAGGTGGCCTGGCCGGGGCCGTGGGCCAGGAACGACCGGATGCCTCGGCCGGCGTCCTCGGAGGCGGAGGCCAAGAGGAACCCGTCCCGCTCGATCCGGAGGCCCTCCTCCAAGGTGGTCTCCAGTCCCTGGTCGATGGCGGCCTTGGCCGCGCCCTGCGCCACCAACGGCCCGGCGGCCAGCTGGGCGGCCAGGGCCAGGGCCCGGTCGATGATGTCGGCCCTGGGCACCACCTCGTTGACCAGCCCGATGGCCAGGGCCTCGTCGGCCCGCACCTGCCGGCCGGTCAGGATCAGCTCCTTGGCCCGGCCGGCGCCGATCAGCCGCGGCAGCCGCTGGGTGCCGCCACCGCCGGGGATGACGCCGAGCTGGATCTCGGGCAGGCCCAGCTTGGCGTTGTCGGCACAGATCCGCAGGTCGCAGGCCAGGGCCAGCTCCAGGCCGCCGCCGAGGGCGTAGCCGTTGATCGCCGCGATGGTCACCCGGGGAAGCCGGGCCAGGGCACCGAGGGTGGCGTGGAAGTTGGCGTTGACGTCCTCGGGGCCGCCGTCCAGCTGGACGACGTCGGCGCCGGCGGCGAAGATCCGGTCCCCGCCCCACACCACCACGGCCCCCGGCGGGTCGTCGGCCAGTTCCTCGGCGATGGCCCGGAGCTGCACCAGCAGGGTGGCGGACAGGGCGTTGGCCTTGGGCCGGTCCAGGCGGACCAGAGCCACGCCGTCCGGCCGCCGGTCCACGGTCACGAAGGTCTCCCCTGGCAAGGTGTCCACTGGCGGCTCCAACCGGATCAGCCCGCGTCAGCCGGGTTCGCCGAGCCGGCCTGGTCGGCCCGGTCGACCGGGGCGAGCAGCCGATCGGCCGGGTCCAGCAGCCGATCGGCGGCGTCGTAGGGGTCGAGGTTCCCGTCGGCCAGGGCGTCGACGACGGCGGCGAAGTCGGCGCCGGCCGCCACCGTCTCCACCTGCCGGAGCAGGCGGGCCACCAGCACCCGGCGGAGCTCCTGGGCCAGACGGAGCCGGCGCCGGTCGGCCAGCCGGCCGGAGGCGGCCAGGTACGCCCGGTGCCGGGCCACCTCGGCCCACAGCGCCGGCACCCCGTCGCCGGTGGAGGCCACCGTGTCCATGATCGGCGGCCGCCAGTCCCCGGTCATGGAGAGGTCCAGCATCTGCTCCAGGTCCCGCCGGGCCTCCCTCGCCCCCGGCCGGTCGGCCTTGTTGATGACGAACAGGTCGGCCACTTCCAACAGGCCGGCCTTGTTGGCCTGCATCGAATCGCCCCAGCCGGGGGTGACGACGACGATGGTGGTGTCGGCGGCCGAGGCCACGTCCACCTCCATCTGGCCCACCCCGACGGTCTCGACGATGACCACCGGCAGGCCGGCGGCCCCGAGCACCCGCACGGCCTCGGGCACGGCCAGGGTGAGGCCGCCCAGGTGGCCGCGGGTGGCCATGGACCGGACGAACACCGACGGGTCGGTGGCGTGGTCCTGCATGCGGACCCGGTCGCCCAGGATGGCGCCGCCGGTGAACGGCGACGACGGGTCCACGGCGACCACCGCCACCTGGTCCACCGGCTCCGGTGTGCCCGCCTCGGCTGTGCTCGCCTCGGCTGGGCCGGTCCCCCCTGTGCCGGCCCCCACCGGAGGCCAGCCGGCCCGGGCGGTGGTGATGAGCCGGTTGGTGAGGGTGGACTTGCCGGCGCCGGGCGCACCGGTGAGGCCCACGGTGTACGGCGGCGGCTCGCGGTAGGCCAGGCGGGCCAGGGCCCGGCTGGGTGGGCCGCCGCGCTCGACCATGGACAGCAGCCGGGCCAGGGCCACCCGGTCGCCCTTCCGGGCGTCGGCCAGCAGGATCTCGGGGTCGCGGGACGGAGTCGTCACCGGCGTTCCACCGAGGCGCCCAGGGCCCGCAGGGAGGCGGCCAGGTCCTCGTAGCCGCGGTCGACGTGGGCGGCCCCGGACACCTCGGTCTCCCCCTCGGCCACCAGGCCGGCCAGGACCAGGGCGGCGCCGGCGCGGATGTCGGAGGCGCGGACGGGGGCGCCGGAAAGCCGGGGGACGCCGCGGACCACGGCGTGGTGGCCCTCGGTGCGGACGTCGGCCCCCATCCGGCGGAGCTCGTCGATGTACCGGAACCGGCCGGAGTAGATGTTCTCGGTGACGATGCCGACGCCGTCGGCCACGGTGAGCATGGTGACGAGGAACGGCTTGTAGTCGGTGGCCACCCCGGGGTAGGGCAGGGTGGAGACGTCGACGGACCGGAGGCGGCCGGAGGCGGCCAGCAGCAGGCCGTCCGGCCGCTGCTCCACCCGCACGCCCATGTCGGCGACCTTGCGGAGGAGCATCTCGACGTGGTCGGCCCGGGCATCTTCGACGATGACCTCGCCGCCGGCCAGGCCGACGGCGGCCAGATAGGTGGACACGACCACCCGGTCGGCGATGACGGCGTGGCGGACCGGCTGCAGGGACTCGACGCCTTCCACCTCGATGCGGGAGGTGCCGGCCCCCCGGACGCAGGCCCCCATGGCGTTCAGCATGGCGGCCAGGTCGCAGACCTCGGGCTCGCGGGCGGCGTTCTCGATGACGGTGGTGCCCTTGGCCAGCACGGCGGCCATCAGCAGGTTGTCGGTGGCGGTGTGGCTGGGGTACTCCAGCACGATCCGGCTGCCCACCAGCCGGGCCGGTCGGCCGCCGGCGCCGGCGCCGCCCGGGGAGCCGCCGACGATGCCCTCGACGTACCCGTGGGCGGTCTCGAACCGGGCCCCCATGGCGGTGAGGCCGTTCAGGTGGAAGTCGATGGGCCGGGTGCCGAAGTCGTCGCCGCCGGGCATGGACACCCGGGCGTGGCCGCAGCGGGCCAGCAGCGGTCCGAGCACCACGATGGACGCCCGCATGCGCTCCACCAGGTCGTAGGGGGCCTCGGGCACCAGGGAGGACGGCGGGGGTACGTCGACCACCAGGACACCGTCACCGCGGCGGTCGACGGTGGCGCCGAGGGCGGTCAGGACCTCGGCCATGATGTCGACGTCGACGATCCGGGGGACGTTGGCGAGCTCGTGGCGGCCTTCGGCCAGCAGGCAGGCCGTCATGAGCTTCAGGGCGGAGTTCTTGGCGCCGCCGGCCCGGATGGTCCCGCCGAGGGGGCCGTTGGGCCGGACCACGAACCGGTCGGGCCGGGCCGCCGGGGCCACCGGGGCGGCCGTCGGATCGTCCGCCCGGCCGGTGGTCTCCGTCGGGCCGGTGGGGTGCATCCGGGCAATTATGGCGGGCGGCGCCGCTGCGCTCCTGCATCCCTGGTCAGAGCCCTGGCCGGTGGAAATCCAGCCGATCGGGGACCGTCCGGGGGCGGCGCGCCGGGTAGGGTCTTGCCCCGTGAGCAGCCAAGCGCAAGCCCCCGATCGCAACCTCGCCATGGAGCTGGTCCGGGTGACCGAGGCCGCAGCCATGGCGGCCAGCCGGTGGATGGGCCGGGGGGACAAGGAGGGGGCGGACGGCGCCGCGGTCAACGCCATGCGGATCGTGCTGCAGACGGTGTCCATGGACGGCGTGGTGGTCATCGGGGAAGGCGAGAAGGACAACGCCCCGATGCTGTTCAACGGGGAGCGCATCGGGGACGGGTCGCCGCCGGAGACGGACATCGCGGTGGATCCCATCGACGGCACCACGCCGACGGCGCTCGGCCGGGGCGGGGCTCTGGCGGTCATCGCCGTGTCGGAGCGCGGGACCATGTTCGACCCGGGACCGTGCGTGTACATGGAGAAGATCGCCGTCGGCCCCCGTGGTCGGGGGGCGGTGGACATCAACCGGACGCCGACCGAGAACCTACGGGCGCTGTCCCGGGCGCTGGGGCAGCCGGTCAACGACCTGACGGTGGTCATTTTGGACCGGCCGCGGCATGCCGACCTGATCGCCGAGGTGCGGGCCTCGGGGGCCCGCATCCGGCTGATCACCGACGGTGACGTGGCCGGGGCCATCGCCACCGGCTGGCCGGGGGCGGGCGTGGACATCCTGTTCGGCGTCGGCGGCACCCCAGAGGGGGTGCTGGCGGCGACGGCGCTGAAGTGCATGGGCGGGGAGCTTCAGGGCCGGCTGTGGCCGAGGGACGATGACGAGCGGCAGGCCGCCGTGGAGGCCGGCTACGACCTGGACGCCGTGCTGACCACCGAGGACCTGGTGAAGGGCGACAACTGCTTCTTCGCCGCCACCGGGATCACCGACGGTGAATTGTT
>CAYVPF010000191.1:0-6123 GCA_964453355.1 uncultured Acidimicrobiaceae bacterium | reverse complement strand
CGGCGTACGAGCTGGTGAGGGCCGGCCGGCGGCCGGTGGTGGCCGAGGCCGACGACGTCGTCGGGGGTATCAGCCGGACCGTGGTCCGGGACGGCTGGCGGTTCGACATCGGCGGCCACCGGTTCTTCACCAAAGTGGCCCCGGTGGAGGAGCTGTGGCACGACATCCTGCCGGACGAGGACTTCTTGATCCGGCCGCGGATGAGCCGGATCTTCTACAAGAACAAGTTCTACGACTACCCGCTGAAGCCGCTGAACGCGTTGAGGAACCTGGGGCTGTGGGAGTCGGTGCTGTGCGGGACGTCGTACCTGTGGGCCCGGGTCCGGCCGCCGAAGGACCAGACCAACTACGAGGGCTGGCTGGTGGCCCGGTTCGGCTGGCGGCTGTACCGGACGTTCTTCAAGACCTACACCGAGAAGGTCTGGGGGGTGCCGGTGAACGAGATGCCGGCCGACTGGGCGGCCCAACGGGTGAAGAGCCTGGATCTCGGCAAGGCCGTCCTGAACGCGCTGACCCCGAAGCGGAACCAGAAGGCCATCACCAGCCTGATCGAGGAGTTCCAGTACCCGAAGTACGGACCGGGGATGATGTGGGAGTACTGCCGGGACAAGGTGGAGGCTGGCGGTGGCACCGTGCTGATGGAGACGGCGGTGTCGGCCATCCACCTCGCCGACGGCCAGGCCACCGGGGTCACCTTGGCCCGGGCGGACGGGTCCACGGTGCAGCAGCCGGCGTCGGCGGTGATCTCGTCGATGCCGATGAACGCGTTGGTGAAGGCCCTGGACCCGCCGCCGCCGGAGGAGGTCCGCCAGGCCGGGACCGACCTGCACTACCGGGACTACCTGACGGTGGCGTTGGTGGTGCCCGAGGACAAGGGGTTCCCGGACAACTGGATCTACATCCACGCCCCCGACGTCAAGGTGGGCCGGATCCAGAACTACGGGCGGTGGTCGCCGTACATGGTCAAGGAGGGCCGCACCTGCCTGGGCCTGGAGTACTTCGTGTTCGAGGGCGACGAGCTGTGGACCAGCTCGGACGAGGCCCTGATCGAACGGGGTAAGCGGGAGCTGGCCAGCCTGGGGCTGGTGGCGCCCGGTGACGTCGAGGTCGGGTACGTGGTCCGGGTGCCGAAGGCCTACCCGTACTACGACCTGGAGTACAAGGCCAACGTGGCGGTGATCGCCAAGTACCTGGAGGCCGAGGCGCCGAACGTGCACCTGGTCGGCCGGAACGGGATGCACAAGTACAACAACCAGGACCACTCCATGTACACCGCCATGCTGACCGTCCAGAACATCTTGGGCGGCCACCACGACATCTGGGCGGTGAACGTCGACGAGGAGTACCACGAGAGTGGGGGGACCGGACGGGACGCTCCGGTATTGCCACGGCGGCCCGCAGCGGGGTAGTGACCGCGCCGTCGGCGGGGGCGGCTCCGGCAATGGCGCGGTCGTGGCCGCGCCGCGCCCTGCCGTACGCCGTCGGCGGGCTGGCCTACCTGGCGCTGGCGGTGGGGTTGTGGTGGCACGTCTGGTCCACCCATCCGACGGCCACGGCCACCTGCGGGTGTGGGGACCCGGCCCTGTTCCTGTGGTTCCTGCAGTGGCCGGCGTACGCCATCGCCCACGGCCAGAACCCGTTCTTCTCCACCGCCCTGTTCCACCCTGGCGGCATCAACCTGCTGTCCAACACCAGCGTCCTGGCCATCGGCATCCCGTTGGCCCCGGTGACGTGGCTGTTCGGTCCGGTGGCCACGTTGAACGTGGCCTCCACCCTGGCCCCGGTGTTCTCGGCTCTGGCGGCGTTCTGGGTGCTCCGCCGGTGGGCCCGGTGGGCGCCGGCGGCGTTTTTCGGGGGACTGCTGTACGGCTTCTCGCCGTACGTGCTCGGCAGCCTGGTGTTCGGCCACCTGATGACCGCCTCACTGGCCCTCCTGCCGCTGATCCTGGGCTGCCTGGACGAGCTGCTGGTGCGGCAGCGGCGACGGCCGGTGCCGGTGGGGATCGCCCTGGGGTTACTGGTGGTGGTGGAGTTCTTCGTCAGCACCGAGCTGCTGGTCATCGCCGGGATGTCGGCGGCCATCGGGGTGCTGCTGCTGGTGCTGTACCGGGCGGTGGTGGACCGCGACGACCTGTTCCGCCGGGCCCGGCAGGCGGCGCCCGGGGTGGCGGTGGCCGCGGGACTGGTGGTGGTGGTGCTGGCCTACCCTGCCTGGTACGCCCTGGCCGGCCCGGCGCACCTGGGCGGGAAGATCTGGCCGGGCATCCCGGTGATCGGCGGGTTGTTGCCGTCGGCGTTCGTCAACCCCAGCTACGCCACCCAGTCGTCCTTCCTGCTGAAGCTGGGCGGGTACTACGGCGCCCCGTTGCCGTCGGCCGGGTACGTCAGCTGGACCCTGCTGGGGGTGCTGGTGGCCGGGCTGGTGGTGTGGCGTCGGGACCGGCGGCTGTGGTTCTTCGGGGCCCTGGCGGTGGTCACCGGGGCGCTGTCGTTGGGGCTACGGCACGGCAACTGGGTGCCGTGGCGGCTGTTCGACAAGCTGCCGGTGCTGCAGAACGTCATCGAGCAGCGGTTCATGGCCGTCACCACGCTGGGGTTGGCGGTGATGCTGGCGGTGGTGATCGACCGGGCCCGCCGGTTGGGATCGACGGCAGGGGCCCATGCCCATGCCCGGGACCATCGGACGTCGGTGGTCGGATGGGTGGCGGCGGCCGTGGTGGTGGTGGTGGGGCTGGGACAGCTGGTGTGGGTGCTGGCCCCGGACCTGCCGTTCGCGGTGCAGGCGGTGCAGTTGCCGACCTGGTTCCGGGTCGAGGCCCCGAAGCTGCCGGCCGGTGAGGTGCTGCTGGCGTACCCGGCGCCGTTCTCGGGCATCCAGGCGTCGATGGCCTGGCAGGCGGTGGACCGCATGCACTTCGCCCAGGCCGGCGGCGGCGGCCCGCAGGGGGTGGCCACACGGGCCGGGGCGGAGAAAGCCGGGTTCAGGCTGATCGCGTCGTTGGGGTTCGGGTTCACCGCGGCGCCGTCGGGGACGCCGGCCCAGCTGGCGGCCGTCCGGCAGGCCCTGCGGGGATGGCGGGTGACCATGGTGGTGATCCCGGAGCAGGCCGACCGGCCGGTGCTGCTGCGCGGCCGCAGCCCGGCGTATGCGGCGGCGTTCATGACCGCGGCCTTGGGGACGGCGCCGGTGCTGCAGTCCGGGGCGTGGGTGTGGCCGGACGTCGACCTGTCCCGACCGGCCCTCCGGGTGCCCGCGGAGTC
This sequence comes from uncultured Acidimicrobiaceae bacterium, assembly GCA_964453355.1. Taxonomy (GTDB): domain Bacteria; phylum Actinomycetota; class Acidimicrobiia; order Acidimicrobiales; family RAAP-2; genus DASZUK01. The sequence goes on along the minus strand of CAYVPF010000191.1, from coordinate 2,862 downwards.
GCTGCTGGCCTGTGCGGCCAAGCCCCCGGCGAAGGTGGCCGGCTGCGTGGGTACGGTGGCCAAGTGACGGAGGACGACGTCGGGACCGTCCAGGCGGCGGAGGCGGCGGTGGAGGGGTTGCCCGGTGCCGTGTCGCTGGCCCCCAGCTCGGTGGTGCCGGCCCTGGGCGGCGAGCTGCTGCTGGCGCCCAAGGACACCGTCCGGGCCGGCTTACTGCAGGCCGGGCCGCTGGCGGTGGCCGGGCTGGTGGCCAACGGGGCCAACGTCATCGTCACGGTGCTGCTGGCCCGGCTGCTGACCACCCGGGGGTACGGGGAACTGAACGTACTGACGGGGCTGTTCCTGATCGTGTCGATGCCGGGGTCGGCGGTCATCGTGGCGGTGGTCCGGCGGGTGACGGCCACCAAAGGGGACCAGGTGCAGCAGTGGGCACGGCGGCTGCACCGGCAGGCCACGGTGGCCCTGGTGGTGTTCGCCGCCGTCGTGGTGGCCGTCGGGGGCTGGCTGGCGGGGGTGCTGAACCAGCGGGATGCCGGCGGGATGGACGCCATCTTGATCGCCGGAGCGGTGTGGATCCTGCTGTGCCTGGACCGGGGACTGCTGCAGGCCCACCGGAGCTACCGGACCCTGGCGGCCAACCTGTTGGTGGAGGGGGGGGTGCGGACGGTGGCGATGCTGTGCCTGGTCGGTGCCGGCCTGGGACCGACCGGGGCGGCCGTCGGGGTGCTGGTGGCGGAGGTGGTCACGGCGGTCCACGCCCGGGTGATGGCCGATCGGGTGTGGGCCACGGAGGCGGGCCCGGTGGTGGCGAGTGGGGGCAGCCGGCGGCGGGCCCGGCATGCGGCGCCGGGTCCGGTTGGTCGATGGGTGGCCGCGTTCCGGACGGAACGGGTGGCGCCGGCGGCGGAGCGGCGGGCGGCGATCGTCGACCTGGTGACGGCGCTGGTGGCCCTGGCCATGGCGGCGTTGCTGCAGAACGTCGACGTGATCGTGTTGGGCCGCGAGGCCCCGGCGGAGAGCGGGTCGTACGCCGCGGTGTCGGTGGCCAGCAAGGCGCTGGTGTTCGGGGCCATCGTCCTCGCCGGGTACCTGCTGCCGGAGGCGGCCATCCGGTGGCGGGAGGGGGGGCACGCCCTGCGGCAGCTGGCGGTGACCCTGCTGCTGCTGGGCATCCCGGCGGTGCTGCTGCTGGGGGTGGCGGTGGCGGCACCGCACCTGCTGCTGTCGGTGGTGTTCTCGTCGCGGTACCTGGGCGCCGAATCGGCGTTCCTGCCGCTGGCCCTGGCCATGGTGTGCCTTAGCGTGACCGTCATCTTGACCATGTACCTGCTGGCGGTCGGCCGGCGGTGGATCACCGTCCTGCTGGTGCTCGGCGGGGTGGCGGCCACGGTGGCCGTGGCCGAAGCGCACGGGGTGCCGCTGAGCACCGCCCGGGCCGACCTCGCCGTCCAGGCCGTGCTGGCCGTGGCCACCGTCATCGGGTTCGCCTTGGTCCATCGCCGCCGGCTACGTGGCGGATAGGTAAAATAGATACTTGATCGTGGCCCGGAACGGTAACGAAAGGGTTACGGAGGGTACGCTCGGCGAAATGTCGTCGGAGATAGGCGGGGCACCGTTGGGGGGAGAACCGGTGGTCATTGACGGGTCGGGCCGCGGCCTGGACGCCATCGTCGCCGAGTCGGGGCTGCGGCGGGTGCAGTTCGTGGCCTGGCGAGACCTGGACGACCCCGAGGCCGGCGGGTCGGAGCTCCATGCCCATCGGGTGGCCACCCTGTGGGCCGAGGCCGGCCTGGACGTCACGTTCCGGACCTCCGCGGTGCCGTCCGGTCCGGTGGGGATCCGGCGAGACGGCTACCAGGCCATTCGCCGGGCCGGCCGGTATGCGGTGTTCCCGGACGCGGCCTGGGAAGGGCTGCGTCGACGCCATCGGCCCGGCGAGGGGCTGGTGGAGGTGTGGAACGGCATGCCGTTCTTCTCGCCCCTGTGGTACCGGGGGCCGAAGATCGTGTTCCTGCACCACGTGCACGCCGAGATGTGGCGAATGGTGCTGCCGCCGTGGTTGGCCCGGGCGGGGGAGGCCACCGAAAGCCGGCTGGCGCCGCCGCTGTACCGACGCAGCCGGGTGGTCACCCTGTCGGAGTCGTCCCGGCGGGAGATCGTGGGCTTGTTGGGGCTGCCGGAAGGCCGGGTGTCGGTGGCCCCCCCGGGCATCGAGCGGCGGTTCGCCCCCGGCGGCGACCGGTCGCCGACCCCGCTGGTCGTGGCCGTCGGCCGGCTCGTGCCGGTGAAGCGGTTCGACCTGCTGGTCGAGTCGCTGGTGCGCACCCGTGACAAGGTGCCGGACCTGCGGGCCGTCATCGTCGGGGAGGGCTACGAGCGGCCGGCCCTGGAGGCCCTCCGGCGGCGGTACGGAGCCGAGGACTGGCTGGACCTTCCCGGCCGGCTGACCGACGACCAGCTGGTGGCCTGCTACCGGCGGGCCTGGGTGGTGGCGTCGACCTCACTGCGGGAGGGCTGGGGCATGACCCTGACGGAGGCCGCCGCCTGTGGCACCCCGGCGGTGGCCACCGACATCGCCGGCCACCGCGACGCCGTCATCGACGGCCGCACCGGCCTGCTGACCGCCGACACCGCCGACGACGTCGCCGGGGCCCTGGCCGACGTGCTGATCGACGGCGATCTCCGAGCTCGGCTGGGCCGCGGCGCTTTGGAACGAGCCCGGTGGTTCACCTGGGAGGCCACCGCCCGGGCCACCCTGGAGGCCCTGGCCTCCGAAGTCCGCCGTTAGGCCGCGTCCGGCCCGGCCCGCTGGTCCGGCCCCACCCACCGCTTCTCCCCGTCCGGTCCCCGGACCAGCCGGAA
>CAYVPF010000190.1:0-6129 GCA_964453355.1 uncultured Acidimicrobiaceae bacterium | reverse complement strand
AGCACCCGCTCGAATCCGGGCGGGACCACCAGGTCCTCGGGGCAGAGGTCGTGGACCGACGACCGCCCGAGACCGAGCAGGCCGGAGTCGATGCCGCCGCGGAGGACGTCGAGGACGTTCTCGACGCCGGCCTGGCCGTTGGCGGCCAGCCCCCACAGGTAGGCGCGGCCGATCATGACGGCCCGGGCGCCGAGGGCCAGGGCCTTGACGACGTCGCTGCCGCGGCGGATGCCGCCGTCCAGGACCACCTCGACGTCGCCGCCGACGGCGGCCACCACGGCGGGCAGGGCCCGGATGGAGGCGGGAGTGGTGTCCAGGTTGTTGCCGCCGTGGTTGGACACCGAGATGGCGGTGACGCCGGCGTCGACGGCCCGGCGGGCGTCGTCGACCCGCATGACCCCCTTCACCATGAACGGGCCGCCCCACACCTCCGCGAGCCAGCGGACTGTGTCCCAGGACGGCGGCGGGGTCTGCATCCACTCGCCGTAGGCGCCGAAGAACGACGGCGGCGGCTGGCCGTCCAGGGCCATGTTGGGGACCACCAGCTCCGGCAGTTGACCGGACTTGGCGAACCGGTACACCCAGCCCGGCCGGGCGATGCCCTGGGGGGCCAGCTTCACCAGGGTCTTCCAGTCCAGGCGCTCGGGGATGTACGGGCTGCCCCAGTCGCGGCCGTTGGAGAACGACCAGTCCAAGGTGGCGATGAGGCCGACGGCCCCGGCGGCCCGGGCCCGCTCGACCCGCTGGGCGATCTGGTCGCGGGTGCCGGACCAGTACACCTGGAAGAACGTCTGCGGGTTGGCCGCCACCACCTCCTCGATCGGCCGGCTGGCGAACGAGCTCAGCCCCATGGCGGTGCCCCGGGCGGCGGCCGCCCGGGCGACGGCCACCTCGCCGTCGGGGTCGACGGCCTGCACCCCGGTCGGCGAGATGATCACCGGCAGGGCAATGGGCTGGCCAATCACCGTGGTGGACAGGTCCCGGGTGGCCGGGAGGCCGGCGGTGTGCGGCACCAGGCCCAGCTCGCCGAAGGCGTTGACGTTGTCCTGCACCGTCAGGCCCCGCTCGGAGCCGGCCAGCAGGGCGTCGTACACCGACTTGGGCAGCCGCCGCTTGGCCCGCCGCTGGGCCTCCGCCACGGTCTCGAACCAGACGCTGGCCACGTCAGTCGCCCAACTGCAGGCCGGCCAGCGGGGACGGGTCGCAGGCCCGGGTGGCCTTCAGGGCGACCGGTACCCGGGCGGCGTCGGCCACCTGGACGTGGCCGGTCAGCCGGGAGTGGTCGGCGGACGGCCGGGGGGCGGCGGCCCGGTCGGCGGTGGCCAGGGCGGTGAGGCCGTGACCCTTGACGCACTCGGGATCGGGCCCGTCCAGGGGGAGGCCGGTGAAGTACTTGGCGGCCATGCAGCCGCCGCGGCAGGTGTCGTAGGCGGAGCAGGCCGTGCAGGCGCCGCCGGGCTGGGAGCCGCGGAGGCGGGCGAACAGCGGGGAGGTGGACCAGACCCCGGCGAAGCCGCCGGCCTCTCGGATGTTGCCGGCCTTGAAGTCGTCGTGGATGGTGAACGGGCAGGCGTAGACGTCACCGACGGGGTCGATGAGGCAGACGACCCGGCCGGCCCCACACAGGTTGAGGCCGGGCAGCGATTGGCCGTAGCCGGCCAGGTGGAAGAACGAGTCGCCGGTCAGCACCCGCTCGCCGTGGTCCAGCAGCCAGTCGTACAGCTGCCGCTGCTGGTCCTGGGTGGGGTGCAGGTCGTCCCAGGCGTCGGCCCCGCGGCCCGAAGGGCGGAGCCGGGTGATCCGGAGCTGGGCGCCGTGCTCGTCGGCCAGGGCCAGGAACTGGTCCAGCTGCCCCAGGTTGTGCCGGGTGGCCACCACCGAGATCTTGAACCCGGCGAACCCGGCCTCGGACAAGTAGGTCATGGCCCGGCGGGCGGAGGCGTACGTCCAGGTGCCGCGGACGGCGTCGTTGACGGCGGCCGTGGCCCCGTCCAGGGAGATCTGCACGTCCACGTAGTCGTTGGCGGCCAGCCGGGTGGCGATGGCCGGGGTGAGCCGGGTGCCGTTGGTGGAGAACTTCACCCCCACGTGGTGGGCGGTGGCGTAGTCCAGCAGGTCCCAGAAGTCCCGGCGGATGGTGGGCTCGCCGCCGCCGATGTTCACGTAGAACACCTGCATCCGCTCCAGCTCGTCGATGATGGCCTGGCACTCGGCGGTGGTCAGCTCCCGGGGGTCCCGGCGGCCGGAGCTGGACAGGCAGTGGACGCAGGCCAGGTTGCAGGCGTAGGTCAGCTCCCAGGTGAGGCAGATCGGCGCCTCCAGGCCGGTCTGGAACCGGTCGACCAGCGGGACCGAGCCCGGCGCGGCGGAGCCGGCGGGGGCGGCCGACCCGGTGGCGGCGGCCCCGGTCGATTGGACACGGACTGGTTCGACCGGGACGCCGTCCTGGCGGACCAGCACGCCGGTGTCGGCCAGCTGGCGGATGGCGCCGACGTACGCCGGCAGCTGGCTGTCGGGAATGCCGGCGGCCCGGCAGGCGTCGAGGGCCGTCGGATGGTCGCCGAGGGTGTTGACCACGGCGGTCAGCCGGGGGCTCTTCAAGAAAGAGAGCCGGCGGGTGCCGAAGTGGTAGGTCATGGCCCCGAACGACTCCGGGCGGACCGACACGGCCGGGCTTAGCCGCCAGCCGACCTGCAACTCCTGGGGAGTCACGGGATTAGTAGACGCCGCACATGCCGTCGATGGACACGTCCTCGATGGTGACGTCGTCGTCGACCAGCGTCACGGGGCTGTCCAGGTCCGATCCGGTGGTGTCCGCCGACTGCGGCTCCGGCACTGACTGCGAGTGGTCGGGCATGCTGGGCTCCGTTCTGTTCTGGTCTGGCTGTCCGTCCCCGGCAGCCGGAGCCGCCGGTCCGGCGACCCCACGGCCGCCGGCGGCTCAGCATAATGACATCGGGTGCCAAATACCAACGCTACGATCGGCCGGTGACGACGACCCAGTCGACGGTGTCACCGGGCCGCCCGCCGGCGGCCGTGTCACCGGGCCGCCCGCCGGCGGCCGTGTCACCGGGCCGCCCGCCGGCGACGACGGCGGCGGACCTGGAACACGTGGCCCTGGACCTGTTCGTCCGGCAGGGGTTCGAGGCGACGACGGTGGACCAGATCGCCGCCGCCGCCGGCATCGGCCGGCGGACGTTCTTCCGGTACTTCCGGTCCAAGAACGACGTGGCCTGGGGGGACTTCGACGTGCAGCTGGCCCGGTTCCGGTCGTCGTTCGAGGTGGTGCCGGCGTCGACGCCGGTAGAGGTGGCCCTGCACGACTGTATCGCTCGGTTCAACGACTTCCCCGAGGACGAGCTGCCGTGGCTGCGGGAGCGGATGGCCCTGCTGCTCGGGGTGCCGGCGCTGCAGGCGCACTCGACGCTGCGGTACGCGGCCTGGCGGGAGGTGGTGGCGTCGTTCGTGGCCGGCCGCCGCGGCGAGGAGGCGGCGGACCTGGTGCCGCAGGTGACGGCGCACTGCGCCCTGGGGACGGCGGTAACGGCCTACGAGTGCTGGCTCCGCGACGACGGCAGCCACCTCGGTGAGCTGATGGAGGCGGCGTTGACGGCGTGGCTTGGTCCGATGGATCTCCTCGGGTCGGCCGGCGGGCCGCCGTCGTCCTGACGGCAGCCGCCGGCGCGGCCCGGATCAGGCGACGGCGGGGAGGGAGTCGCCGTCGCCCGTGCCGGTCCCGGCGTCGGCCCCTTGCAGGGCCGGGGCCAGGACGTCGGCGATGGTGTGGGCCAGATGGAAGGTCATGACGTCGCGGACCTCCTCCGGCACGTCTTCGAGGTCGGGCCCGTTGCGGGCGGGCAGGACCACCTCGGTGAGCCCGGCCCGGTGGGCGGCCAGCACCTTCTGCTTGACCCCGCCGATGGGCAGCACCCGTCCCTGCAGGGTGACCTCACCGGTCATCCCCACCACCGACCGCACCGGAACATCCCGGAGCAGGCTGACCAGGGCGGTGGTCATGGTGACCCCGGCCGACGGGCCGTCCTTCGGGACGGCGCCGGCGGGGACGTGGACGTGGAACCGCTTGCCGGCGAACACCGTCGGGTCGATGCCGAGCTCGACGGCGTGGGACCGGACGTAGGAGAGGGCGATCTCGGCCGACTCCTTCATGACGTCGCCGAGCTGGCCGGTCAGGGTGAGCCCTTCCGGGCCGTCGGAGACGGAGGCCTCCACGAACAGCACGTCCCCACCGGCGCCGGTGACGGCCAGCCCGGTGACCACACCGGGCACGCTGGTCCGGTCGGCGGCCTCGAAGAAGAACCGGGGCCGGCCCAGCCAGCCACGAACGTCGTCGGCGTCGACGGCCACCGGGGCCGCCTGCTCGCCGGCGGCCAACTTGGTGGCCACCTTCCGGAGCAGTCGGCCGAGCTCCCGCTCGAGCGACCGCACGCCGGCCTCCCGGGTGTAGTCGGCCACGATGAGCCGCAGGGCGTCGTCGGTGATGTCGACCTCCTCCTCCCGGAGGGCGGCCCGGTTGAGCTGCCGGCCGACCAGGTGGTGACGGGCGATGGCGACCTTCTCGGCCTCGGTGTACCCGTCCAGCCGGATCACCTCCATCCGGTCCAGCAGCGGGCCGGGGATGGTGTCGATGACGTTGGCGGTGGCGATGAACAGCACCTTGGACAGGTCGAGGTCGACCTCCAGGTAGTGGTCCCGGAAGGTGTGGTTCTGCGCCGGGTCGAGGACCTCGAGCAACGCCGAGGACGGGTCACCGCGGAAGTCGGTGCCGAGCTTGTCGACCTCGTCGAGGAGCAGCACCGGGTTCATGGTGCCGGCCTCCCGCAGGGCCCGGACCAGCCGGCCGGGCTGGGCTCCCACGTAGGTGCGCCGGTGGCCACGGATCTCGGCCTCGTCACGGACCCCACCGAAGGCCACCCGGACGAATTTCCGTCCGAGGGCCCCGGCGACGGACTCGCCGAGGGAGGTCTTGCCGACTCCCGGCGGGCCGACCAGGGCCAGGATGGCCCCCGACCCGCGGCCGTCGACCGGCACGAGGCCGCGCTCGGCCTGCAGCTTGCGGACGGCCAGGTGCTCCAGGATGCGGTCCTTCACGTCCCGGAGGCCGTCGTGGTCCTTGTCCAGGATCTCGGAGGCTTCGGCAACGTCCAGGCGGTCCTCCGACTCGACGCCCCAGGGGAGCTCCAAGACGGTGTCCAGCCAGGTGCGGATCCAGCCGTTCTCCGGGCTCTGGTCGCTGGTCCGCTCCAGCCGGTCCACCTCGCGGTCGACGGCGGTACGGACGTGGTCGGGCAGGTCGCGCTCGGCCACCTTGGTGCGGTAGTCGTCGGGGTCGTCGTCGGCCCCGCTGCCGGACAGCTGGCCGAGCTCCTTGCGGATGGCTTCCAGCTGGCGGCGCAGCAGGAACTCCCGCTGGGTCTTCTCCATCCCCTCCTCGACGTCGGTCTTGATCCGCTCGCGCAGGGTCAGGTCGGCCAGGGTGTCACGGGCCCAGCCGAGGACCAGGCGGAGCCGGGTCTCGACGTCCAGGGTCTCCAACACCTCCACCTTCTGGGACAGCGACAGGTCCGGCGAGTAGCCGGCCACGTCGGCCAGCCGGCCGGGGTCGGTGACCTCTCGCAGCTGGGCGGCCACCCGACCGGCACCCCGGCTGAGGAGAATGTTCTCCAACACCGCCCGGTACTCCCGGGCCAGCTCGGTGGTGACCGGGGTGGGGTCCGGCTCGTCGATGGCCTCGGCCTCCACCCATAGGGCGGAGCCGGTGCCGGGGACGCCGGTACCGATGGACGCCCGCCGGTCCCCGCGGACCACCACGGCGGGCAGGCCGCCGGGTAGTTGGCCCTGCTCGGTGACCTCGGCGACCACCCCGACGGCGGCGTAGCGGCCGTCGATGTGCGGCACCAACAGCAGCCGGCTCCCGGCCGTTCCGGCCGCCTCGGCCGCCGCCCGGGCCTCGTCCGACTCCAGGGCCATCGTGAACACCATCCCCGGCAGCACGACCCCAGAGGTGAGGGGCAGCAGGGGCAACGTCAAGTTCTCGGTCACGGTTCCTCCCGTTCCGGCGGTCCCACTGTCCGGGCCCGCTTTCCTTCCGCCGTGGTCAACACCGATACG
>CAYVPF010000189.1:0-6213 GCA_964453355.1 uncultured Acidimicrobiaceae bacterium | reverse complement strand
AACGAGTGGCAGGTGGTCACCAAGCGATCGCCCACCGACGACGAATGGCGCGACCTGGTGCTGGCCTGGCGGGTCTGCGGCCGGACCACCTCCAACGCCATCGCCGTGGTCACCGACGGCCAGGCTGTCGGGGTCGGCGCCGGCCAGCAGTCCCGGGTGGTGGCCGCCGAGCTGGCCGTCGCCAAGGCCGGCGACCGGGCCCGGGGCGGGGCCGGGGCCAGCGACGCCTTCTTCCCGTTCCCCGACGGCCTCGAGGTGCTGGGCCGGGCCGGGGTGACCGCCGTGGTGCAGCCCGGTGGTTCGGTGCGGGACGGTGAGGTGATCGCCGCGGCCGACGCCCTGGGCCTGGCCATGGTGACCACCGGTGAACGGCACTTCCGTCACTGATGGCGCCACTGATGACGGCCCTGATGACGGCATTGAAGGGAAGGCGATGACGGCAATCCTGTTGGACGGCGAGTTGCTGGCCGCCCGGGTCCGGGCCGAGGTGGCCGACCGGGTGGCCCGCCTCCGGGCCGAGGGTGTCCTGGTGGGCCTCGGCACCGTGCTGGTCGGCGACGACGGCCCCAGTGCCCGGTACGTGGAGATGAAGCACGCCGACTGTGCCGAGGTCGGCATCACCTCGTTCGACGAGCGCCTCCCGGCCACCGCCACCCAGTCCGAGGTCGAAGAGGTGGTGGCCGAGCTGAACGCCAACCCGGCGGTCAACGCCTACCTGGTCCAGCTGCCGCTGCCCGGCGGCCTCGACGAGGAGCAGGTGCTCCTGGCGGTGGACCCGGCCAAGGACGTGGACGGCCTCCACCCGGTCAACCTGGGCAAGCTGGTGATGGGCACCCCCGGCCCCCTGCCGTGCACGCCCGCCGGCATCGTCGAGCTGCTCCACGCCTTCGACGTACCGGTGGAGGGCAAGCACGTCGTCGTCATCGGCCGCGGCCTGACCATCGGGCGGCCACTGGCCCTGCTGCTGGCGCTGAAGCGTCCCGGCTGCAACGCCGCCGTCACCGTCGTGCACACCGGGGTGCCCAACCTGGCTGAGCTGGTCCGGGAGGCCGACGTGGTCGTGGCCGCCGCCGGCCGGGCCGGGCTGGTCACCCCCGACATGGTCAAGCCCGGCGCCGCCGTCGTCGGGGCCGGGACCAGCTGGGAGGGCCGCAAGCTGCTGTCCGACGTCCAAGAGGAGGTGGCCGAAGTGGCCGGTTGGATCACCCCCCGCCTCGGCGGGGTCGGCCCGATGACCCGGGCCATGCTGTTGCGCAACGCCGTCCGGGCGGCGGAGCGGCTGCTATGACCGACGCCGGCAACGGATCGGGCGGCAGCCCAAGTGGTGGGGGGCAGTGGAAAGCCCGGGAGCACGACGAGCGGCCGTGGGGCTCCTACACCGTCCTGGACGACGACGCCCATGACCACAAGGTGAAGCGGATCGTGGTCAAGGCCGGCAAGCGGCTCAGCTACCAGCAGCACGCCCGCCGGTCCGAGCACTGGTTCATCGTCAGCGGCCGCGGCGCCGTCACCATCGACGGCACCGCCACGCCGGTGGCCGCCGGCCACGCCGTCGACATCCCCGTCGGCGCCGCCCACCGGATCGAGAACACCGGCGACGCCGACCTGGTGTTCGTCGAGGTACAGCACGGCGACTACTTCGGCGAGGACGACATCGTCCGGCTGGAGGACGACTTCGGCCGGGCGGAGGGCTGAGCAGCTAGCACTTCGGAAGGTACCGGACGCCTTCCAACTATTGTTGGACGCCGTGACGAAGATCGGTGATCTGCTGGCGGCCGGCCGGACGTACTCCTTCGAGTTCTTCCCCCCCAAGAGCGACGCCGAGCTGACCACCCTGGCCCACACCCTCCGGGACCTGGAGCCGCTCGGGCCCTCCTTCGTCTCCGTCACCTACCGCGGCGGGCGGGCGTCGCGGCAACGCACCTACGACCTGGTCACCGGCATGCTGCACACCACTTCGCTGGTGCCCATGGCCCACCTCATCTGCGTCGCCCACAGCCGGCTGGAGCTGGCCGACATCCTGGTGGCCTACCGCAAGGCCGGGGTGCAGAACCTGATGGCCCTCGGGGGTGACCCCCCGGAGGACCCCGCCGACGGCGCCGGTGAGCTCGGCCACGCTGTCGAGCTGGTCGAGCTGGCTCGGGCCATCGGCGGTTTCTCCATCGGCGTCGCCGCCCACCCGGCCGGGCACCCTTCCTCGCCGGACATGGCCACCGACCGCGACCACCTGGCCGCCAAACTGGCCCTGGCCGACTTCGCCGTCACCCAGTTCTTCTTCTCGGCCGACGACTACGCCGGCCTGCTCGCCGACCTGGCCACCCGAGGGGTCCACAAGCCGGTGCTGCCCGGCATCATGCCGGTCACCACCCTCCAGTCGATCCCCCGCCGGGCCGCCATGGGCGCGGCCGTCCCCCCTTGGATGGTGGCCCGTCTGGAAGCGGCCAACGTCCGGGCAGGGGCCGACGCCGTCCGCCGGGAGGGCATCGACATCGCCACCGAACTGTGTCGGGCCCTGCTCGACATGGGCGCCCCCGGGCTGCACTTCTACACCCTCAACCGGTCCACGGCCACCCGCGAGATCTACCGGGCTCTGGGCCTCGCCCCTGAGCTCACCACCGCCGGCTGACGGCCCACTGGGCCCCCTCCGGGGCCGGACACCTTGCTGATGTTCTGCCGGGTCACCGGCGCGGGAAATTGCGCGTATCCGCTCAATTTTTCGCGCCGGCGCGACGCAAGGATTAGTGATCCCGGCCTTCGCCCGGGCGGCCTCGGGGCGGGGGTGGGGCAGGAGTCAGCCCAGGGTGTCGAGGGCGGCGTTGAAGGTCGCCGACGGTCGCATCACGGCCTCGGCCAGGGCCGGGTCGGGCTGGTAGTAGCCGCCGACGTCCGCCGGGGACCCCTGGACGGCCAGCAGCTCGTCGACGATGGCCTGTTCGCTGGCCGCCAGGGTGCCGGCCAGGGCGGCGAAGGCCGCCGCCAGGGCCGGGTCGTCCTGTTGGGCCGCCAGCTCCTCCGCCCAGTACAGGGCCAGGTAGAAGTGGCTGCCCCGGTTGTCGATGCCGCCGACCCGTCGGGTGGGGGACTTGTCGCGGTCCAAGAACGTCCCGGTGGCCCGGTCCAGGGTGTCGGCCAGCACCTGGGCCCGGCGGTTGCCGGTTCGCTGGGCCAGCAGCTCGAAGCTGGGAGCCAGGGCCAGGAACTCGCCGAGGCTGTCCCAGCGCAGGTAGTTCTCCCGCAGCAGCTGCTGCACGTGCTTGGGGGCGGACCCGCCGGCGCCGGTCTCGAACAGCCCGCCGCCGGCCAGCAGCGGCACGATGGACAGCATCTTGGCGCTGGTGCCCAGCTCCATGATGGGGAACAGGTCGGTCAGGTAGTCCCGCAGGACGTTGCCGGTGACCGAGATGGTGTCCTCTCCCCGGCGGATCCGCTCCAGGGACAGCGCGGTGGCGGCCTCCGGCGACAGGATCTTGATCTCCAACCCGTCGGTGTCGTGGTCCTGCAGGTACCGCTCCACCAGGGCGATCAGGTTGGCGTCGTGGGCCCGTTCGGCGTCCAGCCAGAACACCGTCGGGTTCCCGGTGGCCCGGGCCCGGTGGACCGCCAGCTTCACCCAGTCGCGGACGGCGACGTCCTTGGTCTGGCACATCCGGAAGACGTCGCCCTCGGCCACCGGCTGCTCCAACACCACCGTGCCGGCCTGGTCCACCACCCGGACGGTGCCGACCACGGCGATCTCGAAGGTCTTGTCGTGGCTGCCGTACTCCTCGGCGGCCTGGGCCATCAACCCCACGTTGGGCACCGATCCCATCGTGGCCGGGTCGTAGGCCCCGTTGGCCCGGCAGTCGTCGATGACCACCTGGTACACCCCGGCATAGCTACTGTCCGGGATCACCGCCAGGGTGTCCGCCTCCTGGCCGTCCGGCCCCCACATGTGCCCGGACGTACGGATCATGGCCGGCATGGAGGCGTCCACGATGACGTCGCTCGGCACGTGCAGGTTGGTGATCCCCCGGTCCGAGTCCACCATGGCGAGCGCCGGCCCGTCGGCCAGCTCGGCGGCGAACGACGCCTTGATCTCCGCCCCTTCCGGCAGGGCGTCCAGCCCGTTGAAGATGGCCCCCAGCCCGTCGTTCGGGCTCAGGTCGGCCGCGGCCAGCACGTCGCCGTAGCGGGCGAACGTCTGCGGGAAGAACACCCGGACGACGTGGCCGAAGATGATGGGGTCCGACACCTTCATCATGGTGGCCTTCAGGTGCACCGAGAACAGCACCCCTTCAGCCGTGGCCCGGGCGATCTGGGCCATCAGGAACCGGTCGAGTGCGGCCGCCCGCATCACCGAGGCGTCCACCACCTCTCCGGCCAGCACCGGTACCCCTTCCCGCAACACCGTGGTGCCGCCGCCGGCGACCAGCTCGATGCGGAGGGTGCCGCCGTCGGCCAGGACGGCGGACCGCTCCGTGGACCGGAAGTCGTCGCCGTCCATATGGGCCACGTTGGTGGCCGACGACGGCGACCAGGCCCCCATCGAGTGCGGGTGGTTCCGGGCGTACTGCTTCACCGACGCCGGCGCCCGGCGGTCGGAGTTGCCCTGCCGCAGCACCGGGTTCACCGCGCTGCCCTTGATCTTGTCGTACCGGGTCCGAACCTCCCGGTCCTCGTCCGACTTGGGATCGTCCGGGTACTCCGGCAGTGTGTACCCCTGCGCCTGCAGCTCGGCCACCGCGGCCTTCAGCTGCGGCACCGACGCCGACACGTTCGGCAGCTTGATGATGTTCGCCTCCGGCGCCTTGGCCAGCTCGCCCAGCTCGGCCAGGGCGTCGTCCACGCGCTGGTCCTCTCGCAGGTACTCGGGGAAGCTGGCCACGATCCGTCCGGCCAGGGAGATGTCCCGCGTCTCCACCGTCACACCGGCCGTGGCGGCGTACGCCCGGACGACGGGGAGGAACGAGTACGTGGCCAGGGCCGGCGCCTCGTCGGTGTGCGTGTAGATGATCGTGGAGTCAGTCACTGGTACAAGAACAGCACCCGGCCCGACCAGCCGCAACCCGGCGGGCGGCCCAGACCCGGGTGGCACACCCACCGGTGGCCAAATTGACCGGCCGTCATCTCGACCGGCGGGTCGGGTGACGCCTAACGTGGCCGTATGGCAAAGACCCCCCTCCATGTCACCGTCACCGGCGCCGCCGGCCAGATCGGCTACTCCCTGTTGTTCCGCATCGCCTCCGGCCAGCTCCTCGGCCCGGACCAGCCCGTCGTCCTCCGCCTCCTGGAGATCGAACCGGCCATGAAGGCCCTGGAAGGGGTGGTCATGGAGCTGGACGACTGCGCCTTCCCCCTCCTGTCCGACATCGAGCCGACCTCCGACCTGAAGGTGGCCTTCGACGGCACGTCCTGGGCGCTGTTGGTCGGCTCCATCCCCCGGAAGGCCGGCATGGAGCGCGGCGACCTCTTGAACGTGAACGGCGGCATCTTCGGGCCCCAGGGGCAGGCCATCGCCGACAACGCCGGCGCCGACGTCCGCGTCCTGGTGGTCGGCAACCCCTGCAATACCAACTGCCTGATCGCCCGGTCCCACGCCCCCGACGTCCCCGCCGACCGGTGGTTCGCCATGACCCGCCTGGACGAGAACCGGGCCAAGAGCCAGCTGGCCCAGAAGGCCGGGGTCCCGGTGTCCTCGGTCACCAACCTGGCCATTTGGGGCAACCACTCGGCCACCCAGTTCCCGGACTTCGGCAACGCCCGCATCGACGGGAAGCCGGCCACCGACGTCATCACCGACACGGCCTGGCTGCAGGGTGACTTCTTGACCACCGTGCAGAAGCGCGGCGCCGCCATCATCGAGGCCCGCGGGTCGTCCTCGGCGGCGTCGGCCGCCAACGCCGCCATCGACACCGTCGCCGGCCTGCGCACCGCCACCCCCGACGGCGACTGCGTGTCGGTGGCCGTGGCCTCCACCGGTGAGTACGGCACCCCTGAAGGGTTGCAGTTCGGCCTGCCCGTTCGAGCCGACGGCCAGGGCGGCTGGTCGGTGGTCGAAGGCGTCGAGCACGACGACTTCGCCAAGGACCGCATCCGGATCACCACCGAGGAGTTGGCGTCGGAGCGGTCCGAGGTGCAGGCGCTCGGCCTCCTCGGCTGAGCCGGCCCCGAGCCACTGAGCCGCTGGCCGCTGGGCCGTCGAGCGGTAAGGCCGGGCAACAATTTCAGGCGTCG
>CAYVPF010000188.1:2298-6221 GCA_964453355.1 uncultured Acidimicrobiaceae bacterium | reverse complement strand
CAAGGCGCGGGACTACGCCGACGGCCGGCGGCCCTCGGCCGCCCGCCCGGTGGTGCCGCGGGTGTGGGTGGACAACCAGGCGTCGGCCACCTCCACCGTGGTGGAGCTGCGAGCGGTCAACGAGCTGGGCCTGCTCGACCGGGTCACCCGGACCCTCTTCGACTGCGAGCTGGACGTGGTGTCGGCCCGGGTCTCCACCCTCGGCGACGCCGTGCTCGATGCCTTCTACGTCCGCAACGCCGCCGGCGAAAAGGTGACCGACCGGCGCACCCTGGGCATCGTGGCGCAGCGCCTCAACGACGCCATCGGCTGACGAGCCGATCCGGCCGGGATCGGCTGGCCGGATATGAGGCCTGCGCTGGGGAATATCCAGGCCGCCATGACGTTATTCGCAGTGCGAGGGCGGGTAGCATACCCCTGCCATTAGGGGTCTTGGAGGGTTCATGGGCAGCAAGCCGGCACACGGTCACACCGCCAAGCGGCGGACCGGGCTGTGGCTGACCATCGCCATTGTCGTGGTGGCCGTGGCCGTGGCGGGGACCGGCGCCGCGCTGTACCTCCACAACAACAAGGGCGGCACGGCCGCGGCGACGCCGCCGCCGGCCGTCGCCCCGCTGGACATCGTCGGCACCACCCCGGCCACCGGGGCCACCAATGTGGCGCCGTCGACGGCGCTCACCGTGGCCCTGTCCACCCCGCTGGCCGCCGGGAGCGCCCTGCCGTTCTTCACGCCGGCCATCCCCGGCAACTGGTCCGACCTGTCGGTCAACGAGCTGCAGTTCGTGGCCGACGGGCCCCTGGTGCCGGGTGCGCAGGAGACCATGACGCTGCCGGGCGGCCCGACAGGAATGCTGGCGGCCGACGGCCAGCGGCTGGGGAAGACGGTGACGGTGTCGTTCTCGGTGGCCCCCGGGTCCACGCTGCGCTTGCAGCAGCTGCTGGCCCAGCTGGGGTACCTGCCGGTCAGCTTCACGGCGGCGTCCCAGCCGACGTCGCCGCAGCAGGAGGCCGATCCCCAGCAGGGGACCTGGTCGTGGCGGTGGGCCAACCTGCCCACCGCGCTGACGTCGCTGTGGACCCCGGGCTCGGCCAACGTGATCACCAAGGGGGCGGTGATGGCGTTCGAGACACAGCACGGACTGGCCACCACAGGGACAGCGGGGCCGGCCACCTGGACGGACCTGCTGCAGGCGGCGGCCACCGGAACCACGGACCCGCAGCCGTACGCCTACGTGTACGTGTCCAAGACACTGCCGGAGTCGGCCACCGTCTACCAGAACGGCGCCCAGGTGTACTCGACGCCGGCCAACACCGGCGTCGCCGCCGCCCCGACGGCCACAGGGACCTTCCCGGTGTACGCCCGCTACAAGTCGACCACGATGACCGGCACAAACCCGACAGGGTCCCACTACGTCGACCCCGGGATCCCGTGGGTCAGCTACTTCAACGGTGGCGACGCCCTGCACGGGTACGTCCGGGGCAGCTACGGGTTCCCCCAAAGTGACGGCTGCGTCGAGATGCCACCGGCCAACGCCGCCGTGGTCTGGCCGCTGACCCCCCTCGGCACCCTGGTCACCGTCGCCCAATAACCAGGCCCCCAGTAGCTGGGCGCCCCCTATCCCTCTCTCGACCGCCCTACCCTTCTTCGGCTGCCGCCGCCTCCATGGCGGCGTGCTCGATGAGGGGGTGGGTCAACCCCAGTTCGGCCAGGCTGGTCCCGGGACGGCGAGGGGCGGCCAGTTCGAGGGGGGTGTCGGGCAGGGCGAAGACGTAGAGGTTCCAGAACTGGCCGAGGCCGGCGGGGGCGATGTCGGCGTACAGCCGCTGCTCGACGTCGGCCCAGCGGTCGAAGCCGGCGTCGGCGAACCGGGCGGTCCACCAGTCGAAGGAGGCGATGGTCAGGTGGCCCTCGATGGGCTGGCCGTCGGCGTCGACGGCCAGGTCGTCGTAGGGGACGGGCCCGGCGAAGCCGTCACCGAGGCCGTCGTAGTGGGCCAGGCGGTCCGGCCGGACCTTGCCGTCCAGGTGCCCGTGGGGCCCGGACGCGTTGTGGCCGAAGGACGGGATGGTGGCGTACAGCAGGCCACCGCAGACCCGGCGGAGCTCGGCCAGGGCGGACGGGACGGCCTCGGGGGGCAGGTGCTCCAGGATCTCCAAGGCGGTGACCAGCTCGAACTCGCCGTCCCCGTACGGCAGTCCTTGGGCCAGGTCGCCGAGCCGCACGTACCCGAGGGCGCCGGGGGCAGCGTGCTCGACGGCGTAGGGGCTGACGTCGCAGCCGTGGGCGTCCACGCCGAGCTCCCGGAGGGCTTCGACCAGGTAACCACGGGCGCAGCCGACGTCCAGGGTGCGCCGGGCCCGGAGGTTGCGCCACAGCAGGTAGGCGGCGATGTCGGCGTTGGAGGACACCCGGTCGTAGGTGGCGTAGCCGGACTGGCCGTGGCGATCACCGGTCGGGTCCCGGCCGACCCCGAAGTACCGGCCGCCGTACAGGTCGTCGCCGTCGGCCCCCCCATCGGCCGCCCGGGCTTCGGCCACCACGTCGCCGATGCGGGCCGCCCGGACCAGCTCGTCACCGGCCCGGGCCATCCACCCCCGAAGGCGCGGGTTGGCGGTGGCCAGGCGCACCAACTCCTGCCGGCCCCGGGCCAGGGCGGGTGCGAGCCGGGGGCTAACCATTTGGGGAGATTAGTTCCCGTAGTGTCGGACAGGTGATCCGGCGGACCTTCAACATCATCGGCCGCGTCCTGCTGGCGCTGGGCGTGCTGGTGCTGCTGTTCGCCGCCTACCAGCTCTGGGGCACCGGGCTGGCCGAGTCGCACAGCCAGGCGACGCTGCGGACGAAGCTGGAAAAGGAACTGCCGGCCGGCGCCGCCGCCCGGGCCGCCCGGATCGCCGCCGAGGGGTCGGCCACAACGCTGCCGTCGGGGGCGGCGCACGTGGCCGCCACCACGGCCACACCGGCCGTCGGGCAGCCGGTCGGGATCATCCAGATCCCGACCATCGGGGTCGACCAGGTGCTGGTACAGGGGGTGCAGACCGCCGACCTGCAGATGGGCCCGGGCCACTATCCGGGGACGCCGCTGCCCGGCCAGCTGGGCAACGTGGCGATAGCCGGCCACCGGACCACCTACGGCCACCCGTTCTTCGACCTGAACGAGGTGACCCCGGGCACCAAGGTGGTGATCACCACCAGCCAGGGCGTCTTCGTGTACACGGCCACCGCCCAGACAGTGGTGTCGCCGAGCGACGTGACGGTGCTCAACGCCAGCACCACCCCGGAACTGACGCTGACCACCTGCAATCCCCGGTACAGCGCGTCGCAGCGGTTGGTGGTGAAGGCCCGGCTGACCAGCTCGACCCTGTTCGGCGCGGCGGGCCAGACCGGGTCCACGCCGACGACCACCACGACGGTGCCGACCGACCAGCAGCTGGCCGGCACAGGGTTGGCCGGGGGTGCGGCCACAAACAGTGCCGGCCGGTGGGTGGAGTCCGCCCTGATGGCCCTGGCCACGGTGGCGGTGGGGGTGGGGGTATGGCTGCTGGCCCGACGGGTGCGGCACCCTTGGGCGATCTACCTGCCCGGCATCGTGGCGGTGCTGGTGGTGCTGTTCTTCTTCTTCATGGTGATCAGTCCGCTGCTGCCAGCCAGCTACTGATGGGCCGGCCATCCCGATGACCCAGGCCGCCCTGGCCGGCCAGTACCGCGCCTTCGCGGTGGCGGTCGGCCGGGACGGCACAGCGGTGTACCAGCGGATCTGCGACGGCATCGCCGGGGACGCCGACCTGCTGGCCCTCTCGGCGGAGGCGCCGGCGGCCCAGCGACGACCGAACCTGCTGCTGGCCGCAGTGCACTACCTGCTGTTGTCCGGCGCCGACGACCGGCTGGCCGACCACTACCCGACGGTGGCGGAGTGGCGGGG
>CAYVPF010000188.1:0-2198 GCA_964453355.1 uncultured Acidimicrobiaceae bacterium | reverse complement strand
CCGCCTGGCCGACAGCGGCGACCCCGACGGAGCCGGTGCCGGATGGCCGGGACCCGTTCGCTGAGTTCGCCGAGTTCTGCCGCCGGCACCGCGAGGAGGTGGCCGGGCTGCTGGCGGTCCGGGCCACCCAGACCAACGAGGTCGGCCGGTGCGCGGTGCTGCTGCCGGCGTTCACCACGGTGGCTGCCGAGGCCGGGCAGCCATTGGCTCTGGTGGACCTGGGGGCGTCGGCCGGCCTGAACCTGCTGTTCGACCGGTACGGGTACGACTACGGGGACCGGGGAACGGCCGGGGTGGCGGGATCGCCGGTGGTGCTGGCCTGCGAGGTGCGGTCGGGGGTGCTGCCGGACCTGTCGGTGCCGGCGGTGGCCTACCGGGCCGGGCTGGACCAGCGCCCGGTGGACGTGGACGACGACGACGCCGTGCGGTGGCTGCTGGCCTGCCAGTGGCCACAGCAGCTGGCCCGGTTCCGGCGGCTGCGAGCGGCGGTGCAGGTGGCCAGGGCCACCCCGGACCGGGGGCGGGTCGCCGTCGGGGACGTCGTCGGGGACCTGGTCGAGACGGTCCGGCAGGTGCCCGAGACGGCGCACCTGTGCCTGTACCACTCCTGGGTGGCCGCCTACCTGGACGAGGACCGGCAGCGGGCGCTGGCCCAGGTGGTGGCCGGCATCGCCGGGGACCGGCCGCTGTCGTGGGTGTACGCCGAGCAGCCGTACGAGGTGCCGGGGCTGCCGATGCCCGCACCGCCGGAAGGGCAGAAGGTGAAGGGGGCGACGGCGGTGGTGCTGGTGCGGTTCGACGGCGACCGACCGGTGGCCCGGCGGCTGGCGGACGTGCACCCGCACGGCCGGTGGCTGCACTGGTGGGGGGCCTGACCCGGCCCTACGCCGGCCCCTCCCCCGCCCGGCCGCCGCCATCGACGTCGGCGTCGGGATCGGCGTCGGCCGACGGCCCCCACGGCGCATCCCGGCGGGCGGGAACGGCGATGCCGTCGTCGCCGACCATGGCGACGGTGCCGACGGAGCTGCGGCCGAACCGGGCCCGGATGGCGTCGACGGCCGCGGTCACGTCGGTCCACTCGGCCTGTCGGCGGACGGCCTCCCGGGCCCCGTTGGCGGCCCCGCCGTCGCCGTTGCCCTGTCCACCGGCACCGCCACCGCCACCGCCGCCAGTGGGACCGGCGCCGTCGACGAGGGCGAAGGCCAGCTGCTCGCCGGCGGCGGACGGCTGCAGTCCGGAGACGCTGACCCCGAGCAGCCGGATGCCGGGGCCGGGATCGACGGCGTCGAGGAGGGCACCGGCCACGGCGGCGATGGCCCCGCCGGTGTCGACGGCGACGGGGAGGGTATGCGACCGAGTGGCCAGGGTGAAGTCGGCGAACTTGACCTTGACGGTGACGGTGCGACCGGCCAGGGTGGCGCCGCGGAGGTGGCCGGCCACGGACTCGGCCATGCGCAGGGCGTGGCGTTGCAGGACGGCAGGTTCGTAGATGTCGTCCCGGAACGTCTCCTCGTGGCCGACGGACTTGGCCGGCCGGCCGGGGACCACCGGGTCGGGATCGTCGGCTCGGGCCAGGGCGGCCAGGTGGAGGCCGTGGGCCCGGCCGAGGCGACGGACGAGGACGTCCCGGTCCAGGGCGGCCAGCTCGCCGACGGTGCGGATGCCGAGATCGCTCAGCCGTTTGGTGGTGGCCGGGCCGACGCCCCAGAGGGCCTGCACCGGCATGGGATGCAGGAACGACAGCTCCTGATCGGGCCGGACCACCACCACGCCGGGGCCGGGCTGCCGGCCACGGCGGTGGGCCGTGGGCTTGGCCGCCCGGGAGGCCAGCTTGGCGATCATCTTGGACCGGCCGACCCCGACAGAGCAGTCCAGAGACAGGTCCTGACGGACCTGCCGGCGGATCCGGTGGGCGATGGCCTCCGGCGTCCCCAGCAGACGGCGGGCGCCGGTGACGTCCAAGAAGGCCTCGTCCAGGCCGATCGGCTCCACCAACGGGGTGACGGACAACAGGACCTCCCGGAGCTGCCGGCTCATTTCGGCGTAGCGGGAGTGGTGGCCGTCGATGAACACGGCCTGGGGGCACAGCTGCTTGGCCCGGACCGATGGCATGGCCGAACGGACCCCGAAGGCCCGGGCCTCGTAGGTACACGAGGCCACCACCCCGCGGGCGCCGCTGCCGCCGACGATCACGGGCT
>CAYVPF010000187.1:0-6232 GCA_964453355.1 uncultured Acidimicrobiaceae bacterium | reverse complement strand
CGCGGTGGTCACCGGGGCCGGCAGCGGCATCGGGCGGACCACGGCCGAGGTGCTGGCCGCCGTCGGGGCCACGGTGTACTGCGCCGACGTCCGGACCGAAGCCGCCGAGGAGACGGCCGCGGCCATCAACGCCACCCTGACCGACGGGGCCGGCGGCGGCCCGGCGATAGCCCGGACGGTGGACGTGTCGGACGCCGCCCAGGTGACGGCGGTGGTGCAGGAGGCGGCGGAGGCCCACGGCCGGCTGGACGTGATGTGCAACATCGCCGGCACCATGGTGGACGGCCCGATCCTGGACTTGACCGAGGCCGATCTGGACACGGTGCTGTCGGTCAACCTGAAGGGAGTGCTGCACGGCTGCCAGGCCGCCGGCCGGGTGATGGTGGCGCAGGGTGGCGGCGGCAGCATCGTCAACATGTCGTCCACCGCCGCCCTGGCCCCGGCCGACAACGTCGGGGCGTACGCCATCACCAAGGCCGGGGTGCTGCAGCTGACCCGGACCCTGGCCCTGGAGGTCGGCCGCAAGGGGGTGCGGGTCAACGCCGTCGCCCCCGGGTTCGTGCCCACCAACATGACCAGCCGCTACTACCGGAACCCCGACGGCAGCATCGACGAGGACATGAAAGAGGCCGTGCTGAAGCCCATGGCCAAGTTCGCCCCGCTCCGCCGGGTGGGGACCACCAACGACATCGCCTACGCCGTCCTCTATCTGGCCTCGGACGCCAGCAGCTTCCTCACCGGCCAGTGCCTCAGCCCCAACGGCGGCATGACCATGTAATTCGCCGGCCGCCGACGCAAATCTGATGGACCGTCAGACACCGCGCTACGCTCGATACATGGCTGAATTGCCCCTGATCGTGTCCGTGGACGACCACGTGGTGGAACCGGCCCACGTGTGGCAGGACCGGCTGCCGTCGAAGTATGCCGAGGTCGGACCGAGGATCGTGCGGGCCCCGATGGGGGAGATCACGTTCCTCGGGGGCAAGCTGACGGTGAAGCCGGGCAGCGAAGGCAACCCGACGGACTGGTGGTACTACGAGGACCTGAAGCGGCCGCTGCTCCGGGTGGACTCGGCCGTCGGGGTGCCCCGGGACGAGGTGACGATGAAGGGGGTCACCTTCGAGGACATGCGGCCGGGGTCCTACGAGGTGAAGCCGCGGTTGGAGGACATGGACCTCAACCACATCGAGGCGGCCCTGTGCTTCCCGACGTTCCCCCGGTTCTGCGGGCAGACGTTCACGGAGGCCAAGGACAAGGAACTGGGCCTGCTCTGCGTGAAGGCCTACAACGACTGGATGGTCGACGAGTGGTGCGGCCAGTCCGGCGGACGGCTGATCCCGCTGACGCTGATCCCGCTGTGGGACGCCGAGCTGGCCGCGGCGGAGGTGCGCCGGAACGCCGAGCGGGGGGTCCGGGCGGTGTGCTTCAGCGAGATCCCGCCGTACCTGGGGCTGCCCAGCGTGCACGACCCCGACGGCTACTGGGACCCGTTCTTCGCCGCCTGCCAGGAGACGCAGACGGTGGTCAACATGCACATCGGGTCGTCGTCCAAGATGCCGTCGACGTCGGCGGACGCCCCGCCGGCGGTGGGGTCGACGCTGACGCACACCAACGCCACGTTCTCGCTGGTGGACTTCTTGTTCTCGGGGGTACTGGTGCGGTTCCCGACGCTGAAGCTGGCGTACAGCGAGGGGCAGATCGGGTGGATCCCGTACATCCTGGAGCGGGCCGACCGGGTGTGGGAGGACAACCGCGGCTGGGGCGGGGTGGCCGACAAGGTGCCCAACCCGCCGTCGTCGTACTTCAAGGACCACATCTGGGGATGCTTCTTCGACGACGCCCACGGGCTGAAGTCGGTGGAGGAGATCGGCGAGGACAACATCACCTACGAGTCCGACTACCCCCACTCCGACTCGACCTGGCCCCGGACCAAGGAGATCGCCGAGGAGCAGATGGCCAACCTGACGGACGACCAGAAGCGGAAGATCGTCCGCGGCAACGCCATCAAGCTGTTCGGCCTCGACCTGGTTCCCTGAGCGCCGGCCACCGCCAGCTCACATCCGCCGGACCAGACACCACGAGAGCACCGCGCCGTCATGGATCTCCGGTACACGCCGGCTGAGGAGCAGTTCCGGGCGGAGCTGGCGGGCTGGCTGGCCGCCACGCTGCCGACGCTGCCGCCGAAGCCGAAGGCCGACGACTGGCCGGGCCGGCGGGCGTACGACACCCACTGGCAGCGGTTGCTGTTCGACGCCGGGTACGCCGGGGTGGACTGGCCCACCGAGGGCGGCGGCCGCGGGGCCAGCCCGGTGGAGCAGCTGATCTACGTGCAGGAGCTGGAGCGGGCCCACGCGCCGTACGTCGGGGTCAACTTCGTCGGGCTACTGCACGCCGGCCCGACCGTGGCGGTGGAGGGCACCGCCGAGCAGCGGGCGCAGTACCTGCCGGGCATCCTGCGGGGCGACGACGTGTGGTGCCAGGGGTTCAGCGAGGCGGACGCCGGCAGCGACCTGGCGGCCCTGCGGACCCGGGCGGTGCGGGACGGCGACGACTACGTGATCAACGGCTCCAAGATCTGGACCAGCCACGCCGAGGTGGCCGACTTCTGCGAGATGCTGGTCCGGACCGGCCCGGAGGACTCCCGGCACAAGGGGATCACCTGGCTGATCGTCCCGATGGACACCCCCGGCATCGACATCCGGCCGCTGAGGACCATCGCCGGGTCGACGGAGTTCGCCGAGCTGTTCCTGGACGACGTCCGGGTGCCGGTGGGCAACCGGGTGGGCGACGAGAACGACGGCTGGCGGGTGACCATGGTCACCCTCAGCTTCGAGCGCGGCACCGCCTTCGTGGGGGAGCTGCTGCAGTCGATGGAGTTGCTGCGGTCCATCCGGGACGCCGCGGCGGCGACCCCTGGCGGCGACCGGCTCACTGCCCGCATCGGCCATCTGGGAGCCGAGTTGGACGCCCTGTGGGCGCTGACCCGGCGGAACGTGTCCCAGGCGGCCCGGACCGGGGTGCCGGGGATCGGCGGCAGCGTGTTCAAGCTGGCGTTCTCGGAGCTGCGGCAGCGGCTGGGCGAGTTGGGGATGGACCTGGCCGGCACCGCCGGGCTGTCCTGGGATGAGTTGCCGGGTGGACCCTGGTCGGCGGCGACCGGCGGCCCGGGCAATGCGGAGCTGGTGGACACCTGGGTGAACAGCTTCTCCCGGACGATCGCCGCCGGGACGTCGCAGATCCAGCGCAACATCGTGGCCGAGCGCATCCTCGGCCTGCCCAAGGGCTGAGGCGAAGGGCTGAGGGGCGGACGGGTGGACTTCGAGCTGACCGACGACCAGCGGTCCCTGGCGGACCTGGTCCGGACCATCGTGGCCGGCCGGTTCCCACTGGAACGGACCCGGCGGGCCGAGGAGGCCCGGCAGGTGGTGGACGAGGACGACTGGGCCGCCCTGGGGGAGGCCGGGGTGTTCTCGCTGACCGTCCCCGAGGACCGGGGTGGGGTGGGACTGGGGCTGGCCGACGCCGCGGTGGTGTTCGAGGAACTGGGCCGCGGCCTGGTCCCGGGGCCGCTGGTGGCCAGCCACCTGGCCGGGGCCCTACTGCCGGCGCTGGCCGGGGCGGCCGACGGGACCGTGGTGGTCGGCGCCGTCCGGCGGCCGGAGGCCGGGAGCCTGGATCCGCTGCTGGTGGAGCACCTGGAGTCCCTGGGGGCGCTGGTGGTGGTCGACCCCGACGGCGGCCTGTCGGTGATGGCGGGGGACGAACTGGCCGCGACGGCGGCCGGGGCGGTGCCGGTGGAACGGTCACTGGACCCGTTGACGCCGCTGTCCCGGGTGGTCGACCTGCCGCCGGGGGTACCGGTGATCGACGGCGAGCCCGGTGGACCGGTGGCCCGGCGGTGGGCCCGGGACCACCAGGTGCTGACCGGGGCCCTGTGTGCCGGCCTGGCCGCCGCCACCTGCGACCTGGCGGTCGACTACGCCAAGGGCCGGCAGCAGTTCGGCCGGCCCATCGGGTCGTTCCAGGCCGTCAAGCACCTGTGCGCCGACATGTTGGTCCGGGCCGAGACCGCCCGGGCCGCCGTGGAGGCGGCGGCGGTCACCGCCGACCAGCCGGAGGTGGGCGACCCCGAGCGGGCCGCCGCCGGGGCGGCCCTGCTGGCCGCCGAGGCGGCGCTGGCCAACGCCAAGACGTGCATCCAGGTGCACGGCGGCATGGGGTTCACCTGGGAGGTGCCGGCCCACCTGTACCTGATGCGGGCCCGGGTGCTGGCGGCGTCGCTGGGGCCGGCGGCGGTCCTGGCCGGCACGGTGGCCGCCCGCTACTGAACAAGGGGGATGGGATGACCGACGCAGTGACCGCACCGAAGGACGTTGTGCCAAAAGACGTTGTGCCGGTGGTACCACCCGGCCGGGTGGTCTACGGCATGCAGCTGCCCGTCCAGTCGCAGTCGCGGCTGTACGTGGCCAAGTGGGAGACCCGGTCGGGGCCGGACGAGCTCGCCCGGGTGGTCCAGGCGGCGGAGCAGGCCGGGTTCTTCTACGTCGGGGTCTGCGACCACACCGCCATCCCGGAGCGATTGGCCGACTCGATGGGCACCACCTGGTACGACACCACCGCCACCCTGGGCTGGCTGGCCGCCATCACCAGCCAGGTGCACCTGCTGTCCCACGTGCTGGTGCTGGCCCAACGGCACCCGCTGCGGGCGGCCAAGGAGCTGTGCACCATCGACATGCTGTCGGGCGGCCGCCTGGTGGTTGGGGTCGGCGCCGGGCACGTGCAGGAGGAGTACGACGTCCTGACCGGCGACTTCGCCGATAGAGGCCGGCACACCGACGAGGCCGTCGCCGCCCTGGCCCTGGCGTTCACCGACGAGTTCCCGACCCTGCCGGGACCGCGGTGGCCGGCGTCGGGCATGGGGGTGGCCCCGCGGCCGGTCCGCCAACCGCGGCCGCCGATCTGGATCGGCGGGTCGTCGAAGGCCGCCATCCGCCGGACCGCCGCCCTCGGCGACGGCTGGCTGCCGCAGGGGACCCCCCGCCGGGACCTGCCGGGCCAGATCGCCGAGCTGCGCCGGCTGCGCCAGGAGCTCCGCGGCGGGGCACCCCTCGACATCGGCACCATCGCCGAGCCCATCTACCTGACCGGGGACGGCACGGGCGGGGACCCGTCGTGGGAGCTGCCGCCGTTCGTCCTGCAGGGCGGGCCGGAGCCCGTGGCCGAGTCCCTCCGCGAGCTGGCCGCCATGGGGGTCAACCACCTGCAGGTCCGCCTGTTGTCCCGGTCGGTCGACGAGCAGTGCGACCAGATCGCCGCCTTCGGCGACCTGGTGGGGCCGCTGCTCAACGACTGACGGCGCCCGGGCCGGCGGGGTACCTGCTGGGCCATCCGGCGGGCCGACTTCGTTGCTGCGTCCGAGTCACTGGCGCCGGTTTTAGAGCACATACGCCCAAAAAACCGCGCCAGTGACTCGGACGCATACAGACGAGGGGCCCCGCTACCGGTCCCCGGCCGGTCGCGACCATCCCGGGGGACGGCGGTAGGGTCGAACCGATGGCCCTGACCGTCCTCATCGACGTGGTGGTGGTGGTCTGGATCCTCTACCGCCAGATCCAGGTCCGCCGGGTCCGATCCCAGATCAACCTGCGGGTGCCCGCCATCCTCGGCGTCATCGGCCTGTTCGAGCTGATCAGCTACACCGACAACCACCACGTGGCGACCAAGATCGTCGGGGTCCTGGTGCTCTCGATGGTGGTCGGGGCCGGTGGCCTCGGGGCCATCCGGGCGGCCACCGTGCACATCTGGCAGGACGGCGACCAGGTGTTGCGACAGGGCACCTGGCTGACCATGGGGCTGTGGGTGATCTCCCTGGCCCTCCACTTCGGAGCCGACTGGTGGATCGACGCCTGGAAGGGCCCGAGCGGCCTCGCCTCGGTGAGCCTGCTGCTGTACATGGGCATCACCTACGGCGTCCAGAACGCCGTGGTCCACCGCCGGGCCCAGGGAATGCTGGCCGCCGCCGGTCCGGCCCGTGGCCGGTCGGCGCCGTTCGCCGGCCACTGGTGGGGCACCACCTGGACGCCCCCCGGCCGGGGGCCCGGCGCCACTCCCGGGGCCGGCCCTCCGGGCACCATCGACGTCCCGTCCGAGCCGATCCCACCCCCGTCGGCCCCACCACCGTCGGCCCCGCCGCCCACCTGGCCGCCGCCGCCCCCACCGGTCACCCCACCCC
>CAYVPF010000186.1:0-6239 GCA_964453355.1 uncultured Acidimicrobiaceae bacterium | reverse complement strand
TTAGGAATTATATAGGAAATCCGTCCAGGAGGGGCCCGTGGCCTACCCCCGAAATGACGGGAGCGTGGGGGATCGACCAAACCAGCCTCGCCAGGGCCAGAAGCCGTAGGGCTGTCCGGTCTCGGCCAGGTCCGGGTCGACCGACAGGAACTGATCCGTCGTCGGTATGTAGTGGCGGTTTATTGAGCATCCGACTGCCCGCATCGGAGGATGCGGGTCCTGCACCCACTTTGACCTGGGGTGATCGGCCCGCCGCAGACGGCCGGCGGGCCGCCGAGCGCATCGGGAGCGCGACGCGTGTTCTCGGCACATCTGGTCGGCGATCTGGTGGCGCCCCCTGCTGGACCACATGAGGGCATCTTGCCACGGGGTGGTCCATTCCTTGGGGAGCAGATCAGGGCAGGAGCGTGAAAGCATGAGTGTGGGCCGGACGGACGACCGCGAAGTCCCGCCGATCCAAGGTGGCGATCTCGGTGACGTTCAACCGCTCGGCCACGGCGACGACGCTGGCGTCGACCGTGCCGAGGGGGAGATCGGCGTAGGTCTCGACCAACTCAGCCACCCGCAGGAGGTCGGCCGTCACGAGGTGGTCCACGGTCACCTCACCTCGGCCGCAGGCGCCGACAAAACGGGCCTCAGCCGCCGGACCAAGACGGTGGCCGATCATGTAGCTCGTCTCGGAGAGGACAGGCAACGGGACGACCAGGGGTCCGGAGTGCCCGTTCATCAGGTCACGACAGGCGGCGTGATCGTTGTCGTCAACGTCGGCGGCGGCGTAGAGCACGCCGGTGTCGACAACGATCACAAGTCGAGTTCGTCCCGCAGGATCTCTTCGACCCGAGCTGCCGTATCGTGGGTCCCGCTGGCACCGAGACCGACGAAGCTCAGTTGACGACGGGGCTGCAGGTAGGTGTGCAGAGCTTCAGCAGCCAGTCGTTCCGGGGTGGTCTGTGCCTGCTGCGCCCGCTCGGCGAGGCGACTGGCGTCGTCGTCCGAAAGATCGATCAGCACCTGGCTCATACGGCTCATCGTACTGGGAGCCGGATCGATTTCCGAACAACCCGGCGAACCGGTGGCCATCGGCGTCCACGACATTGACCACGACGCCGGTCGTAGAGGATCACCGGTCGAAAGCCTCGGCCAGCAGCTCCTCAGCCCGCTCGGAGATGTCACCCCGGCCGCTGTGCCCGAGGCCGATAAAGCCCGGGCGGCGCCGGTTCGGAACCGGAACGTGAGCAACCAGCACCTCAGACACCATGTCCTCGGTCGAGGTACCTCGTTCGCTGGCCTCTCTGGCCAACCGTTCGGCGATCTCGTCGGGGACCGCCACCCGCAACACGGTCATGGTCCAATGCTTACCGATGGCCGGTCCCGGAGCCTCCTCAGTTCCATTCCGTCGGGGATGCCGGCCAGGGCCTCGTCGGTGCCGGCCGGTGGCCGTCGCCTGCTGGGCCAGCTGGCCGACGTCGGCGGCCAGGCGGACGAGCTGGCGGGTGAGGGCGCCGAGCTCGACCACCCGCCGCCGGCGTTCGGACACCGTCGGCGGCCCGTCCGCGAGCGCCACTTCGCAGAGGTAGCGCTGCGGGGAGAGCCCGCCGGCCCGGCGGCGCAGCTCAGCCAGCTCCTCGTCGGACAGTCGGATCTTCATCCGGCGGTGGCGGCCGCCGGCCTGGCGGGTCCCGGCGTCCCCCGGCCCACGGCTTAGGCCGGCGCGCCGCCGACCAGCTGCTCGCTGACCTCCCACAGCCGCCGGGCGGCCAGCTGGTCCTGGGCGGCCTTCGACGGTTCCCGAGCGCGGCACTTGACGAAGTACCGGCCGGTCACCCCCTCGACGGCCGGGGCGGAGGCCAAGTACACCGAGGTCACCGCCCCCTTCTCGGGGGTGAGGATGAACGGCTTGATGACCTTGACCCCGAAGGCCAGGAACCCGCGGGCGTCGCCGTCCCGGGCGTACCCGGTGGCCACCGTGCCGGGGTGCAGGGAGTTGGCCGTGACGCCCGTCCCCTCCAGCCGCCGGGCCAGCTCGGCGGTGAACAGGATGTTGGCCAGCTTGGAGGCCCCATAGACCCGCATGCCGGAGTACCGGCCGGTGGCCTGCAGGTCGTCGAAGTCCAGGCCCCTGCGGGCGGACTGATGGGCGGTAGACGCTACGTTGACGATCCGGGCCGGCGCCGACGCCTTCAGGCGGTCCGCCAGCAGCTCCGTCAGCAGGAACGGCCCGAGGTGGTTGATGGCGAAGGTGGCCTCGTAGCCGTCGACGGTCTCGCGCCGGTCGGTGAGGACCAGGCCGGCGTTGTTGACCAGCACGTCCAGCCGGGGGCAGCGCTCCAGCAGGTCGGCGGCTCCCTGTCGGACCGACGCCAGGCTGGCGAGGTCGAACACCGACAGGTCCACCCGGTCGCTGCCGGCCCGACGGCGGACGTCGGCCACCGCCGCCTCTCCCCGGCCCCGGTCCCGGGCGGTCAGCACCACCGTGGCCCCGGCCCCGGCCAGGGCCACGGCCGTCTCCAGGCCGATGCCGGAGTTGCCCCCCGTGACCACCACCGTCTTGCCGGTCATGTCGGCTACGTCCATGGTCCCTCCCCTGTCACTGTTCGCCCTGTCTTGGCCGGCCCTGTCTTGGCCGGTCCTATCTTCGCCGGTCCGGCCCCGCCGGTCACCGCCACCGGTCCCGGGCGGTCACCAACCCCCGGTCGGCGGTCAGCAGCGATCCGCTCAGTGTGCGCTCGTCGGTCCGCATCCGCCACCGCAACAGCTCCTGGGCCGCCTCCCAGGCCCGGGCCGCCGCTTCGGGACGGCCGGCCAGGTTGTGCAGCTGCGACGGGTCGGCGCCGAGGTCGAACAGGATCGGTGGCATCACGGCCGGGTCGGTGGCGAACTGCACGTACTTGGTGTCGGCCGTCCGGGACACCGCCAGGGAGCAGTGGCTCATGGGGGCGCCCAGGGCCTGCTCGGCGGCCAGGGTGGACGGGTTGGAGAAGTCCCACTCCCAGTGCACCGCCTGTCGCCAGTGCTCGGGGGCCGACCCCTGGTGGACGAACGGCAGCAGCGACCAGCCGTCGGCCTGCAGCGGCACCTCCACCCCCATCCAGTCGCAGATGGTCGGCAGCACGTCCACCGACTCGGTGAACGACCGCACCACCGTGCCCCGGGCCCTATCGGCCGCAGCCCGGGGGTCGCGGACGATCAGGGGGACGTGGTAGCTCTCGTCCCAGTACCCCAGCTTCTCCAGCAGCCAGTGGTCGCCGCCCATCTCACCGTGGTCGCTGGTCAGCACCACCAAGGTGTCCCGGGACAGGCCGGTACGGTCCAGGTAGCCGAACAGGTCGGCCAGCCGGTCGTCCACCTCCCGCTGGGCCCCGTAGTAGGTGGCCCGCAGCTGCCGGCGGTCGCGCTCGGCATCGGGGGCCCGGGCCGGCTCCATCAGCATGGCCCCGGCCGCCAGGGGATGGACGGCCATCTCCTCCTCCCGACTGGCGGCGGCCACGAACGGGGCCACGTCGTCGGCCCGGTACAGGTCGTGGTAGCCGGCGGGGTTGCGGCGGGGCGGGTGCGGCCGGATGAAGGAGGCGTGGACGAAGAACGGCCGGTCCCCGTGGCGGTCCAGCCAGCCCTGCAGCTGCTCGACCATGAACGTCGTCTCGGACAGCTCGGCCGGGAACCGCGTCGGGGCCCAGGTCGGTCCGTGGTCGTCGGCACCGGGATAGCCGTCGAGCGGCCGGTACAGGTCCTGCGGATCCGCCGGCACGTCCACCCCGTGCTCGGCCAGCCACTTGCCCCACTCCCGGCTGCCTACGGCCCAGGGGTCCACCAGCACCGGGTCGAACCCGGGCAGCACCCCCTCGTAGATCCACAGCCGGGGGTCGCCGGGCGCCACCGTCCGAGGGTCCACGCTGGTGTCGGTGTAGCCGAACAGCGCCGGCTCGTATCCGGCCTCCCGGGCCAGCCGGGCCACGTTGGTGAACCGGCCGTCCAGGGGGGTGCCGTTCTGCACCGACCGGTTCCGGTGCAGGTAGGTGCCGGTGTACAGGCAGGCACGGGACGGCCCGCAGGGGGCGGCGTTGGCCCAGTGGTTGGCGAACAGGGTGCCCGACGCCGCCAGGGCGTCCAGGCCGGGGGTGGCCAGTTGGGGGTGGCCGAGCGCCGACAGGCAATCCCCCCGCCACTGGTCCACCGTGATGAACAGCACGTTCCCGGCCATACCAGCGTCGAGGCTACTGACCCCGGTACGCTACGACCACCTTGAGGGGTGCTCACCGGGCCGGCGGCGGCCGCCGCTCCGATCGCCGGCACGGCGGCCGGTTGCGGTCGGCCGCTGCTCTGGCCGTGCTGGCCGGGTCCACCATGGTGCTGGCCGGGGTGGCCGTCGGCGGGATGCCAGCCAGTGGGGCGGCAGTCGGGTCGACAGCCTGCGCCACCGGGCCGCTAGGTCTGGCCCAGGGGTTCTCCGAGTTCATCCGCGGCAACTCCTCCCGGGTGTCCGACACCGAAGGCCGGGTGGCCGTCGGCGGCAACGCCACCTTCGGGTACCCCACAGCGGGCATCGGGTTCTCCGTCGGGTCCGGGCAGCCGGTGGACTCCGTCGGCGTTCCCCTCCCCCCGGAACCGACCCGCCACGACCTGGTGGTGGCCGGGACCCTGACCGCCTACCACGTGGTCCTGGAGAACGGCGGCGCCCGCTACGGCAGCCTGGTGGCCGAGTCCACCCCGGCCGTCACATCCCACGTGGCCGGGGCCGACATCTCCGCCGGCCCGCCGACCCTCTCCACCTCCGACACCATCCCCGTCGACTTCGGGGCCGCCTTCCAGCAGCTGCAGGCCGCCGCCGATTACTGGGCCACCCTCCCGGCCAACGGCACCGCGGCCCTCACACCGCCCACCGGGTACACGTCCTTGAACCTGACGGCCACCGGCACCGGCCTGGACGTGTTCGACATCACCGCCGCCCAGCTCAACACGGCCAACCAGATCCAGATCAAGGTCCCGGCCGGGGCCACCGCCCTGGTCAACGTGTCCGGCGGCCCGATCAACCTGACCACCGCCCCCATGGCCACCGTGTCCATCTGGGACCCGGTCACCGGCCAGTACATCGTGGACAACCACTTCATCAACGGCCTGCCGGTGCCCAGCACCACATGGCTGACCATCCGCCAGAGCCTGCTGTGGAACCTGCCGACCGCCGCCGCCTTCGTCAAGAACTACGTGTCGTGGCCCGGCACCATCCTGGCTCCAGAGGCCGCCTTCTCCATGGGCACCGCCACCGTCGGGCCCGGCCAGGTGGACGGGTCGGTCATCGCCGCCTCCATGGCCAGCCAACCGGGGGCCGAGACCCACGACATGACCTTCGTGGGCTGCCTGCCCACCCCGCCGGTCCCCACCGGGTCGATCACCGTCGCCAAGGCCGTCACCGGTCCGGCCCCGGCGGTGGCCACCACGTTCACCGTCCACGTCGACTGCGGCACGGCCGGGGGCCAGCACGACGTCCCGCTGACCGTGGCCGCCGGCGCCACGTCGGCGTCGTCGGTGCTCTCCGGCCTCCCGGTGGGCGCCACCTGCACGGCCACCGAGCCCACCAGCCCGCCGGGCTGGCAGACCGAGGGGATCTCCCCCGACACCGTCGTGGTCCCCGGCACCGGGGATCCGGTGGTGACGGCCACCGCCACCGACGCCCAGCAACTGGGGGAGCTCTCGGTGACCAAGCAGGTGGTCGGCGACCCCACCGGGGCCACCCGGACGTTCACACTGTCGGTGCACTGCGGCACATCCACCACCACCCTGTCCCTGACGGTGGTCAACGGCGCCACCTCGGCCTCCGGGGTGGTGGCCGGGATCCCCATCGGCACCACCTGCACCGTCACCGAGCCCACCGTGCCGACCGGATGGACCCTGACCTCGGTCACCCCGGCCTCGGTCACCGTGGGCAGCCCCGACACACCGGCGGCGGCCGTGACGGTGACCGACACCCGGGACACCGGGGGCATCACCGTCGAAAAGGTCGTCACCGGCGACCCGTCGTCGGCGGCGGCGACCTTCACCATGCGGCTGGCCTGCGCCGGCACCACCGCCTACGACCAGGACGTGACGGTGACGGTCCGCCACGACAACGGGTGCTCCATTCTGGAGGTGACAGACCAAGGCGTCGGAATACCCAGCGAAGAACTGGAGCGCATCTTCGAGAAGTTCTACCGGGTGGGCGATCCATTAACCCGCAAAACGGCTGGGAGCGGTTTGGGGCTGGC
>CAYVPF010000185.1:2770-6271 GCA_964453355.1 uncultured Acidimicrobiaceae bacterium | reverse complement strand
CTTCTGCACCCATTCGTCGTTGAACGCCCGGCGCTCGTCCTTGGTCATGGAGAACCCCGGGGTGCCCCATCCCTCGGGCAGGTTGTCCTCCAGCCATTGCCGGATCTCCTGGCGGAACTCCTCGGCCTCGGGCGGGTAGGTCAGGTCCATGGCACAGCGACATTACCCCGCGGTCATCGTCGGGGAACCTGGCTCGGGCCCATGCCGGAGGCACCGGGCACCGGGTACACTTTGGCCAGGACAAGTGACGGAGCGCCCGGACAGGGCCGAGACGCGAGGAGGTGAGGCCGATGACCAGGGGCGAACCCCCCAGTAGACCGGACGGCCCACCGCAGCCCCCGCTCCCGTCCTCCCTGCCGGCCTTCCGCTGAGCTGACTTCCCGCTGAGCTGAACGGCTGGGCCCGCGCCCCCGGCGCGGGCTCCCGAGGATCACGGTTCGGGTGGTGTGACCCATCCGGCCGGCGCCGCCATGCCATTGCCATGGCGACGTCGCGCCGACCGCTGACCAGCCGGCTCCGGCCGGCTGCCACCTGGCCCGAGCCCTCCGGCTCGGGGCCGCTGCTCGAGCCAGCGATCGGAGACCCATGGCCCGTTTCCCTTTCACCCCACCGTTGCGACCGGCCCGCTCGGTCGACGACGTCCCGGTGCTGCCCGGCGACCGGCGCCCGGGCGGCCGGGTGCTGCACGTCCCCCACCGGCGACCCGGCGCCCGCCGGCACCGGACGGAGCGGATCCTGGCCACGGCCACCGTCCGCCAAGCCATCGTGTCGTTCGCCGGCCTGATCGGCCGCCCGGTCCGCAACCAGGCCGGCGACGAGATCGGGTCGCTCGTGGACGTGGTGGCCCGGTGGTCCGACGGACAGACCTACCCGCCGGTGACCGGCCTGGTGGTGCGGGTGGGCCGCCGGCTGGCGTTCGTGGACGCGGTGGCCATCGAACGGGTGGAGCACTCTCAGGTGGTGCTGCGGTCGGCACGGATGGACCTGCGGGACTTCTCGCGGCGGGCCGGCGAGGTGATGCTGGGCCGGGACGTGCTGGACCACCAGCTGGTGGACGTGGACGGCAAGCAGGTCATCCGCGCCGCCGACCTGTACCTCGCCCCGGTGCTCGGGCGGGTGCGGCTGGTGGGCGTGGACGTCAGCCCGGCCACCCTGCTCCGGCGGCTGGGCCCCCGCCGGTGGCGGACCCGGCCGACCCCGGACCGGGTGATCGACTGGGCGGCCATCCAGCCGTTTGGGGACAGCTCCGACGGCGACCTGGAGGTGCGGCTGCGGACGTCCCACGACGGCCTGCACCGGCTGCGGCCCGGCGAGCTGGCCGACCTGCTGGAGACCCTGCGCCGCCCGGAACGCCAGGAACTGCTGGCCGCCCTGTCCCCGGCCGAGGCGGCCGACGCCTTGGAGGAGATGGAGGCTGACGACCTGACGACGCTGCTCCGGGAGGCCGAGCCGGCCAAGGCGGCCGAGCTGTTGGCCTCGATGGAGCCGGACGAGGCCACCGACGCGCTGCGGGACCTGAGCGAGGACGAGCGGACGGCGCTGCTGGGCCGGATGCCGGTGGTGTCGGCGGCCCGCCTGGTGGAGCTGCTGGGGTATCCCGAGGACGAAGCCGGCGGGTTCATGACCACCACGCTGGTGACCGCCCACATCGACGACAGCGCGGCCGAGGTGGCCGACCGACTGGCCGACGCCCGGGTGCACGACGCCGACGTCGACGCCGTGGCGGTGGTCGACCAGGACGGCCGGTTGGTCGGGGACCTGCCCCTGCTGGACCTGCTGCTGGCCGTCCGGGCGGAGCCGGACGTGGGCATCGGCGACCTCCTGGACGACGAGGAGCCGGTCACCGTCGGGCCGGAGGCCCGGGCCACCGAGGTGGCCCAGCAACTGGTCCACTCCCGGCGGCTGTCCCTCCTGGTGGTCAAGGGCGACCGCCCCATCGGCCGGATCCTGGCCGACGACGTCCTGGACGCCGTGGTGTCGACGAAGGGCCGGTTCCACTTCCCGCAACTGTTCGAGTAGCCGTGGCCGACACCACCTCCGACCCGAACGGGTCCAGGGCCTCTGCGCTGCCGGCGGGGCCGGTGAAGCGCCGGCGACGGTTCTGGCTCTACGTGCTGGCCGCCGGGCCCGGCCTGATCGCCGCCTCGGCCGGTAACGACGCCGGCGGGGTGGCCACGTACTCGTCCGCCGGCTCCGAGTTCGGCTACCGGACCCTGTTCCTGATGGTCCTGATCACCATCGCCTACGTGGTGGTCCAGGAGATGGTGGCCCGGCTGTCGGTGTACACCGGCAAGGGGCTGGCCGCCCTCATCCGGGAGCAGTTCTCCCTCCGCCTGACCGCCTTCGCCATCACGGCTTTTGCCATCGCCAACATCGGCCTGGTGGTCACCGAGTTCGCCGGCATCGCCACCGCCTTCAGCCTCTTCGGGGTCTCCCGGTACATCTGCGTCCCGGTGGCCGCGGTGGCCATCTGGGCCCTGGTCCTGTTCGGCTCCTACAAGTACGCCGAGCGGATCTTCATCCTGCTGACCCTGGTCTTCATCACCTATCCGGTGGCCGCCATCCTGGGCCACCCCGACTGGTCCAAGGTGGCCTCCCAGACGCTGTGGCCACACTTCATCGCCTCCAAGGCCTTCATCCTGCTGGCGGTGGCCGGCATCGGCACCACCATCACCCCGTACATCCAGCTCTACGAGGCCGGGGCGGAGGTCGACAAGGGCATCGGGCCGGAGGACTACAAGTACGAGCGGGTCGACGCCATCGGCGGCGCCGTCATCTCGGACGTGGTGTCGATGGCCATCATCATCGCCACCGCCGCCGTCATCGGCGGCACCGGGGTCCTCAACTCGGCCGCCCAGGCCGCCCACGCCCTGAAGCCGGTGGCCGGGGCGGCGGCGGAATGGCTGTTCGGCCTGGGGCTGCTCGGGGCCTCGGCGCTGGCCGCCGCCGTGGTGCCGCTGTCCACCTCCTACGCCGTGACCGAGGCGGTGGGGGCGGAGCGGTCGGTGTCCAGCAGCTTCCGGCAGGCCCCGCTGTTCCTGGGCCTGTTCACCGCCCAGATCCTGGTCGGCGCGGCCGTGGTGCTGGTGCCCGGCAACCTGATCCACCTGATCGTCAACACCCAGGTCTTGGAGGGGGTCATCACCCCGATCACCTTGGTGTTCATCCTGGTGCTGGCCAACCGCAAGAGCCTGCTCGGGGCGGCCGCCAACGGGCCGCTGGCCCGCTGGGTCGGCGGTGCCGCGGTGCTGGCGGTGGCGTCGGTGGCGTCGGTGTTCGTGGGGCTGACCGTCCTCGGTTGGTTCGGCGTCGGGTAGTGGCAGGTAAACCGTGTTTGCACCGAGGCCACGAGCCGGGGGAGGCTGTTCCGTCATGACGTCACGGGCCGACACGCCGGGTGCCTAAGACCCCACGCCAGAAGTGGCGCCAGATGCAGGAGTCCTGGGAACGGTCCACCCACGTGGTGGTGCCGCCGGCCGTGCCCGCCGCCCCGCCGGCCCC
>CAYVPF010000185.1:0-2670 GCA_964453355.1 uncultured Acidimicrobiaceae bacterium | reverse complement strand
GGAGTTGGTGGCCCTGGGCCACTCGGTGGAGGTGTTCGCCGGGCCGCCGTGGCCGGAGCTGGACGAGGGGGTGGGGTTCACCCCGGTGCCCGGCCTCGACCTGTACCGGGACCCCGACCCGTTCCGGGTGCCGCACCCCCGCGAGTTCCGGGACCGGGCCGACGCGTTGGAGTTCGGGGTCATGTGCACCGCCGGCTTCGGGGAGCCCTGGGCCTACTCCCTGCGGGCCCGCCGGCTCCTGGCCGACCGGCTGACCGATTTCGACCTGGTCCACGACAACCAGTGCCTGGGGTCCGGCATGCTGGGCCTCATCGAGGACGGCTGGCCGTTGCTGACCACCCTCCACCACCCCATCACCGTGGACCGGCAGCTGGCGCTGAGCCACAGCACCAACCCCTGGCAGCGGGTCACCACCCGCCGGTGGTTCGGGTTCCTGCGCATGCAGGTCCGGGTGGCCCGACAGTTGCCGGCCATCCTGACCGTGTCGGAGTCGTCGAAGCGGGACATCGCCGCCCAGATGGGGGTGGACAAGGGCCGCATGTCGGTGGTGCCGGTCGGGGTGGACCACACCGTGTTCCGCCCCATCGAGGGCGTGGAGCCGGTGCCCGGGCGGCTGATGGTGACCTCGTCCAGCGACGTCCCCATGAAGGGACTGGTGCCGTTGCTGGAGGCGGTGGCCAAGCTGCGGACCGAGCGGGACGTGGAGCTGGTGGTGATCGGCCGGCCGCGGCCCGGCGGCCGGGTGGACCAGGCCATCGAACGGTTGGGGTTGCGCGCCACGGTGCGCTGCGTCAGCGGCATCAGCGACGACGAGCTGGCCCGCAACTACGGCGAGGCCCAGGTGGCCGTGGTGCCGTCGCTCTACGAAGGTTTCTCACTGCCGGCCATCGAGGCCATGGCCTGCGGGGTGCCGGTGGTGGCCACCACCGGCGGGGCCCTGCCGGAGGTGGCCGGCACCGACGGGGAGACGGCGTTGCTCGTGCCCCCGGACGACCCCGGGGCCCTGGCCGGCGCCATCGGCCGGCTGTTGGACGACGCCGACCTGCGGGCCCGGCTCGGGGCGGCCGGGCGCGAACGGGTGCTGCACCGGTTCACCTGGCAGGTCACGGCCGCCGGCACCGCCGGCTGCTACCGGGCATTGTTGGCAGGAAAAGGGGCAGAGGCATCGTGCTGACCGTCGACTACGACCGCCTGGGCGTCCGGCCCGGCGACCGCGTGCTGGACCTCGGCTGCGGGTTCGGCCGGCACGCCTTCGAGGCCGCCCGCCGGGGGGCGGCGGTGGTGGCCCTCGACGCCGGCCCCGACGAGGTCGCCGGTGTCCGGGACACCTTCGGGGCCATGTTGGAGGCCGGGGAGCTTCCGCCGGGCACGCCGGCCGGGGCTGTACAGGGCGACGCCCTCCACCTGCCGTTCGCCGACGGCACCTTCGACCGGGTCATCGCCTCGGAGGTGCTCGAGCACATCCCCGACGACCGGTCCGCCATGACCGAGCTGGCCCGGGTGCTGCGGCCCGGCGGCACCATGGCCGTGACGGTGCCCCGATGTGGGCCGGAGGTGGTCAACTGGGTGCTGTCGGACGAGTACCACGACGTCCCCGGCGGCCACGTCCGCATCTACCGTCGCTCCACCCTGGAGGCCCGACTGGCCTCCACCGGGCTGGTGCCGACCGGCGGCCACCACGCCCATGGCCTGCACTCCCCCTACTGGTGGCTTCGCTGCCTGGTCGGGCCGACCAACGACGGCCACCCGGCCGTCGCCGCCTACCACAAGGTGCTGGTGTGGGACATCGTCAAGGGTCCGGCAGTCACCCGGTTGGCCGACCGGGCGCTGAGCCCGCTGATCGGCAAGAGCCTGGTGGTGTACCTGCGCAAGCCCGACCAGGCTCGCGTCCGGTCGATCACCGAGGCGGCCGGCGCCAAGGTGGCGGCGGCGTGACCGCTCCGCAGCCGGGCGGTCGGGGCGTGCCGGAGGTGCCCGGGATCCTGAGCGCCACCGACGTCCTGGCCACGGCCGGCTCCATCGCCGAGGTGCAGCGGCCGGACGGCATGATCCCGTGGTTCCCCGGTGGCCACTGCGACCCGTGGAACCACGTGGAAGCGGCCATGGCGCTGACGGTCTGCGGGATGACGGTCGAGGCCGAGCGGGCCTACGAGTGGCTGGCCGGGGTGCAGTTGGCCGACGGCAGCTGGTTCAACTACTACCTGGTCGAAGGGGTGAAGGACCCACGGCTGGACACCAACGTCTGTGCCTACCTGGCCGCCGGCCTCTGGCACCACCACCTGGTGACCGGCGAGGACGACCTCTTGCGCCGTCTGTGGCCGGTCATGGAGCGGGCCCTGGACTTCGTGCTGCGGTGGCAGCAGCCGGACGGATCGGTGCGGTGGTCCCTTGACGCCTCCGGTCGGCCCGAGGGGTACGCCCTCTTGACCGGATCGTCGTCCATCTACCACAGCCTCCGCTGCGGGGTGGCCGCCGCCGAACGGCTGGGCAAGGACCGGCCGGACTGGGAGCTGGCCGCCGGTCGCCTGGGCCACGCCGTCGCCCACCACCCCGGGGCGTTCGCCCCCAAGGGCGAGTTCGCCATGGACTGGTACTACCCCATGCTGTCCGGCGCCGTGGAGGGGGACCCGGGCCGGGACCGGATGGCCGACCGGTGGGGCGAGTTCGTGA
>CAYVPF010000184.1:0-6290 GCA_964453355.1 uncultured Acidimicrobiaceae bacterium | reverse complement strand
GGGCGCGTGCCGCTGCCCGCCGATCCGGCCGTTGCCGAGGATCGGCTCCGGGAGGTGGGGGTGGCCTTCCGGGCCGCCGCCGGCCGCACCGACCCGCTGCCGTCATGACCGGGGATCCTGTGGACGGCGGCCCGGTGGACGGTCCCGGACCGCTGCTGCCCGGCCGGGTGGCGGTGATCACCGGCGGTGGTGGCGGCATCGGGGCGGCCGGTGCCCGGCTGTTCGCCCGGCACGGCGCCGAGGTGGTCGTGGTCGACATCGACGCCGACCTGGCCGAGTCCACGGCGGCCGCCATCCGGGCCGACGGCGGGGCGGCCTCGGCGGTCGTGTGCGACGTGACCCAGGACGACCAGGTGGTGGCCCTGGGGGAGACCGTCCTCGGCCAGCACGGCCACGTGGACGTGCTCGTCAACAACGTCGGCCACTGGATCCGGCGGGCCGGCAACTTCGTCGACGGCGACCCGGCGTTCTGGGAGGAACTGAACCGGGTCAACTTCTGGCACGTCCTGACGGTCACCCGCCGGTTCCTGCCGTCCATGGTGGACCGGGGATCGGGATCGATCGTCAACGTGTCCTCGGTGGAGGGGCTGCGGGGCTACCCGGAGGACCCGGTGTACGCCGCCTACAAGGCCGCCGTGGTGCACTTCACCCGGAGCCTCGCCGTGCAGGTGGGCAGCCACGGGGTGCGGGTCAACGGCATCGGGCCGGACGTCACCGAGTCGCTGCAGGTGCCGTATACGCAGTGGGTGCCGGCCGACCAGGCGCACCTCTGGCCGCAGTGGGTGCCGGTCGGCCGGATGGGCGTGGCCGACGACCAGGCCCGGGTGCTGTTGTTCCTGGCCTCGGACCTCTCCGCTTTCGTGACCGGCCACACCATCCCGACGGACGGCGGTACCGGGGCGGCCGGCGGGTGGTTCCGCTCCGACGCCCAGGCGGGGCGGTCGTGGACGAACCGGCCCCAGAACCCCTAGATCACGATAACCACGAAGGAGAGATGACGACATGGCAGAGGTGCGCTTCGACGACGTCGACGGCTTGGGCGCGGCGGCCGGGGAGTTCGGGGACTGGGGGGTCGTCAAGACGGTGACCCAGGAGATGATCAACGAGTTCGCCGACCTGACCGGTGACCACCAGTGGATCCACGTGGACGTGGAGCGGGCCCTGCGGGAGAGCCCGTTCGGCGCCCCGGTGGCCCACGGCTTCTTGACCCTCAGCCTGATCCCCTACCTGTCGCCGTCGGGCCACCTGAAGATCGTCGGCCACGCCAGTGCCGCCAACTACGGGGCGGAGAAGCTGCGGTTCATGGCCCCGGTGCCGGCCGGTTCCGACGTGCACGCCCGGCTGCGGCTGCTCCGGGCCGAGGCCAAGCCCCGGGGCACCTTGGTGACCAGCGAGATCGAGGTGGCCGTGGTCGGGGCGGAACGGCCGTCGCTGGTCTACGCCATGCAGATCCTGTACATGGGCTGATCAGCCGCGGGCCGCCTGGTCAGCCTCGAATGGGTGGCGGCAGCGCCTCGGCCCGACGGCCGAGGGCCAGCTTGTCCACCTTCCCCATGGCGGTCAACGGCAGCTCGGTGACCACCTCCAGCAGGTCCGGAGCCTTGTAGTCGGCGATGGCCGACCGGACCTGCTGGCGGAGCTGCTCGAGGGACGGCGCCGGCCGACCGGCCGCCGGGACGACGAAGGCCACGCCGATCTGGCCGAGCACCGGATCGGGCTTGCCGACCACCCCCACCTGGGCCACGTCGGCCAGTTCGGAGATGACCCGTTCGACCTCGACCGGGTACACGTTGTAGCCGCCGCGCAGGTACATCTCGGTCCGCCGGCCCACCAAGGTCAGGTAGCCGTCGGCGTCCAGCCAGCCGCCGTCGCCGGTGCGCAACCAGCCGTTCGGGCGGAGAACGGCGGCGGTCTTTTCCGGGTCCTCCCAGTACCCGCGCATGACCGCCGCCGACCGGCACTCGACGTTGCCGATCTGGCCGGCCGGCACCGGGGCGGTGTCGTCGTCCACCACCCGGAGCTCCACGTTGTCGCGGCGGCGGCCGACGGTGCGGGCGATCAGCTCCGGGCTGTCCCCGGGCAGCGATCCGGTGGTCAGGGCCGCCTCGGTGCTGGTGTAGCCGATCACCACCGGGCAGCCCAGCCGGTGCTGCAGCTCGCGGACCAGGCTGGGCGGGGCCGGGGCGGCACCGCTGCCGCAGATGCGCAGGCTGCTCAGGTCGGTGTCGTCCAGCTCCGGGCGGTCGAGCAGCAGCCGCCACTGCGAGGGCACCCCCTGGCCGACCGTGACCCGTTCGGCGGCCATCTGGGCCAGTACCGGCCCGGCTTTCCACGGGGTCGGCGGGACGACGGTGGTGATGGCGTACTCGATGTCCTCCACGACGTGCACCATGTACCCGACGTGGGAGAACGGGGTGGGGCAGATCTTGCGGTCGAACCGGCCCCGCAGGGCCCCGGCCCCGACGGAGACGGCGGCCAGGTTGCGGTGGTCGAACACCGCCCCCTTGGGTTCCCCGGTGGTGCCGCTGGTCCACACGATGGCCACCGGCCGGTCCGGGTCCGCCGCCGGCAGGGTGGTCGACGGCGGTGGATCGGCCGTCCGGAACGCCCGCAGGCCGGACTGGGTCAGGTAGGTGGTCGGAGTCCCCGGTGCGGTCCCGGCCCAACGGGCGACCGCGGCCTCGTCCTCCGGCCGGTACCCCACCACCAACCGGGGCCGGCTGCGGTGGAGGATGCTGGCCACCTCGGCCGGCCCCAGCCGGGTGTTGATGCCGGAGGTGATGGCCCCGAGCCGCATGGCCGCCAGGTAACAGACGGCGTAGTCGATGGACGACGGCAGCAGCAGCGTCACCACGTCCCCGGGGCCGACCCCCAGGTCGGCGAAGGCGGCCGCGGTGCCGTCGGCCGCCCGGTCCCAGCCGGCGAAGGTCATCCGTTCCCCCGTGGCCTCCACATAGGCTTCCCGGTCGCCATGCTCGCCGGCCACCGCCCGGAGCAACTCGTGGCCGGTTCCCCCCGGAAGGCGCATCACCGGATCGGCTCCGCCGGACATGCCGCTCAATCTATAGATTGCATTGATGGGGAGCGGCACCAACCGAGGGGGCCCGCATGCTGGTAACCACGTCCACCGTCCACCGGGTGGCGGTGCTGCGCCTGACCGATCCGGCCCACCGCAACGCCCTGTCGCCGGCCATGAG
The DNA here is from genome assembly GCA_964453355.1 of uncultured Acidimicrobiaceae bacterium. Taxonomy (GTDB): domain Bacteria; phylum Actinomycetota; class Acidimicrobiia; order Acidimicrobiales; family RAAP-2; genus DASZUK01. The sequence goes on along the minus strand of CAYVPF010000184.1, from coordinate 3,093 downwards.
CCAGGCCCTGGAGGCGGCCGTGGTCGAGGCGGTGGCCGGCGGCGCCCGCGCCCTGGTGCTGTGCGCCGACCCCCCGGTGTTCTGCGCCGGCGGCTCCCTGGACAACCTGCTGTCCCGGACAACCCCGCTGGCCGACACCTACCGGGGGTTCCAGGCGCTGCTGCACGCCCCGGTGCCCACGGTGGCCGCCGTCGACGGGCCGGCCATCGGGGCCGGCGTCAACCTGCCGCTGTGCTGCGACGTGGTGCTGGTGTCCCCGGCCGCCCGGTTCGATCCCCGGTTCCTGGACGTCGGCATCCATCCCGGCGGCGGCAACCTGTGGCACCTGCAGCGACGGGTGGGTCGGCAGGGGGCGGCCGCCATGGTGTTGATGGGCGACGTCTTGGAGGGGGAGGAGGCGGTGCAGCACGGGCTGGCCTGGCGCTGCGTGCCCGGCGCCGACCTGGACGCCGCCGCCCTGTCCCTGGCTCGGCGGGTCGCCGACCGGGACCCCGAGCTGGTGGCCCGGACCAGGACATCCTTGGATGCGAGCGCCGTGCTCGGGACCGCCGACGAGGCGGTGGAGCTGGAGCGGGAGGCCCAGGCGTGGTCGATGGGCCGGCCGGAGTTCACCGACGCCGTCCGCCGGGTCCAGACGGCGATCGCCCGCCGCGGCGCGCCCCCGCGATAACCCTTCAGGCTGGCGCCGTGACCGGTACCCCGTTGTCCCGGGCGGCCTCCGCCAGTCGGTCGTCGTAGGTCACCACCGCGTCGAGGTCGTCCCCGAGGTCCAGTGCCGCCGCCAGGTGCACGGCGTCGAGGCTGCGTAGCGCCATCGGATCGAGGCGAGCGGCCTGTTCGAAGATCGATGTGGTGATCTGGAGGAGCGTGATCGAGTCCAGCACGGCCCGCGCCTGCACGACGAGATCCGGGGCCACCCGCCGCACGGTGCGGAGCAACTCGGTACGGACCAGGTTGCACGCCACCGGTACCCGGTCTGCAGCACCCAACCAGGCCCGGAGCTCCGTGGTCTGCGGTTCGGCCACCACCAGTTTCACCAGGGCCGACGTGTCGAGGTAGTGGGCCATCTCAGTAGCGTTCGGCCTCTCTCATGGCGATGAGGGTGGCGCCCAGATCGGGACCCGGCAGAGGGGCGGGAAGCTCGCTGATGTCACGACGCGGTGGCCGAGCCTTCCCGGAAGCGAGCAGCTGGTCCAGCCGTGAGGCCGGGATCGCCGTCAGCTGGGCCACCGGCCGGCCCCGGTCGGTGATGGTGATCGTGGTTCCCGCTGACGCCTCGGCCACCACCGCCGAGGCGTTCTGTTTGAGCGCCCTGATACCCACCTCTGCCATGTGCTTCATTGTAGAACATCCCGTCCGGATCGACACCGGATCGGCTCTCAAACCGAACGGTGATCGGATTGTGAGCCCAGTGAGGGTTATGGTGGCGCGGTGTCCAACACGTCCCCAGTCGAGGCAAGGCCCTGTCGGCCCGGCAAGGGGCTGCAACGCTGCGGCATGGCGCTGACGGCGATGGCCGCGGTGGGACTTCCCATCCTGGTGGCCGCCGGCCCGGCTGGGGCGGCGAACCGGGTCGGCCTCTACCTGGAGTCCTACAAGCTCCCGCCGGGATCGACGGAGACGTTCTCGGACCTTGGGGGGAACTGCGACGGCGGCAAGGTGCAGCCCAAGCTCACCGTCCAGCCGGACGCCCGGTACCCCGATCATGGGGACACGAGGGTCGTCGACCTGTTCACGGCCAAGACGACAGGCTCCTGCGCCTTTCAGGGGTCCAACGCCCAGTTCCTCATCACCGTGCGGACGCCGGCCACCTCGGTGGGTACCACCAGGCTGAACGTGACCCAGAACAACGGTGCGGGGACGAACTACGTAGCCCAGTGCTACGACACCAAGGGGATGACGTGCTACGGCGACACGCGGGGCACGGCGCCCAGCAGCGGCAGCGTCGCCGTCCACGTGGCCTTGGGCCCGGTCACCGGCCCATACACGGCCGCACCGGCCGGCTACACGTTCTGTGCGGAGGAGAACGGTGGCTGCAGCTTCGGCCAGTCCTCCAATGCCCGGGCCAGCATCGCCTACGGCACCGATGGGGTCTACCTCTACGCCGACCGGTCGTTCGTCGGTGGCGGGGTGAAGTGCACCGGCGCCAGTCTGGGCGGTGACCCGACGCCGGGTAAGTGGAAGGCCTGCTTCTACAAGATCATCACCAACTGACCGACGCGGCTGCCCGGCCCCGCCGTTAGACGCGCTCGTGGGACAGCTCCCGCTCCGCCGATCCGTCGATACGCGCTATCACGTACCGCGTGGTGAACCCGTTTGTACAGAGCATGGCCAGCAATTTCGAGGAAGCGCTACGGCTGATGGAGGCGGCGCTGACGGATTGTCCCCGCGACCTGTGGGAGACGGACTTGTGGCCGGACGAGGCACCCACGAGTCCGACGCCGCATGGGGGATTGCACGGCTCAGCCCCTTGGTTCCTGGCGTACCACGCGCTGCTGACCCTCGACTACGACCTCAGCGCCGAGTTCGAGCCGTGGGAACCGCCACAACCCTTTGACGAGAACACCTACGCCTTTCCCGACCGTATGTTCACCAAGGCCGAACTGCTCGGTTACATCGAATACTGCCGCGGGAGGGTGCGCCGAACGCTTGACGAGCTCACCGAGGACGCGGCGGCTCGGCCACTCCCTGACGCCCATCGATACCACGGCATGCTGTACGGGGTGATTGTCGGCCGCATGCCGCTGCACGTTCTTGAACACGCCTCGCAGATCCGCCAGTTCCTCACTGCCGCCGGAGTCAACGTGCAACCCATGCCCGGCGATCGTGGGTACGCGGGGTAACCCTGACGCTGATCCGGGGTGTGCCCGTCCCCGCCGCCGATGGGTGGGGAGGGGACGGGGTCCCCCCGAAGGGGCTACAAGCCGGTGCTGCCCCGCCGGCGGACCAGGGAGTCGACGGTGACGGCGGCCAGCAGCACCAGGGCGGTGGCCATGTCCTGCCCGGCGGCGCTGATGCCCAGGAGGCCGAGGCCGTTGTAGACGGCGGCGATGACCACCCCTCCGAGCAGGGCGTGGACCGGCTTGCCCCGGC
>CAYVPF010000183.1:0-6373 GCA_964453355.1 uncultured Acidimicrobiaceae bacterium | reverse complement strand
TGCCGGAGATCCCCGAGATGCAGGCCCTGGCGGAGCGGCTGGACGCCGCCCTGGCCGGCCGGCCCCTGGACTCGTACCAGCCGATCGGGTTCACCGGGCTGAAGACGGCGTCGCCGGCGGCCGACGACCTGGTGGGCCGGACGGTCACCGGGGTGGGCCGGCGGGGGAAGTACGACGTCGTGGCCTTCGACAACGGGCTGCGGGTGGCGTTCCACCTGTCGCAGGGTGGCCGCATCGACGTGGAGTCGCCGCCCAAGGACACCAAACCACGGGGTTCGGTGGTCCGCTGGGTGTTCGGCCCCCGGGACAGAGCCGCCGATGGCGATCCGGACCCGCTGGGGGTGCTGTTCCGGGAGCACGGCAGCCAGCGCAAGGCCGGGTGGTGGGTGCTGGGCCCGGACGACGACGGGCCGCTGGCCGGCCTGGGCCCGGACGTGTACGACCCGGCGTTCGCCGACCTGATGGCCCACGGGGACAGCAACCGGCGGCTGCACACCTGGCTGCGGGACCAGCACGTGGTGGCCGGCATCGGCCGGGGGTACGCCGACGACGCCCTCAACCGGGCCGGCATCTCCCCGTTTGCCTCCCTCAGCAGCCTGGACGGCGCAACGCGGCGCCGCCTCCTCGAGGCCATCCGCTCGGTGATGGACGAGGCGCTGGTGTCCGAGCGGCAGCGGACCGGCGGGCTGTCGGACGCCAAGCTGGGCGACCGGTTCCTGGTGCACCGGCGGGCCGGCCAACCCTGCCCGCGGTGCGGGGAGGACCTGCTGCGGGTGTCGTACGAGTCCTACGAGATCGTGTACTGCCAGCGCTGCCAGACCGGCGGCCGGGTGCTGGCCGACCGGCGACTGTCCCGGCTGCTCCGCTAACGCCGCTCCCCCACCGGCCGTCCTGTCAGTCGGCGAACGCCGCCAACAGGTCGGCGAACTTGCGCTTGGCCGCCTCCTCGCGGGTGGGGATGTGCTCGGTGGGCACGTCGGTGGCGGTGTAGCCGCGGAGGGTCCGGCGGGCGACGGTCTGGCGGTGCACCTCGTCGGGGCCGTCGTAGATGCGGGCGGCCCGGGCGGCCCGGTACATGTGCTCCAGGGGCATGTCGGCGGAGTAGCCGAGGGAGCCGTACACCTGGATGGCCCGGTCGATGACGTTGTAGAGGACGCCGGCGCCGTAGTACTTGATCATGGCGATCTCCACCCGGGCTGCCGCCGCCCCTTCCCGGTCCATCTTCCAGGCGGCCTGCAGGGTCATCAGGCGGGCGGCGGTCATCTCGGCCAGGGAGTCGGCCACCCAGTTCTGGATGGTCTGCTTCTCGGACAGGAGGGACCCGTGGGCGTACCGCGACACGGCCCGCTCGCACAGCATGTCGAAGGCCCGCCTGGACTGGCCGAGCCAGCGCATGCAGTGGTGGATCCGCCCCGGCCCCAGACGGGCCTGGGCCAGGTGGAACCCCTCCCCTTCGCGCCCGACGAGGTTGGCCACCGGCACCCGGACGTCGTTGTACTCGACCTCGGCGTGGTTGCCGAAGGTGCCGAACGGCTTGCCGATGTGGTCCATGGTGGGGATGTCCCGGCGGACGGTGAGGCCGGGGGTGCCGACCGGGACGACGATCATGGAGGAGCCCTGGTAGGGGTGGACGTCGGGGTTGGTGACGGCCATGACGATGAGGAAGTCGGCGACGGAGCCGTTGGTGGTGAACCACTTGCGGCCGTTGATGACGTACTCGTCGCCGTCACGGACGGCGGTGGTGGACAGCAGGGTGGGGTCGGACCCGGCGGTGTTGGGCTCGGTCATGGAGAACCCGCTGCGCATCTTGCCGTCCAGCAGCGGCTGCAGCCATTGCTCCCGCTGGTCCTGGCGGCCGGTGGCCTCGATGCCGATGGCCAACAGCTCGGCGTTGCCGGAGTCGGGGGCGTTGTTGCCGAACACCACCGGCCCGTACGGCGACTGGCCGAGGATCTCGTGCATCAGGCCCAGCCGGAGCTGCCCGAACCCCATGCCGCCCAGCTCGGAGGGCAGGTGGGCGGCCCACAGCCCCTGGCGCTTGACCTCCTCCTGCATCGGCCGGATGACGGTGAGGACCTGGTCGTAGGTGAGGTCCAGGGTCTCGAGCGGGAACACCTCCTCGCGGACGAACCCGCGCATCCACGCCAGCTGCTCTTCGAACTCCGGCTCAGTGGAAAAGTCCCAGGCCATACCCATCCTCCCTCGACACGAGCGACCAGCCGGAGGCGCTCGGCTACCCGGTGGCGGCTCGCTGCCGCTACCGTTGGCGCCGTGCCCGGCGAACCGCTTCCCGTCAACACTCGTAGCACGGTCGCCTTCCGGTCGGCCAACCACGGCTCCCCCCCGGTGTCCGAGCAGCGGCCGCTGGACGCGGCTCAGCGGGCGCTGCTGGCGGCCGCCGAGCGAGCCCTGCTGGACGACCGTCGGCAGCTGACCGGCGAGGAGCTGACGGCCCTGGCCGAACTGCCGGACAGCGGGGTGGTGGCCCTGGCGGCCCTGGCCCACCAGGTGCGGTTGACCTGGTGCGGACCGGAGGTGGAGGTGGAGGGGATCCTGTCGGCCAAGACCGGGGGCTGCCCGGAGGATTGCCACTTCTGCTCGCAGTCGTCCCGGTTCGACACCACGGTGAAGGCGACGCCGTTCCTGGACACCGACGAGGTGCTGCGGGCGGCCAAGGAGACGGCAGCCCTGGGGGCGTCGGAGTTCTGCCTCGTCCTGGCCGTCCGGGGACCGGACGAGCGAACGCTCAACCGCATCTTGGAACTGGTGCCGGTGGTGAAGGAGCAGACGGGGCTGAACGTGGCGGTCAGTGCCGGGATCCTGTCCGAGGACCAGGCCCGGCGACTGGCCGAAGGCGGGGTGCACCGGTACAACCACAACCTGGAGACCGCCCGGTCGTACTTCCCCGAGGTGGTGACCACCCACAGCTGGGAGGAGCGGGCGGACACCTGCCGGCTGGTCCGGGACCACGGCATGGAGCTGTGCTGCGGTGCCCTGATCGGCATGGGCGAGACCGACGCCCAGCGGATCGAGCTGCTGCAGCAGCTGCAGGAGCTGGACCCGACGGAGGTACCGGTCAACTTCTTGAACCCCCGCCCGGGCACCCCCCTCGGCGACCGGCCACCGGTAGGCGCCTGGGAGGCGGTGCGGTGGATCGCCCTGTTCCGCCTGGCCCTGCCGGGGGTCATCCTGCGGTACGCCGGCGGCCGGGAGGTGACGCTGCGGGACCTGCAGTCCATGGGCATGACCGCCGGCATCAACGCGTTGATCGTCGGCAACTACCTGACCACCCTGGGCCGATCGGCGGACGACGACCTGCAGATGCTGGCGGACCTGCGGATGCCGGTGGCTGCGCTGACCGCCGCCTTCTGAGGCCGATGTTCTGCACCGGCTGCGGCCGGCCGGTGGCGGACTGCCCGGGGTGCGCCCGGGAGCTGGACCCGCCCCGCTACTGTGCGGTCTGCGGCCGCTGGATGGCGGTGACGGTGACCCCGGCGGGATGGTCGGCCCGGTGCCCGGACCACGGCAGCCGGAGCAGTGGGTCCTCGTCGTAGTCCCTGAAGGCCCGGGCGGCCAGCAGTATCACCGCCACCATGCCGAACAGCAGCAGCAGGTCGTTCAGGATCCCGGCGGTGAGCACCATCGAGGCCATGCCGTAGACCGCCGACACCCCGACGGCGGCCTCGATCACGGACAGGATGATGACGGCCCGACGGAGCCGGCCGACGACCACCGGGGCCAGCACCACCAGGCCCCAGGTGGCGTACCAGGCCCACAGCACCGGGCTGAGGAGGGCGACGGCCAGCAGTGACAGGCCCAGGGCCTGCACGGTGCCGATCCGGGGGGACCGCCACAACAGCACGACGGTGATGATCGCCGCGGTCAGCAGCCCGAGGGCGGAGACCCCGGTGCGGACGCCGCCGAGGCCGACCTGCAGCCCCACCAGGTGGGCCAGGTCGGTGACCACGTGGGCCACGGCGTAGACCGGGGTGACCCCGGTGTTGACCTTGCTCTCGGCGGTGACGGTGTGCACCCAACCCCACCCGAGGCCGGTGACCCAGGACAGCACGGCCAGGACCACCGCGGTGATGCCCAGGGCGGCCGCCGTCCGGCCGATCCGGGCCCGTAGCGACGCCACCGGTCCCGGCCAGTTCCAGCCCAGGAACACCACGGCCAGGGCGGCGGGGGCCTTCACGCCGACGGCCAGGGCGCAGAGCACGATGCCGGGGACCGGCCCGAACCGCCGGGCGACGGCCAGGCCGGCCACCAGCAGGCCGACCATCAGGGCGTCGTTGTGGGCTCCGCCGATCAGGGTGGTGAGCACCACCGGACTGCCGACACCGAGCACCAGGGCGGCCGCCGGGTCGCGGCCGGCGGCCCGGGCCAGGGTGGGCAGGCCGGCGGCGATCAGGAGCACCCCCAACACGGCCAGCAACCGGAGCAGGACCAGGTCGGCCAGGACCTGGTGGTCGGCCAGCCGGGTGACGATGCCGTCCAAGGACAAGAAGGTGGGGCCGTACGGGGACGGGGTGTTGGACCACAGCTGGCCGGCCAGGTTGTTGAAGGGGGTGGCCCCCAGCACTCCGGGACCGTACAGGTAGGGGTTGATGTGGTGGCTGACCATCTCCCCCTGGCCGGCGTAGCTGTACACGTCCCGGCTGAACAGCGGCGGGGCGATCAGGATGGGGACGGCCCAGGCGGCGACGACCTTGACGACCCGCCGCACCGGGACCCCGGGATGCCGCCACAGGACCCGGGCCAGCCGTGCCCAGGTGATGGCCAGGACGGCCAGGCCGCCGTAGACGGCCAGCACCGCCTCGATGGGCGCCCGGGACCCGGCGGGGCCGACCGACCCCAAGGGGCCGCCGGGGGTGCCGAAGAACCAGGCGCCGGGCAGCCGCGACTCGAAGGCGGTGCCGCCGAGGATGACCCCGCACAAGATGGCGATGGTGCCGGCCAGGCCCAGCAGCAGGAACCAGCGGAGCGACACGTCGGGGGCCCGGTGGGCCGATCGGTCCCGGTCTCCCCCGTTCCGGTCTCCCCGGGCCTGGTCTCCCCGGGCCGGGGGTACCGGCTCTGCGGGCGCGCCGGCAGGATCGGCGACCAACAGGTCGTCGTATCCGGAGGGTACCGGCCTAGCTGTCATCACCTCACCCGAGCTCTTGCCGTTACTACAAAGGACCGCCGACCCCACCACCGACGGACATGGACGACACGGAAACTCTACCGAGCAACGACCGGTTCTAAGCATCACCCGTTGCCCGGGAGGGCTGGGCGGACAATTTCCCCACCGGTCACTGAACGGCTTATGTGAGCAGATCCGCTCTAAAAGTCGCGCCGGCGCGCCAGGAAAACCTGTCGCATCTCCCCCCCCGACGCCGGCCGGACCCCCCGGCCCGGGGCTCACCTCGGCCCCCGTCGTCAGTCGGCGGTGGCGTCGAGGTCGTCGGCGAACTCGATGTACGGGGCGCCGGGCAGGTACTCGGCCGGGATGTCGGCGGCGCTGCCGTAGTTGGCCACCTCGAACAGGTTGGAGGCGACGATGTCCTCCTCGGCGGCGACGCCGCAGAGGACCAGGTTGGTGGCGTCGTCGAACGCCCGTCGGGGCGCCAGGCTGCCGGCGACCAGGGCGTCGTAGCGGTCATGACCGGCCCGGCCGACCAGGGCGTACTCGACTTCGCCGGGGACGGCCCCGACGCGGCGGCCGAACATGACGTGGTGGCGGCCGTCGTCGATGACGTAGACGGTGTCGTCACCGGTACCGACGGCGTCGCGGATCCGGTCGTGGCGCTCGTGGGCCGGCAGCAGGTGCCACTGGACGTGCCGGCGCATCTTCATGGCCCACAACGGGCTCGGCGGCACCACCCCTTCGGGCTCGTCCTCCTCCAGCGGGGTGGAGTCACCGGCACCGACCAGCGGGCCCTGGGCGATGCCCAGGCCCCCGCTGACCACCAGGTCCCCCGGCTGTGGAGTGGCGGTGGCGGTTGTCACCACCTCACCCCAATGGCTCCCGCCGTCCCCCTCTTGTCCTCGTTCACCCTGGTCCACGGCATCGCCTCCTGGCGGACACTGTAGGTCCGGCGGCGGCGGGCCGAGGACCCGGCGGCTGAGGGCGTCCTCGTCGCCGGGGGTCACCAGCACCGGCAGGCCGTCCCGGTCGGCCAGCCAGTCGCGGTTGCGCCGGTGCAGGTCGTCGGCGGGATCGAACCGGTTGAGCACCACCACCAACTGGGCCGGCGGCCCGCCGGCACCTCCGGCTCCCCCGACCCCGCCGGCTCCCCCGGTCCCCCCAGCCAGGGCGGACAGGGCACCGGCGGCCAGCCGGACCTCGTTGATCGTGCCGAGACCGGCGTCGGCCACCAGGACGACCAGG
>CAYVPF010000182.1:0-6415 GCA_964453355.1 uncultured Acidimicrobiaceae bacterium | reverse complement strand
CGGGTGGCCATCGCCCAGACGGACATCCCCAACGCCTTCGCCACCGGCCGCAGCCCGAAGGCGGCGGTGGTCTGCGCCACCACCGGCCTGCTGCGCCGGCTGGACGAGCCGGAGATCGAGGCGGTGCTGGCCCACGAGATCTCCCACGTCGCCCACCGCGACGTGGCCATCATGACCATCGCCAGCTCCCTCGGGATCCTGGCCGGGCTGACCACCCGGGTGATGTTCTACGCCGGCCTGTTCGGCGGCGGCGGCCGCAACACAAACAGCGCCGGCCAGATGGCGGCGATGGAAGGCATCATCATGGTGGTGTCCATCGCCGTCTACGCCATCAGCTTCCTGCTCACCCGGGCCCTGTCGCGGTACCGGGAGCTGGCCGCCGACCGGTCCGGGGCCATCCTCATCGGCCGGCCGTCGCTGCTGGCATCGGCCCTGGTGAAGATCACCGGCGAGATGGGGCGGATCCCGACCAAGGACCTGCGGTCGGCGGAGCCGTTCAACGCCTTCTTCTTCACCCCGGCCATCGCCCAGAAGCAGGGCGGGTCGGGGCTGTCGTTCGGCACCCTGTTCTCGACGCACCCCACCCTGGAACGGCGCCTGGCCCAGCTGGCCCAGCTGGAAGCCGAGATGAACCAGCCGCACTGAGTGGGACTGTTCGACAGCCTCCTCGGCCGGACCAAGCCGGTGCGGCCCAACCTGGACGCCCTGTTCGCCCTGCCGTCGGCGGCGGTGACCCTGCAGACGGCCGAAGGGCTGCTGCTGTCCGGGCACGCCGGGGTCTGCTGGAAACCGCCGGCCGGGCAGTCGGCGGCGGACGTCCGGCAGGAAGCCACCGACCTGCTGGCCATGCCCGACGACGACGGTGCCGCCGGTGGCGGCCTGACCCAGGCGGAGGACGCCTACGGGTACCAGTGGCTGCTGCTGGACGACCCGGACACCGAGACGCTGGTCACCCGGGTGCACCTGGTCAACACCACCCTGACCGAGCACGGCTGGGGGCCGCAGCTGCTGTGCTCGGTGTTCGGACTGCTGCCGGCCCCGACGGCCGGTCCGGACGTGCGGGCGCTGTTCCTGGTGTACCTGTACAAGCGCGGCACCTTCTACCCGTTCGCCCCCGACGGCCGGGAGCACCGGGACAGCGAGCTGGAGCTGCGGATGCGGGCGGTGCTGGCCACCGACCTGCCGATCGAGCAGGACCTGCAGCGGTGGTTCCCACTCTGGGACCTGCCGCTCGGCACCTGATCAGTTCGCGAGCACGTCGAATTCGGTGGTCGGTACACTCGGGCGGTGACCACCCAGTTCGAACGCCACATCCCCCTGGAAGGGGCCGTCAACTTCCGGGACCTGGGCGGCTACAAGGCCGCTGACGGCCGGCGGATCCGGTGGCGGACGCTGTTCCGGGCCGACGGCCTGTCCCGGCTGACCGACCCCGACCGCGCCGCCATCCGGCAGCTGGGGGTGGCCACGGTCATCGACCTGCGGACCACCGCCGAGCTGGCCGACGGCCGGTTCCCGGTGGAGGACATCCCGGTGGGGTTCCACCACCTGCCCCTGCTGGACGCCATGCCGGACCCGGACCGGTTCAAGATGGCCCCGGGGATGCTGGGGGTGCAGTACCTGGAGATGGCCAAGGACGCCGCCCCGCAGATCGCCCGGGCGCTGACCATCGTGGCCGAGCGCCAGGCCCATCCGGTGATCGTGCACTGTGCCGCCGGCAAGGACCGCACGGGAGTGCTGGTGGCGGTGCTGCTGGGACTGTTGGGGGTGCCGGAGCCGACCATCGTCGACGACTACGCCCTGAGCGAGCAGGCCATGGCGGCGCTGCGACGGCGGCTGATCGAACGGTACCCGGAGGGCCGGGCGGTCATCGAGGGGGCCGACGAGATGTTCTCGGCGGACCCCGCCAACATCGCCAGCCTGCTGGCGGCCCTGGACGAGGACTACGGGTCGGTGACCGACTACGCCGCGGCCATCGGGGTGGGCCCGGACGTGGTGGGCGGCCTGCGGGAAGCCCTGCTCGACTAGTCAGACAGCGTCGATCTGGGCGGCCATGTCCAGGTCCTTGGCCGTCAACCCGCCGGCCGAGTGGGTGGACAGGGCCAGGGTGACCGTGTTCCAGCGGATGTCGATGTCCGGGTGGTGGTCGGCCGCCTCGGCCAGGGCGGCGACGGCGTTCACGTAGGCCAGGGCCCCGGCGAAGTCGGCCTTCTCGACCACCTTCACCAGGGCGTCGCCGTCCCGGGCCCAGCCGGCCAGCTCGGGGAGGGAGGCGTCCACGGTGTCGTGGCTCAACAGCTCGGTCATGGGTGGGTCATCTCCTCCGGCCGGACGGCCTGGTCGAACTGCTCTCCGGTCAGGTAGCCGAGCTCGACGGCGGCATGCCGGAGGGTGGTGCGGTCTTTGTAGGCCTTCTTGGCCACCTCGGCCGCCCGGTCGTAGCCGATGAGGGGGTTGAGGGCGGTGACCAGCATCAGGGACCGCTCCAGGTGCTTTTGGATCTGCTCGTAGTCCGGTTCGAGGCCGTCGACGCAGAACTCCCGGAACCCCACACAGGTGCCGGTGAGCAGGTCGATGGAGTGCAGCACGTTGTGCATGATGACCGGCTTGTTGACGTTCAGCTCCAGGTTGCCGCGGGCGCCGGCGACGCCGACGGCGGTGTCGTTGCCGATGACCTGGATGCACACCATGATCATGGCCTCGCACTGGGTGGGGTTGACCTTGCCGGGCATGATCGACGATCCGGGCTCGTTGGCCGGCAGCACCAGCTCACCCAGGCCGCTGCGGGGCCCGGACCCCAGCCAGCGGAGGTCGTCGGCGATCTTGTTCAACGACCCGGCCAGCACCCGCAGGGCGCCGCTGGCCCACACCATGGCGTCGTGGGCGGCCAGGGCGGCGAACTTGTTGGGGGCGGTCACGAACGGCAGCCCGGTCAGCTCGGCGATCCGGGCGGCGACCCGCTCGCCGAACTCCGGATGGGTGTTCAGGCCGGTGCCCACGGCGGTGCCGCCGGCGGCCAGCTCGTAGAGACCGGGCAGGGTCTGGTCGATGCGGACCAGGTCGGCGTCCAGCTGGGCGACGTACCCGGACAGCTCCTGGCCGAGGGTCAACGGCACGGCGTCCATCAGGTGGGTGCGGCCGATCTTGGTGACCCCGGCGTAGGCCCGGGCCTTGGCGTCCAGGGCGTCCCGGAGGGCCCGGACGGCGGGGACCAGCCGGCCGGTCAGCTCGGAGGCGGTGGCGATGTGCATGGCCGTCGGGAAGGTGTCGTTGGACGACTGGGACATGTTGACGTGGTCGTTGGGGTGCACCGGCGACTTGGACCCCATGACGCCGCCGTCCAGCTGGATGGCCCGGTTGGCGATGACCTCGTTGGCGTTCATGTTGGTCTGGGTGCCGCTGCCGGTCTGCCACACCCGCAGCGGGAACTGGGCGTCCAGCTGGCCGGCGGCCACCTCGGCGGCGGCGGTGACGATCAGGTCGGCCAGGTGGCGGTCCAGCTGGCCCAGGTCGGCGTTGACCAGGGCGGCGGCCTGCTTCAAGATGCCGAGGGCCCGGATCATGGACGGCGGCATGACGTCGTGGCCGATGGCGAAGTGCTCCAGGGACCGGGCCGTCTGGGCGCCCCAGTACCGGTCGTCCGGCACCTCGATCTGGCCCATGCTGTCCGACTCGGTACGCATCCCGTTAGCCGAGCCTACGCCGGGTCAGGCCCAGGTCGAGCGCCCGGCGGGCGGCGGCCAGCTGGTCGGCGTCGGGATTGGGCACCTCCAGGGCGGCGGCCAGGTCCTGCAGGGCCGGGTGGCTGATCAGGGCGCCGAGGGCGGCCTCCCCGATGGTGCCGTCGCCGATGTTGGCGTGCCGGTCCCGGTTGGCCCCGAACGGCACCTTGGAGTCGTTGAGGTGCAGGAACTGCAACCGGTCCAACCCGATGACGTCGTCGAAGTGGGCCAGCACCTGGTCGGCCTCGTCGACGGTGCCGAACCCCACCCCGGAGGCCCACAGGTGCTGGGTGTCCAGGCACACCCCCAGGCCGTCGCCGGCGGCGGCACGGTCCAGGACGTCGGCCAGCTCCTCGAAGGTGCGGCCGACCGTGTCGCCGGCCCCGGCGGCGTTCTCCAGCAGGATCGGGCAGCCGTCCAGCTCTCCGGTCAAGGGGTCGACGGCCGAGTCCAAGGCGTACCGCAGGGCGTCGGCCACCTGGCCGACGTCGGTGCCCAGGCCGCGGTGGCTGCCGATGTGCAGCACCAGCCCTCGGGCGCCCATCCCCCGGGCGGCCTGCAGGTTGGCCACCAGGCAGGCCCGGGACCGGTCCAGCAGGTCCGGGTCGGCGGTGGCCAGGTTGATGAGGTAGGTGGCGTGGCAGAAGGTGGCGGCCACCTCCGGATGGGCGGCTTCGGCGGCGCGGTAGGCGGCCAGCACGTCGGGGGCGTACTGCGTCGGCTTCCACGCCCGGGGGCTCTGGGTGAACACCTGGACGACCTCGGCCCCGATCACCGACGCCCGTTCCAACGCCGGCACCATCCGGCCGCCGGCACGGACGTGGGCACCGATCAGCACGGGTCGATATTAGGGATTCCCCCTAGGGACCATCCGGCCGGGCCAGCCCAAAATGGGCGAAGGACAGGAGGGGTGCGATGTTGCGACGGGGGTTGCTGGTGCTGGCGGTCGGCCTGGGGGGCCTGCTGTCCGGTGGTGGGGCGGTGGGGGCCAGCACGGCACCGGTGGCCGGTTGGAGCCCGCTGGCCCTGGCGGTCAGCCACGGCGCCCCCACAGGCAAGGGGTCGTCGGTGGTGGCCATCAACACCGGCACCAACCAGGTGGTGGGCACGGTGCTGCAGAACCTGGAGCTGACCTCGGTCGCCATGGCCCCCAACAGCGACCGGGCCTACGTCGGCGCCGACAACTACGGGCCCACCCACGAACAGGCGCTGATCCCGATCGACCTGTACACCGGCGGCCCGGTCCCCCGGACGGCCGCCGACCTGAGCTCGTACTGCTTCACATTGAACACAATGGTCATCGCCCCGGACGGCTCGGTGGCCCTGCTGGTCTGCGCCCAAGGCATCGTCGAGGTGAACCTCGGCACCTGGCCGCCGACGCCGGGGCCGACGATCACCAGTCCGAGCGTGGCCACATTCAAGGACCTGGTCATCGCCCCGGACGGCGACACCGCCTACGTCGTGTGCGCCCCCACAACGGGGCCGACAACAAAGGGCCCGACGACATCCCGGGTGGTGCCGATCAACTTGACCACCAACCCGCCGACGGTGGAGCCGGCCGTGCTGGTCGGTAAGCAGGCCATGTCCATGGTGATCTCCCCGAACGGGGCCACCGGGTACGTCAGCGACATCGCCGGCAGCGCCGTGTACCCGATCGACCTGGCCACCGACACCGTCGAGGCGCCCATCGCGACCGATCATCCCCTGGGGCTGGCCCTGGCCCCCGACGGCCACCGGCTGTACGCCGTCAACAACGTCGCCGGGTCGTTGACGCCGATCAGCCTGACCAGCACACCGCCGACGGCGTCGACAGCCATCCCGGTGGGGTACGGGCCGTTCGACGACGCCGTCTCCCCGGACGGCAGCCGGGTGTTCGTGGCCAACCAGGCCGGGTCCGTGTCGGTGGTGGACACGGCCACCGACACCGTCGTGGCCACCGTGCCGACCGGGGTGGGCACCACCAGGGTGGTGGTGCAGCCCGACCAGGCGCCGGTCGCCTCCCTGTACGTCGGTCCCGGGACCGTCGGGCAGGCCGTGGCCATGAGCGCCGCCGGCTCCACGGTGTACTTCGGCCAGATCGTGTCGTACGCCTGGAACTTCGGCAACGGCCTGTCCACCACCACCACGACCAACCCGTTCGCCTGGGCCACCTACGGCCGGCCGGGCACCTACGAGGTGACCGTCACCGAGACCGACTCGGCCGGGACGTCCACCACACTGGTGGCCACCGGCCAGACCGTCCTGCGGAACGGGTCGGCGTCGGCCACCACGACCCAGTGGGTGACCGTTGGCCCGGCCTGCACGGCGGGGTGCGGGGTGGTCGGCATGGCGGCCACCCCTGGCGGCTACTGGCAGGTGGGCGGTGACGGCAGCGTGTACGCCTTCGGTGACGCCCGGTTCGACGGGTCCATGGCCGGCCAGGCCCTGGACGCGCCGATCGTCGGCATCGCCGCCACCCCGACAGGTGGTGGGTACTGGGAGGTCGCCGCCGACGGCGGGGTGTTCGCCTTCGGGGACGCCCAGTTCTACGGGTCGATGGGCGGCCAGGCGCTGAACGCCCCCATCGTCGGCATCGCCGCCACCCCGACAGGGTATTGGGAGGTGGCGGCGGACGGCGGGGTGTTCGCCTTCGGCAACGCCGAGTTCTACGGGTCGATGGGCGGCCAGCGGCTCAACCACCCCATCGTGGGGATCGC
>CAYVPF010000181.1:0-6469 GCA_964453355.1 uncultured Acidimicrobiaceae bacterium | reverse complement strand
CCCCGTTCCTGTTCGGTCGTGGCCAGGGCGCCCAGGTCGACCACCGGCGGGGCCGAGGTCTTGTAGTACGACACCCCGGCCAGCAGGAACACCAGCCGGGCCGCCGCCCCGGCGGCCGGCGCCGGCCAGTCACCCCCCGGGTCGAAGGTGAACCGCTCGGTGAACCGCCGGCCGCCGACCGCGTACCGGCACGTCAACCGGGACAACTCCGGGTCGATCTGGTAGTCCTCGTAGAGGAACCGGTCGGCCCGTTCGGCCAACAGCTCGTCGGCGCCCGGAGCCATGGTCGCCCATGCTACGGCGGCCCCGTCAGGGATCGATCGGCCTAGGGATCGATCGGGGTGCCGCCGACCGACCGGCGCATGGCGGCGTGGATGCGGTTGGGGGTCAGCACCCCCAGGTACCGGTCGCCGTCCACCACCGGCACCCAGGCGATGTCGTGCTGCAGCATCTCCCCCAGCGCCGACCGGAGGGATGCTCCCAGGGGAACCTCGACGGCGAACGGCCGGGCGTGGTCGACGACCAGCCCGCCGGCCGTCGCGTCCACCGCCACCCAACCCCGCAGTGACCCGCCCGAGTCGACGACGACCGCCCAGCGACTGCCGTCGCCGTCGCGGTGGTCCTCGCCGTCCTCGTCGTCGGTGGCACCCGGCACGCCGCCGTCCCGCGCCGCCCCCGGGCCCCCCGTCCCGGTGGCCGCCTCGGCCATGGTGGCCGTGGGCAGCACCACCTGCGGATGGAACAGCTGCTGGGCCTCGATGGGCACCACGGACAGGCGCCGGACGCCACGATCGGCGCCAACGAAGTCGGCCACGAACGGGGTGGCCGGCCGGCCCAGGATCTCGGCCGGGGTGTCGTACTGCTCCAGGACGCCGCCCTTGGACAGGACGACGATGCGGTCGCCCAGCTTGGCCGCCTCCTCGATGTCGTGGGTCACGAACACGATGGTCTTCTTCAGGGTCGCCTGCAGGTCCAGCAACTGCTGCTGGAGGCGCTGCCGGGTCACCGGGTCGACCGCCCCGAAGGGCTCGTCCATCAGCAGCACCGGCGGGTCGGCCCCGAGGGCCCGGGCCACCCCGACCCGCTGGCGCTCGCCGCCCGACAGCTCGTGGGGATACCGGCGGCTATAGCCGGCCGGGTCCAGTCCGACCAGGTCCAACAGCTCGTCCACCCGGGCTTTGATGCGCTCCTTGTCCCAGCCCAGCAGGCGGGGGACGGTGGCCACGTTGTCGAAGATGCGGCGATGGGGAAAAAGGCCGCCCTGCTGGATGACGTACCCGATGCCCCGGCGCAGCTCCACCGGGTCCATGGCCAGCACGTTCCGACCGTCCAGCAGGATGCGGCCGCCGGTGGGCTCGATGAGCCGGTTGATCATCCGCAGGGTGGTGGTCTTCCCGCACCCGGACGGTCCCACCAGCATGCAGACCTCGCCGGCCTCGATGCTGAGGCTGAGGTCCCCCACGGCCACGTTGTCGGGGCCATAGCGCTTGGAGACGTCCTCCAGCGTGATCATGTCCCGTGCACCCTACCCCGAAAGCCCATATTGCCGATGGGAGAAAGGCCACATTGTCGCCGGGAGACCGGTAACGTCGTTCCATGCTGGCCTCGGCGCAGCCGTTCTTCCAGTGGGGCTACATCACCTCGGACTGGGACCAGATACGGGGGCAGCTCTTCCAGCACATCGCCCTGACCCTGATCGCCATCGGCATCGGCACGGCCATCTCGCTGCCCCTGGCCCTGGCCGCCTGGCGCTACAAGCTGGTGCGGGCCCCGGTCTTCGGCTTCGCCAGTGCCCTCTACGTCATCCCCTCGCTGGCCCTGTTCGTCATCATCGGGCCGGTGACCGGCTTCGTCGCCTCCTATCTGACGGCCGAAGTGGCGCTCGTCGGGTACACCATGCTGATCCTCATCTGGAACACCGTGGCCGGGTTGGACGCCGTCCCGACGGACGCCCGGGAGGCGGCCAAGGGCATGGGCTACTCGCCGGGCGCCGCCCTGGTGCGGGTGGACCTGCCCCTGGCCCTGCCGTACATCTTCGCCGGGCTCCGGGTGGCCACCGCCACCGTCATCGGCTTGGTCACCGTGACCGCCCTCATCGGCCTGGGTGGCCTCGGCCAGCAGATCACCTACGGCTTCACCACCGGCTTCAACACCCCCATCATCGTCGGCCTGGTGCTGTCGGTAGTGCTGGCCGCCGTGTTCGACCTGCTGCTGGTGGGTACCGAACGACTCCTCGTGCCCTGGTCCCGGCGGGTGCGGCCCAGCCGGCGGCTGGGGTTGGCCAACTGATGGGGCTGGCCGACTGACGTGAGCTTCCTCGACCAGGTGTTCCACTGGTTCGGCGACTCCGCCAACTGGACCGGGGCCAACGGCATCCCCGAGCTGTTCTGGCGGCAGCTGGAGCTCTCGGTGGCCGTGGTGGTGGCCGCCCTACTGGTCGGCGGGGGCCTGGGGGTGATGCTGGGCCACACCGGCCGGGGCGGCTTGGTGGCCGTCAATGCGGCCAACGCCGCCCGAGCCGTCCCCACCCTGGCCCTGTTGACGCTCTTCGCCATCCAGCCCAGCATCTCGCTCAAGTGGGGTGGCTTCCTGGCCTCCTTCCTGGCCCTCTTCCTCCTGGCCATCCCCCCCATCCTCACCAACACCTACGTGGGCATGCGGGAGGTGGACGCCGACGTGCGGGACGCCGCCCGGGCCATGGGCCTGACCGGTCTACAGGTGCTGGGCCGGGTGGAGGCGCCGTTGGCCGCGCCCTTCGTGATGGCCGGCGTGCGAACCGCCTCCATCGAGGTGGTGGCCACCTCCACCCTGGCCGCCTACGTCAGCTACACCGACCTGGGTACCTACGTGATCTCCGGCCTGAACTCCAACGAACCCGTCCTGGCCTTCTGCGGCGCCGTCCTGGTCGCCGTCATGGCGGCCCTGGTGGCCCTGGTGCTCGGGCTCGTCACGCGAGCCCTCACCCCGGTTGCGCTGCGCCGCGCCCGGCGCGAGGCGCCTTCGGCCCGGGCCATTACCGCCTGAAGCGCCACGGCGAGGGCATCACCGCCCGGGGAGCAGCTTCGGCCCAGGGAGTCTTTAAACTTGACATAAACGATCAGCGAAGTAACTATTACAGTTTCAAGACAGAGGGCGACGGGTAGAGGCGGGGATCGGGCGCGGCGACCTGGGGTCCCGAGCGCGCTGGCCGGTGTGGCCCATGACCTTTGGAGGGATGACGTTGCGAATCAACCGGGTGAAGCGGCTGCTCATGGGGGGTGTAGCCCTGGCCTCAGTGGGGGCCGGGACCGGAGCGCTCGCTGCCCCGACCCTGGCCTCGGCGGCCTCGTCCACGCCGACCATCGTGATCGGGTCGACCAACTTCGAGGAGCAGACAATCGTCGCCAACATGTACGGCGACGTCCTGCAGAAGGCCGGCTACACGGTGAAGGTCGAGCCGCCGCTCGGCGCCCGGGCGGTGGTCGTTCCAGCCCTGGAGAAGGGCACAATCGACCTGGAGCCGGACTACGCCGGCGCTCTGGTCAACTACCTGGCTGGCAACAACGCCTCCCTGCCGGCCGCCACCAAGGTGACAACGGCGGTGTCCTACCTGAAGTCCCACCTGGCCAGCTCCGGCGTGACCGTGCTGAACCCCGCTCCGGCCCTGGACACCAACGTCTTCGCCGTCACCAAGACAACGGCCAAGAAGTACCACCTGACCACCCTGTCCAGCCTGAAGCCGGTGGCCTCCAAGCTCATCCTCGGCGGTCCGCCGGAGTGCCCGACCAACGCCGGGTGTGAGGTCGGCCTGAAGAAGACCTACGGCCTGAAATTCGCCAGCTTCAAGTCCCTGGACGAAGCCGGCCCGCTCAGCGTGGCCGCCCTGAAGAACGGCGAGGTCCAGGTGGTCGAGCTCTTCTCCAGCAACGGCGCGGTGCAGTCCAACCACTTCGTGGCCCTGGTCGACAACAAGCACCTGGAAGGGGCCACATACATCATCCCGGTCATCCGCAAGTCGGTGGCCACCGCCGGGGTGGCCAAGGCGCTCAACGGCCTCTCGGCCAAGCTGACCACGAACGCCATCTCCAAGCTCAACCTGCTGGTCACCACAACACACAAGCAGCCGGCGACAGTGGCCAAGACCTGGCTGACCCAGCAGGGACTGATCTAGGCGAGCCCTGCTCTGGGCGGATCTCTGGGCAGATCTGCTCTGGGCGGAACAGCCCACCCGTCGGGTCAACCCTGGCGGGTGGGCAGTCCCGCCGCCTTCCAGGCGGCGAACCCGCCGTCCAGGTCGGTGGCTCCGGTAAGGCCCAGGGTCCGCAGGCTCTCGGCTGCCAGGCTGGAGGCGTAGCCCTCCTGGCAGACCACCACGACGGGTCGGGTGGGGTCGTCGTTGACGGCGGGGTGCCGGTCCGGGCTGGTCGGGTCCAGCCGCCACTCCAGCACGTTGCGCTCGATGATCAGAGCGCCGGGGATCTCCCCGAACTCCGCCCGCTGGGCGGCCGGCCGAATGTCGACCAGCAACCCTCCGGCTCGCTGCACGTCTGCCGCTTGCCCGGGGCCGACCCGGCGCAGGGCGCGGCGGGCCCGGCCGAGCAGGTCGTCGATGGCACTCACCGGTGACGGTCTACCAGACCGATCCGGCCAGGCCGGAGGGGGCGATCAAGGGGCCCAGGATGGGTCCGACCGGTACTCGGTGCGGTCGGCCACCAGGCCGCCCGGCGTGGTCCGGTAGAACGTCATGGCGGGCATCGGCGGGGAGTAGGCGTGCACGCTCGTCGCCGGCCGGTGGCCGCCGTTGCGGACGTCGTGGACGTACCGCGGACCGAAAGCGGCCCCGTTGGCGGTCGTGATCTGGCGGTGTCGCAGCGACCGGTCCTCGGCGGCGTACCGCTCTTCCAGCGATCCGTCGACCACCCAGAAAGCGCCGGACGATCCACCGTGGTCGTGCAGTTGCAGGTGGCCGCCGGTCGGCCAGTGGATGACCCACACCTCCACGTCGTTCGTCAGCTCCAGCAGCTCGTAGGTGCGCTCGGCCAGCGGCCCCTCCTGCCGGTCCGCCCAGCGGGTGGCCTGGCCGGCCATCTCGCGGGCCAGGTCCAAGAGGGCAATCGGGCCGAGCCCCCGCCGCCCGCCCGCCGGCTGGCCGGCTGGACGACGGGTCGCGTCGGGGCGACGGATCGCCGATGTGGCCACGCCGTGGACGGTGAGGGCTCGGCTGGCGGCCGAGCGGATCACGGGGTCTCCGGCGGTGGTCACTGTGGCTCCCTTCGGGCGGCTGAACACCGGTGAGTGCCAGCCTGGCCGTATCTAACTTTCTATATCCTACCAGATTAGTCGGATATAGGGAAGAAGGGTAGGCGGGCCGTCGAGCGGCGGGATCAGCCGCCGAAGAGCAGGGAGTAGTCGGCGCCCCGGCGCAGGTGATGACCACCGTCCACCGTCAGGCGCTCACCGGTGACCCAGGCCGACTCCGGACCGGCCAGGAACCGGACGGCGGCGGCCACGTCCTCCACCGTGCCCAGCCGGGACACCGGCATCTGGGCCAGGTAGTCGTCCAGGAGCGGGCCGCCGGCGGTGATGACCGCCATCAGCTCGTCGTCGATGATGCCGGGCTGCACCACGTTGACCCGGATGCCGGCCTCGCCCAGCTCCTCGGCCGCGTAGTCGGCCAGAGCCTCGACGCCGGCCTTGGCCATGCCGTAGGCCCACAGCCACCGGTGGGGAAAGTGGCCGGCCCCCGACGACATGAGCACCATCGATCCGCCGCCCCCCTGGCGCATGGCCGCCCCGGCGTGCTTCACGGAAAGGAACGAGCCGATCAGGTTCAGGTCGACCGTGGCCCGGACGGCCTCCGCCGGGGCCTCCAGGAGCGGCCCCATGTGGTGGGCGCCGCCGGCGCAGGCGAACAGGATGTCCAGCCGGCCGGTGGGCTCGGTGGCGGCAGCGACGGCGGCCTCGATCTGCGGTTCCAACGTCACGTCCGCCACGACGTACCGGGCCGGCGGTGCCGGCCGCTCCAGCAGGCCGGAGGCTTCCGCCTCGGCCACCGCGGCATCGATGGCGGCCACCGCGGCGACCAGCTTCTCCTCGGTCCGCCCACAGATGGTCACCCCGGCGCCGTCCAGGGCGAACCGGACGGCCGTGGCCAGGCCGATGCCGCTGCCGCCGCCGGTCACGAGGGCGCTGAGCCCCTCGAGCCCCCCGGGCACCCGTCCGGCGGTCTCCCCGGGGCCGGTCACCGGAGTGGGGCCACGGGGCTGAAGGTGACCGGCATGGCCTCGATGCCGCTGATGAAGTTGGCCTCCCGCTGGGGGAACGGGCCCGGTTCGGCCAGGGCCAGATCGGGCAGCCGGGCCAGCAGCTGCTCGAACATGATCCGCAGCTCCAGCCGGGCCAGCTGGTTGCCCAGGCAGAAGTGGGCGCCGAACCCGAAGGCGACATGGGGGTTGGGGCTGCGGGTGACGTCGAAGGTGCCGGGGTGGTC
>CAYVPF010000180.1:3263-6485 GCA_964453355.1 uncultured Acidimicrobiaceae bacterium | reverse complement strand
CGGGTGCTGGCCCTGCTCCGGCGGCCGGTGGCCACCCGGCTGCTGGACGACGGGCCGGGTGAGGCCGGGGCGACCGGCGGGGACGACGGGCCGAAGGCCCGGGCGGTCAGCGCCGCCGGCCACCTGGTCGACGACCTGGGCCGGCTGGCGGGCCGGGGGGACGACGAGGTGGCCTGGGTGGACGGGACCACCCGGGCCCCGGTGTTGCGGCTGTCCCCCATCGACGTCGGGCCGCCGCTGGCCGAGCAGCTGTGGGGCGAGGTCACCGGGGTGCTGACCAGCGCCACCATCCCCCAGCAGCTGCCGGAGCGGCTGGGGCTGACGGGGTTCGCGGTGGACGAGGAGGACGTGGGGAGCCCGTTCGACTACCGGTCGCACGCCATGTTGTACGTGGCCCGGCACCTGCCGGACCGGCGGCGGCCGGAGGCGGAGGCGGCCATCCACGAAGAGCTGGCGGCGCTGATCGGGGCGGCCGGCGGCCGGACCCTGGCGCTGTTCACCAGCCGGCGGGCCACCGAGGCGGCGGCGGCCGAGTTGGCGCCGAAGCTGCCGTACCGGGTGCTGGTGCAGGGGCAGCTGCCGAAGGGCCGACTGCTGGCGACGTTCGCCGACGACGAGACCTACTGTCTGTTCGCCACCCTGGGGTTCTGGCAGGGGGTGGACGTACCGGGGCGGGCGCTGTCGCTGGTCACCGTGGACCGGCTGCCGTTCGCCCGCCCGGACGACCCGCTGCTGCAGGCCCGTCGAGACCGGGCCGGGGAGGCGGCGTTCCGGCTGGTGGACCTGCCCCGGGCGGCCACCCTGCTGGCCCAGGGAGCCGGCCGGCTGATCCGGTCGGCCGACGACTACGGGGTGGTGGCCGTCCTCGATCCCCGGTTGGCCACCGCCGGCTACCGGCGGGTCCTGCTGGCCGGGGTGCCGCCGATGAAGCGGACCACCGATCTGTCCGAGGTCGAAGCCTTCCTGGCCCGGGTCCTCGCCCCGGAGGACTAGTAACCCAACCGATCCAGCGCGTCGTCGCGCTGCTGCCACCGCTTCTCCACCCGGACGAACAGCTCGATGTACGCCCCGGGGGGCAGCTGCTGGCGGACGGCAATGCCGACGGCCTTCAGGACCTCGCCGCCGCGGCCGATGACGATCGGTTTCTGCGAGTCCCGCTCCACCAGGATCTCCACTCGGATGCGGGGCCACTCCCACTCGGTGACCCGGCAGGCGATGGAGTGGGGCAGCTCCTCCTTGGCCCGGCGCAACAGCTGCTCGCGGACCAGCTCGGCCACGGCCACGGCCTCGGCCGTGTCGGTGACCATGTCCTCTGGGTAATAGGCGGGACCCTCCAGGAGCCGGGCGACGACGGCGTCCACGAGGGCGGCCACCCCCGTCCCGGTCCTGGCCGAGACCGGGAAGAACTCGACGTCGGGCACCGTGCCGGCCCCGCCGACCCCGTCGGCCACCAGCTGGTCGACCGCCTCGGCCACCGAGGCCAGGGCCAGCACGATCTGCTCGGGCCGAGCCCGGTCGATCTTGTTGACGGCCACCAGCATGCCCAGCTGCACGCCGCCCGGCTCGTCGTCCTGGGTATGGCCGCGGGTCGCCTCGAGGGCCCGGGACAGGACCATCCGGTCCCCGGGGCCGACGGCCGCGGTGGCGTCGACCAGGGCGACGGCGACGTCCAGGTCGGACAGGGAGGCGACGGCGGTGTCGTTGAGCCGCTCGCCCAGGGCGGTACGGGGCCGGTGGAGGCCGGGGGTGTCGACGAAGACCACCTGGGCGTCCGGCCGGTGGAGGATGCCCCGGATGCTGTGCCGGGTGGTGTTGGGCCGCGACGACATGATGGATACCTTGGTGCCGACCATGGCGTTCACGAGGGTGGACTTGCCGACGTTGGGGCGACCGATGACGCTGGCGAACCCGGCCCGGAGGCCGGGTCCGTCGCTGGGGCCGCCGGACAGGCCGGCGCCAGGGTAGCTGGGCGGGTCAGTCGGCATCGTCGTCGCCGTCGGCGGGGTGGGGCGGCTGCAGGCGTTCGATGCGGACCCGGCCGATGCGTCGGGCCTGCACCCGCTGGGCCACCAGCCGGAAGCCGTCGACCTCGACGGACTCCCCCTCGGCCGGGACGTGGCCGGCCAGGTCCAACAGCAGGCCGCCGACGGTGTCCCAAGAGCCCTGCGGGAGCTCGGCATCCAACAGGTCGTCGGCGTCGTCGATGGCCATGCGGCCGGTGACCACCACGCTGCCGTCGGCCAGCCGTTCGACGGTGGGCTCCTCGACGTCGTACTCGTCGACGATCTCCCCGACCAGCTCCTCGATGAGGTCCTCCAGGGTGACCAGGCCGGCGGTGCTGCCGTACTCGTCGACCACCACCGACATGTGGAACTTTCGGTCCTGCATCTCCCTGAGCAGGTTGGTGAGCCGCTTGGTCTCGGGGACGAAGTGGGCCGGACGGACGTGGGACCGGACCGGATCGGCGCCGTGGCCGTCGTGCTCGGCCCGCATCAGGTCCTTGGCGTACCCGATGCCGATGACGTCGTCGACGTTGTCCTCGTAGACCGGCAGCCGGCTGCGGCCACCGGCCAGGGCCTGTTCCAAGGCCCGGCCCACGGTGATGTCGGCCTCGAGGGTCACCATGTCCGGCCGCGGCACCATGACCTCACGGACGACGGCGTCGCCGAAATCGATGATGGAGTGGATGAAGGCCCGTTCGGTGTGCTCGATGACGTCCTCGGCGTGGGCGACGTCGGCCATGGCCAACAGTTCGGACTCGGTGACGGCGGAGGACTCGTCCTCGTCCCCCGGACGGCGGCCGATCAGCAGGTTGGCCAGGCCGATGAGGAAGCCGGACACCACCCGGACCAGGGGGAACCGGACGATGGCGGTGACCAACGGGGCACTGAACAGGGCGGCCCGCTCGGGGTTGTGCACGGCCCAGTTCTTGGGGACGGCCTCGAAGATGACGAAGATGACCACCACCTCGAACACGGTGGCGACGACGACGCCGATCGCCCCCAACCACTGCTCGGCGAGCACCCCGACCAGGGTGGCGGAGACCAGCTGGCAGATCAGCACCAGCAGCAGGACGGCGTTCAAGAACTGCTCGGGGTGCTCCACCAGGCGGGCCAGTTGGCGGGCTCCCCGGCGGCGCTGGTCGAGCAGCGACTTGGCCTTCACCCGGCTCATCCTGACCAGGCTGGTCTCGGCCAGGGCCAACAGGCCGGAGACGGCCAG
>CAYVPF010000180.1:0-3163 GCA_964453355.1 uncultured Acidimicrobiaceae bacterium | reverse complement strand
GGCGGTCAATCCCCCACCGCCGAGGCGTCGGCCTGGTGGTAGCGGGCCAGCAGCTTGCGCTCCAGCCGCTCCATCCGCTCGGCCTCGGCCTCCACCTCGTGGTCCATCCCCAGCAGGTGCAGCAGGCCGTGCACCACCAACAGCGCCAGTTCGTCGTCGAGGGTCACCTGGTGGTCGACGGCGTTGCGGGCGGCCACCGCCGGGCAGATGACCACGTCCCCCAGCAGCACCAGCGGGTCCGGTCCGGGATCGGCGCCGGGGCCGCTGCCGCCGAGGTCCGGGGACCGGCCGCCGGGGACCGGGTCGTCCTCGATGGGGAACGCCAGCACGTCGGTCGGGCCGGGGCGGTCGAGGAACTGCTGGTTCAGGCCGGCGATGGTGTCCTGGTCGACGAACAGCAGGGACACCTCGCAGTCGCCCTTCACCTTGCGGTCCTTCAGCACCGCCCGGGCCAGGGCCACCCAACGGTCCAGGTCGACCGGCCCACCGCCAATCTCGGCCTGCTCGTCGGCGGCGTAGACGTCAATGCCCATCGGCCACCTGTGCCGCCTCCGGCGGGGGGGGCGGGGGGTGCTCGGCGACCTCGTAGGCGTCGACGATGTCGGCCACGATCTTGTGCCGGACCACGTCCCGACGGGTGAGGTGGACGAAGGCGATGCTGTCGATGCCCCCGAGGACCGGTTCGATGCCCACCAGGCCGGACCGGCCGCCGGCCACGTCGATCTGGGTGACGTCGCCGGTGACCACGCACTTCGACCCGAACCCGATGCGGGTGAGGAACATCTTCATCTGCTCCGGGGTGGTGTTCTGGGCCTCGTCCAAGATGATGAAGGAGCTGTTGAGGGTGCGGCCCCGCATGAAGGCCAGCGGGGCCACCTCGATGGTGCCGCGGTCCAGCAGCCGCTGGGCCCCCTCCGGCTCCAACAGGTCGTAGAGGGCGTCGTACAACGGCCGCAGGTACGGGTCAACCTTGGCCATCAGGTCCCCGGGCAGGAACCCCAGCCGCTCCCCCGCCTCCACGGCCGGCCGGGTGAGGATGATCCGGCTGACCTGCCGGCTCTGCAGGGCCTGGACCGCCATGGCGACGGCCAGGTACGACTTGCCGGTGCCGGCCGGGCCGATGCCGAAGGTGATGGTGTTGGCCACGATGGCGTCGGTGTACCGCTTCTGGCCGGCCGTGTTCGGACGGACCGTCCGGCCGCGGGCCCCCCTGACCACCTCGGCGTTCAGCACCTCGGACGGCCGCAGATCCTCGCGGACCATGTCCACGGTGCGGGCCACCTTCGTGACGTCCAGCCCCTGCCCCGACTGCAGCACCAGGACCAGCTCGTCGAACAGCCGCGCCACCACCGTGGCGTCGGGGCCCTCGGCGGTGATCCGGTTGCCCTGCACGGCGATCCGGGTCTCGGGGAACGACCCCTCGATCAGGCGCAGCAGCTCGTCGCGCTGGCCGAGCAGCCCGGCCATCAGGTGGTTGTGGGGGACCAGGGTCTCGGCCCGCCAGACGGCGGTCGCCTCACCGGCGCGGACCCCGGCCGTGGCGTCGGGCGTGGTCACCCGAGTGAACCGGCCATGGTCCGGCCGCCGAGGACGTGCAGGTGCAGGTGCGGCACCGAGTTGAGGGCGTCCGGGCCGACGTTGAAGATGAGCCGGTACCCGCGGTCGGCCCCGGCGATGCCCTCGGCCTCGGCCACCTGTCGGGCCGCCGTCAGCAGGGCCACGACGTCGTCGGCATCCTCGTCCGTCACCACGGCGGCGTTGTCGATGTGCCGGCGCGGCACCACCAGGACGTGCACCGGGGCCTGCGGGTTGATGTCCCGGAAGGCCACCGTCCGGTCGGTCGCCAAGACCACTTCGGCCGGGACGTCGCCGGCCACGATGCCGCAGAACAGGCAGTCGGCCATCAGCCCTCCTCGTCGTCTCTACCGGTGTCGATGGGGGCGGCCTCGACCGCGCCGGTGCCGTCCACCGTGGCCGCCATCACTGTGGCCGCGTCCTCCATCTCGGACCCGTCTGCCTCAGACCCGTCGGGCCGCCGGGCCGGGTACAGGTGCTCGAGGTCGCCGGGGGCGATCCGGCAGGCGTCGATGTACCGCGCCACGTCGTCCTCTTTCAGCCGGATGACCCGGCCGAACTTGTAGGCGGCCAGCTCCCCCTCGTCGATGAACCGGTACAGGCTGCGCAGGGTCACCCCGAGGCGCAGCGACGCCTCCTTGGTGCTGATCCACTGGACGCGGTCGGTCATCATCGGGATTCTGGCATCTGGGTGTGTCGGTCGGTGTCCATCACGGCGTGCCCTCGCCCACGGTACCGGCCCGGAGGCCGGTCAGGATCGCCCCGGCGGCCACGGCGGCGGTCTCGGCCCGCAACACCAACGGGCCCAGCCCCACGGTGGTCGGGGCGGCGGCCAGCTCGTCCGGCGACCAGCCGCCCTCGGGACCGATGGCCACGGTCGTAATGGTGGCGGTGGGCCGTTCGCCGCCCAGGGCGGCCAAGGCCAGCTTCCCGGGCCCCAAATCCAGCCGGGTGCCCAGTGCGGCCAGGTCACACGGGTCGGTGACCTCGGGTAGCCACACCCGACGGCACTGCCCCAGGGCCTCGGTGGCCACCCGGCGGAGGCGGTCGACGGCCCGGCCGGCCCGGCCGCCGTCCCAGCGGACCACCGACCGGGCGGTGGTGAGGGGCACGATGCGGTCGACGCCCAGCTCGGTCAGCTTCTGCACCACCCACTCCGGCCGATCGCCCTTCACCGGGGCGAACGCCACGGTCAGCGCCGGCGCCGGCGCCGGTTCGAACCGGACCGGACCGTCGGGTTCGAGGACCCCGTCGACGGCGGCATCGGCGCCCCGGTCGCCCCGGCCCCCGGTCGCCTCGGTCCGACCGCCGGGGCCGCGGTAGCGGCAGCGGCACCAGTGGCCGCGGCCGTCGGTGGCCACGACCACCTCGCCGGGCCGGAGGCGCAGGACCCGGGACAGGTGATGGGCGTCGGCGGCGGCCAGGACCGGGGCGGCGGGGTCGTCGACCAGCACCTGACCGGCGGCGGCGGCTCGTTCGAGGACCCCGTCCAGCCCGACGACCGCGGGGTCGCCTGTCGGGCGCCGGCGCACCGGCTCGGCCGAGGACCCGGTCAGACGAAGGCCGAGCGGAAACGGGAGAGCACGCC
>CAYVPF010000179.1:0-6494 GCA_964453355.1 uncultured Acidimicrobiaceae bacterium | reverse complement strand
TGCTGGTGAAGGCCGGGTTCGTGGCCATCGGACCGGCTGAGGTCGGCGGCCGGGAAGGGGCCTGGTACGAGCTGGCTCTGGTAAGGCCTTGAGTGGACGGTCCGGCAACCACCAAAAGGACAGACTGATTGCCGGGAGCGCCGGTAAGGAACCGAAGCAGCGATGAGCACACTTGAGAGGGCACTCTGGGAGGCCGCAGCCACTCGGGAGGCAGTAGGGCTGTTGACCGCCCAGTGGCTTCGAGGTGAGATCCAGGTTCATCCCCACTACTTGGCGCCGGGGCCAGACGAGGAAACGAGCGAGCTGATCCCGGTACTGGCCGCGCTCAACGAATGGGGATTCATCACCGACGGATCCCAGCCGGGTAGTCCGGACTACCCGGATCAGCGCGCATTCGTCGGTGGCTTCGCCGACGGCCACCAGGTCATCGCCCTGAACGAGGCGACGATGAGGACCCGTTTGGTGGTGCTCGCCTTTCCTCCCGGACAGCCCGAGCATCGGTCAGAGACGTGGCTGGCAATACATGTGACGCTGGACGGAGATCGGGAGTTCACCTGGGTCGGTGGCGCGATGGGCCCCCGTACGATCCGCCTCAACTTCACGGAGTACCACCCACACTTTGTCGACTGGCTGGCTGACGAGGCGTGGCAGGTCACGGTCCTGGACCCAGAGTGGGAGCGAAATGATCTCCTCTGGCCCATTCTTGGTGGCTTGGCCGGTGTGTGAATGCCACCGGTGGCAGAAGCCGGCCCGATCCGACTTCTGCTGGAGAGTCCGAGGACCCACTTCGCCTGGTCGGGCTGCCGGGATTTGAACCCGGGACCTCTTGACCCCCAGTCTTCGCTTTCTGTCCGAGTGGTCCGGGGTTGTCCGGTCTGTCCCTGGTCAGGGCGTCGGGTCGCTCCCCACCCAGACCCGCTCGGAGCCCTCGGACGGTCCCGGATTTCCCGTAGGGCAGAAGTCCGGGCAGAAGTTCTGTCTCAGAGCTACCCTCATCGCACCAGACGAGGGGGGGCACATGCCGACGTTCGAGGTCAAGGTGGACGGGCTCGCGACCAAGATCGAGGTAAACGCCGAACGATTTACCCAGGCCGAAGACTGGCTCGTATTCCACGACGCCGATGGAAGCGTTGCAGCCTTCCCGACTAGCCGGGTCATGGCGGTGGTCACCGCCAAGGGCTGAGGCGAGTTGTCATGACCAAGGTAACGATGGACATTCCAGCTGCCCGGGCTTCGCAGTTCGCCCAAATGTTCGAGGAGGAGGGGCTAGAGGTCTCGTGGGAAGGCCCGATGGAGAAGCGGGCCGGAGGGTTCGAGACAGAGATTGTCCACATCGTGTATTACCTGACGTCGGCAGCTGGCTCCGGGGTAGTTGGCGGCGCGGCCTACGCTGCCGCTCAGGCTGCCGTCAAGAAGATCCGGGCACGATTCCCAGCGGTGGAAGTGACGGTCGAAGACACAGAGGAGACCCCAGATGGCAGATGATCCTCCCCGAACGCTGGGACAGTCGGTCGAGGTCGATCCACTCGAAGCTCTCCAGGGCGTTGCCACCTCGGCAGCGGCCGATGGCGCCAAACGTCTGAAAGACGCCATTGAGCATCCTGATGCTGCAGGTCGAGCGGTCCTCTATGGCCTCGCTGCCGACGCACTGCGGACCGCAGCCAGTACGGCCAGAGACCTGGAGCGGTTCGCCAAACAGGGCAAGGCTTAGGGGACCGTGTGTACTTGGTCGTCGGGCGGTAGGAGGGATCGATGACCTATGTGAACACACGGTGGGAGTACATCAAGATCTACGGGAGAGCGACGCTTGGCGATGACGAGCGACCTGCGAAGGCCGGCCGCGGCCGGGTTTTTGTCGCCCTGGGGTCCAAGGATGAGGATGGCATTCACATTGGCCACGTGCACGAGGCTCGGGTTCACGGGCTCTACGGAGCCTCTGGTGTCCTCTTCCGTCTCCTGATCTGGGCCGGCCGAGGCATCTACCTGTCGGGGCCTGACGACGAATAGGTAGCACCCCTTGCGAACACACGTCCGGGTCGCTGGCATGATCCTCGGAGGTGCTGGCTGAGATGGACGGTGAAGACACCTTGAACTTCCACGACGACGCCGTCCGAGCCTTCCAGCAATGGCAATTCGCGGTCTGGACCATGGTCCGGGACGTCCTCGAAGGGCGCCCGGACTGGCACTTCGAAGTCGAGGAGGGTACCGGCGATCCGTGTTGGCGGTTCGGTGTTGGTGGTGCCGCTCGGCTCGTGATCACCGTCCAGTACGACACCCTCCTCATCTATGACGCCGACTACGACCAAGAGAACCCGATACAGCCGGAAGCCGGGGCTCTCGCATGGTGGCTCGACAAAAATGAGCCGAGACACGCGGGACCGACCGATGGACAGGTCCGCCTTGGCGGCGAGATTCTCTCCAGCGAGGCTGAGCAGTTCTTGGGCGAACTCGGCCAAGACCCGAGCGACTGAGATCATCGGCCGCCTGGGGCAGAAGAATGGCAGAAGTCGGCCCGATCCGACTCCTGCTGCTCCCCCTGGAAACCCCTCTGACCTGGTCGGGCTGCCGGGATTTGAACCCGGGACCTCTTGACCCCCAGTCAAGCGCGCTAACCAAGCTGCGCCACAGCCCGTTTGCCGTCCGCGACCACCTCGGCCACGAGCAGGGACACCAACCTAGTCCAGACCAGCGGCCTCCTCGAGCGGGAGTTTGGAGCCGAGACCGGCCGCCAGGGGGCTCCAGCAGCATGGCGGCAGGCTCAGCCCGTCACGACGTTGCCGGCTCCTCCCAGGGTTGATCGTGTCGAGCCGGTAGGGTGCCTGGGCGTCGGATGGAGGAGGGGCGGATGCCGGTGCCGGAGGTAGAGATCCAGGGCTGTGTCCGGTCGCACGCCGTCCTGCTGGAACGCACGGCCGGGCTCACCGACGATCAGGTCGATCGGCCCAGCCTGCTCCCCGACTGGACCGTCGGCCACGTGCTGACGCACATCGCCCGGAACGCCGACAGCGTGACCCGCCGGCTGGAGGGCGCGGCCCGGGGCGAAGTCGTGGAGGCGTATCCCGGAGGGTACGAGGGTCGGGCCGCCGACATAGCGGCCGGCGCGGGCCGACCGGCGGCGGAGCAACTGGAGGACGTGCGGCAGAGCGGCGCTCGCATGGAACAGGCCGCCCACGCCATGCCGGAGGAGGCGTGGGAGTTCGCCACCCGTACCCCGACAGGCAAGGAGTGGCCGGCCAGCTTGCTCCCCTATGCCCGGTGGATCGAGGTCGAGACCCACCACGTCGATCTCGACCTCGGCTATCCGCCAGCCACATGGCCGGCGGAATTGGTGGCGCAGTGGCTGCCGGGGGAGCTGGACCGCCTCCCGAACCGAGCTGATCCGAATGCCTTGTTGGCCTGGGTCATCCGCCGGGGGCCGGCCCCGGAGCTGCCCGCCTGGTGACGGCCTTCGCCCCCCGCTGACGGCCCCCGGAGGATCGCTTCGAGCGCCAGCAGATTGGGGGTGCGCCGCCAGCCAAACGGTTGGTAGATTACGGCGGACAGTCCGAACTGCGAACTGGGGGAACCGGCCATGCGCTTCTTCACGAGTGTGGCGTTTTCGCCGCGCCTTCCGGCCTTGGCCCAGGCCGCCGACGAGGCCGGCTTCTACGGGATGACGGTGCCGGACCACGTGGTCTATCCCGAGACGATCGAAAGCGTGTACCCGGGGTCGCCCACCGGCAAGCCGTATTGGGGTCCGGACGACCCGTGGCCCGACACCTGGGTCACCGTCGGCGCCATGGCCGCGGTGACGAAGCGGCTGCACTTCATCAACAGCATCTACATCCTGCCGCTGCGGCACCCGTTCGTGGTGGCCAAGGCCATCAGCACGGCCGCCGTCCTGTCGGGGGGCCGGGTGATCCTGGGCGCCGGTCTCGGCTGGATGGCTGAGGAGTACGAGGCCTTGGGCCAGGACTTCCACACCCGTGGCCGTCGGTCCGAGGAGATGATCGAGGTCATGCGGCTGCTGTGGAGTGGCCAGATGGTGGAGTTCCATGGCCGCTTCTACGACTTCCCGCCGCTGCAGATGTCCCCGCCGCCGCCCTCGCCCATCCCCATCTTCCTCGGCGGCCGCAGTGACGCCGCCCTCGAACGCGCGGCCCGGCTCGCCGATGGCTACATCTCGGGCGTGCACTCCTGGGAGCAGGTCGAGGAGCTGGCCGTGCTGGTCAACCAGCTCCGGCGGCTCCGCGAAGAAAAGGGCCGAACCGACACGCCGTTCACCTTCTTCGCCATCGTCCCGCGGCCGGCCGACCTGGACAGCTACCGACGGCTGGCCGACATCGGCGTCGACGGCGTCATCATGGGACCGCCCGTCGGCCCCGAGGCCACCGAGGACGAGCACCGCAGCGCCCTCATGCGCTTCGGCGAGGACGTGATCGTCCCGGCCGCCGACCTCTGAGCCGGGCCCTCGCCGGCGCCGGCGGTCAGTGGGGCACCGCCCCCACCACCGAAGGACCCGCCGGGGTCGGTGGGGTCCCGAAGGAGCTGGCGTCGCCGAACGGCACCAGCGTGCCGCCGGAGGTGACGATCCAGTAGCCCTTCGTGTCCGGGGTGGGCAGCAGCGTCACCGCCGGCTGGCCCAGCATCGTTGCGGCCGGGGCTGAGCCCTCGAACGGCGCGTCGCCGAAGGCGAACACCCCGCCGTCGGCCCCGACCAGCCAGTAGCCCTGGTCGTCCAGCGTCGGCGCCATGCCGACGATCGGCCGGTTGAGCGACTTGCCACCCATCGAACCGAGGAACGGGGCGTTCCCGAAGGCGAACATCCCGCCGTCGCTGGCCACCAGCCAGTAGCCCTGGCCTGTCCGGGTGGGGGCCATCCCGACGATGGGCTTGTTCAGCTGCAGGTTCCCGGTGGACCCGTCGAAGGTCGCCTTCCCGAAGGCGAACACCCCGCCGTCGCTGGCCACCAGCCAGTAGCCCTGCCCTGTCGGCGTGGCCGCCATCCCGACGATGGGCTTGTTCAGGGCCTTGCCGCCCTCCGAGCCGTAGAACTGGGCGTCCCCGAAGGCGAACACCCCGCCGTCGCTGGCCACCAGCCAGTAGCCGCCGCCGTCCGGGGTGGCCGCCATGCCGACGATGGGGGCGTTCAGGCGCACCCCGCCGAGGGACCCGTAGAAGGGTGCCCCGCCGTAGGCGAACACCCCGCCGTCGGCTCCTACCTGCCAGTACCCGCTGCCCGGGGCCGGGATGGTCACCGGGGCGATCGGGGTACCGAACAGCTGGGACAGGGTCGGCGACGTCGACGCGTTGACCGTCGCCGTCACGCAGCCGGTGGACGCGTCGTAGGTCTGCACCGATATCGGCAGCCAGGAGGTCCCGTTCCACCAGTCCAGCGACTGGCCACCGGGACCGAGCTGGCAGACCGTGACCGTCACCGAGGTGAACTGGCTTGTGGTCGACAGCCGGACGTCGAAGTACGTGCCGGTCCCGTCGGCAAGTGCCCCGGTGGCCGGGGTGCCCGAGTACCGGGCGACCGTGAGCGCCCCGTACCCGTGGCCGGTGGCCTTGATGGCTGTGCCGGGCAGGGCGGCCGTGGCTGTCCCCGAGGCCGACGCGGACGCTGCGCTGGCCGAGGCCGACGACCCTGTCGGGGCCGGCGGCGGCACCGGGCCCGGCTGCACCGGCGTCACCGGTGTCGACGGCGTCGAGGCCACACCGGTACCCACGGCATTGGTCGCCGCCACCGTAAAGCGGTAGGCGACGCCATCGGTAAGCCCGGTCACCGTGCAGGACGTCGCTGTGGCCCCGGCGGTGCAGGTCTTGGCTGTGGGCGAACTGCTCACCGTGTAGCCGGTGATCGCGCTACCACCGGTGGTGGCCGGCGCCGTCCACGACACCTGGGCCTGTCCATCCCCCCCCGTCGCCGTCGGCGTCCCCGGGGCCCCCGGCACCGTCGCCGGGACAGCCGAGACCTCGGTCGAGGCCGTGGACTCCCCGTTCCCGTTCTTCGCCTTCACGGTGAAGTAGTAGGCCGTCCCGTTGGTCAGGCCGGTGACCGTGTACGACGTGCCGGTGATCGCCGTTGTGCCGTTGACCGGTGTGGTCGACTCCCCGCCCGGGTGCGTCCCGACAAACACCTCGTAGCCACTGATGGCTGCGCCACCGGCTGTCGGCGCCGTCCACGAGACGGCGACGGCCCCGTTGGCCGACGTCGCCATCGGGCTCACCGGGGGTGACGGCACCGTTGACGGCGTCACCGCTGTTGACGGTGTGGAAGCGACGGACGGGCCGTCGGCGTTGTGGGCCACGACGGTGAAGGTGTAGGCCGTCCCATTGGTCAGCCCGGTCACTGTGACCGTGGTGGCGCTGGTTGTCACCGCCGCCTGGGCGGTTGTCCCCTTGTAGGGGGTAACGGTGTAGTGAGTGATCGGGCTGCCACCGGTTGTCGGAGCCGTCCACGACACCGTGACCTTGGCGTTGTGGGCCACCGCCGTCGGCTTGGCCGGCTTCGA
>CAYVPF010000178.1:0-6501 GCA_964453355.1 uncultured Acidimicrobiaceae bacterium | reverse complement strand
GGCCGCACCTACGCCTACCCGATCGTCATCCGGGCGGTCACCAGCGACGACGCCATGACCGCCGACTGGGCCCGGCTGCCCTACGACCTGGTGGAAACGATGGCGTCGCAGATCATCAACGAGGTGGACGGGGTCAACCGGGTCGCACTGGACGTGACCTCCAAGCCGCCCGGCACCATCGAGTGGGAGTGAGCGCCTTCCGCGGCCTGAACGACGACCAGCTGTTCTCGCTGGACGACGACCCCCCGGCCCCGCCGCCCGGCACACCGGACGGCCCGCCGCCGGCCTACCCGGCCGATCAGGCGCCGCCATCGCCTCCCCACTTGGCGCCACCCCACCTCACCGATCCCCTCGTCTCCGATCAAGTGGCCGCCGACGAGGACTTCCTCGGTGACGACCAATTCGACGACGGGCACTTCGAGGGCGACGACTACGTCCAGGGCGACCGGGCGGCGGCCCGCAGCAACTACGCCGCCCGCCTGGTGGAGGGCCTGAACGACGCCCAGCGGGCGGCCGTGGAGCACCGCGGCGGGCCGCTGCTGGTGGTGGCCGGGGCCGGGTCCGGCAAGACCAGGGTGCTGACCCGACGGATCGCCCACCTGCTGGCCACCGACGACGCCGCCCCGTGGCAGATCCTGGCCATCACGTTCACCAACAAGGCCGCCGGCGAGATGCGCCACCGGGTGGTCGACCTGGTGGGGCCCCGGGCGGAGCGGATGTGGGTGTCCACGTTCCACTCCGCCTGCCTCCGCATCCTCCGTTCCCACGCCTCCCGCCTCGGGTACCAGCCGGCGTTCACGGTCTACGACGACACCGACTCCCGGCGGCTGATCGAGATCGTCTCGGCCGAGCTGGGGCTGGACACCAAGCGGTTCCCGTCGCGGTCCATCGCCGCCGTCATCGGCCAGGCCAAGTCGGAGCTGGTCGGTCCGCAGGCGTTCGAGGAGGACGCCTCGTTCGGGGCCGACCCGTTCCGCCGCCGGATCGCCCAGGTGTACCAGGAGTACCAGCGCCGGCTGCTGGCGGCCAACGCCATGGACTTCGACGACCTGCTGATGCAGACCGCCCGGGTGCTGCAGACCTGCGACGACGTCCGGCAGTCGTACCAGGAACGGTTCACCCACGTGCTGGTGGACGAGTACCAGGACACCAACCGGGCCCAGAACGAGATCGTCCTGCTGTTGGCCCGGGACCACGGCAACGTCACCGTGGTCGGCGACTCGGACCAGTCGGTGTACCGGTGGCGCGGGGCGGACATCAAGAACATCCTGGAGTTCGAGGAGGCCTTCCCGAAGGCCACCACCATCCTGCTGGAGCAGAACTACCGGTCCACCCAGACCATCCTGGACGCCGCCAACGCCGTCATCGCCAACAACACCTCCCGGCGGCCCAAGCGGCTGTTCACCGACGACGACGTCGGCGACCCCGTCTGCCGGTACCGGGCCGAGGACGAGCACGACGAGGCCACCTGGGTGGCCAGCGAGGTGGTCCGGCTGCGGACCGCCCAGGACCTGTCCTACGGGGACGTGGCCGTGTTCTACCGCACCAACGCCCAGAGCCGGGTGGTGGAGGAGGCCCTGGTCCGGGCCGGGGTGCCGTACAAGGTGATCGGCGGCACCCGGTTCTACGACCGCCGCGAGGTGAAGGACCTACTGGCCTACCTGCGCCTGCTGGCCAATCCGGACGACGAGGTGTCGGCCCGGCGGATCCTGAACGTGCCGAAGCGCGGCATCGGCAACACCTCCGTCCTCCGCCTGACCGCCTGGGCCGGCTCCCAGCCGGTGCGTCGCAGCGTCGGCGACGCCCTGGCCCACGCCGACGAAGCCGGCCTGACCGGGAAGGCCAAGACCGGCGCCGATCAGCTGCACCAGCTGCTGACCGAGCTCCGGGGCCTCATCGGGTCGGTGCCACCGGGTGACCTGGTACAGCTGGTGGCCGAACGGTCCGGGTACCTGGCCGAGCTGGTGGCCGAGCGCACCCACGAGGCCGACGGCCGGATCGAGAACATCGCCGAGCTGGTCGGGGTGGCCGAGGAGTACGAGGACCTGAGCGAGCTGCTGGAGACCGTGGCCCTGGTGGCCGACGCCGACGAGCTCGACGACCAGGCCGCCCGGGTCAACCTGATGACCCTGCACACCGCCAAGGGCCTGGAGTTCCCCGCCGTGTTCCTCGTCGGCCTGGAGGACGGCATCTTCCCCCACTTCCGCACCCTGGGCGAGCCCGACGAGCTGGAGGAGGAACGCCGGCTCTGCTACGTCGGCATCACCCGGGCCCGCCGGTGGCTGTACCTGTCCCACGCCTGGGTCCGCACCCTGTGGGGCAACACCTCCCACAACATCCCCAGCCGGTTCCTGGCCGAGATCCCGGCCGAGCTGGTCAAGGACGTCGGCGTCGTCGGCGGCCGGTCCGGCAGCGACTGGGGCGGGTCCCGCCGCCGGGGGCCCCGCTACGCCGGCGACGACCAGGCCGGGGACTGGCGGACCGACGACGACGGGCCGGTGTTCGGGGCCGGCCGCGGCCCGGCCGGCGGCGGGCAGTACGGCACCACCCCGGCCCTGGGGCCCCGGCGGCTGCGGGAGAAGACCACCACCGGGGCCGAGGACCTGGGGCTGGCCGCCGGCGACAAGGTCCTCCATGACCACTGGGGCGAGGGGGTCGTCATCGCCGTCATCGGCAAGGACGACCGGGCCCAGGCCAAGGTCAAGTTCGCCTCCGTCGGCGAGAAGCGGCTGCTGCTATCAGCCACCCCGCTCAAGCGGGCCTGAACCGGCCTTCGGCTCGGAGGGCGTTTCCGCGGAAACGTCTCCGCCGTCCCGGTCAGGTGGCCGGCGGTCCCAGGATGTAGTCTACGGCCACGGTGATCCCGGGGAGGGCGGTTACCTCCAGCTGGCTTCCCCGGCCTACCTCCCGCCGGTCCTGGTACCCGTCCGGCCCGGGACGGCTGAAGACCAGGACCACCTCCCGGTCCAGGTCCACCACCCAGGTCTGGGTCACCCCGGCCCGGCCATAGGCGGAGGCCTTAGTGTCCCGGTCGTAGGTCAGGCTGCTGTCGGCCACCTCGATGAGGAGAAAGGCGTCGGCCGGGGTGGGGTGGCCGTCGAGATAGC
This sequence comes from uncultured Acidimicrobiaceae bacterium, assembly GCA_964453355.1. Classification (GTDB taxonomy): domain Bacteria; phylum Actinomycetota; class Acidimicrobiia; order Acidimicrobiales; family RAAP-2; genus DASZUK01. The sequence goes on along the minus strand of CAYVPF010000178.1, from coordinate 3,394 downwards.
GGTCCAGAGGCGGCCGTACGAGGGACAGGTCCGGGTGGGGCTCGGACCTGTCCCCGAGAATGACCGGGTTCCGGACCCGAACAACCGCCTGATCACCGACGGTCAGAATGAGTGCCCGGTTGATCCGGTTGACGCAGACGGCGTGCCTGGGGGTGATGGGTTCCAGCTCGATGATCTCCCCATCGAACAGTTCGACCCGACTGTCGTTGACGAACAGCCCGACTTCGGCCAACCGGTGCCACTCATCCACGGTGAAGGCGTGCCGGGTCACCATTGCTCCCACCGTAGGACCCGGTGGCCCTGTCATGGCTGCCGCCCGGCCGCTTTTTGGTGGCTTGACGTTTCCGCGGAAACGTCGACAGCAGGGGTGGACGTCTCCGCGGAAACGTGGGCGCCTACGAACCGCTCCCTGGCCTTCACCGGGGCGGCAACTGGTGGGGGGCTCCGGCCAGGCCGTATCATCGGGGATCGATGAAACGCCCGTACCGCGTGGTGGTGGCCAAGCCCGGTCTGGACGGCCACGACCGAGGGGCCAAGGTCATCGCCCGGGCCCTCCGTGACGACGGGTTCGAGGTGGTGTACACCGGCCTGCACCAGACCCCGGAGCAGGTGGTGAGCGCCGTGGTGCAAGAGGACGCCGACGCCGTCGGGTTGTCGCTGCTGTCCGGCGCCCACCTGACCCTGGTGCCCCGGATCATCGAGGGCCTGGCGGCGCAGGGTCGGGACGACGTGGTGGTGCTGGTGGGCGGCATCATCCCGGAGGCCGACATCCCGAAGCTGAAGGCCCTGGGGGTGGCCGAGGTGTTCACCCCCGGCGCCCCGTTGCCGTCGATCGGCCACTGGCTGGCCGAGGCCCTGGACCGCCGCGAGGAGGCCCTCGGGGTCTAGCCGGCCCCAACCGAGCCCACCCCCAACCCACTCCATACCCAAACCAACCTGGGCACGGCGGAGTCGACCGCCGCGGCCCTTTTCCCACCGAGCAGTTAGACGTCGAGCAGTCCGACAGAGGAGGACCAGTGGACCTGTACGAGTACCAGGGCAAGCAGTATTTCGCCCGCTTCGGCATCCCCATTTCCAAGGGCGGGGTGGCCGACACCGTGGACGAGGCGGTGGCCCAAGCCGACGCCGCCGGCTACCCGGTGGTGGTGAAGGCCCAGGTGAAGGTCGGTGGCCGCGGCAAGGCCGGCGGGGTGAAGCTGGCCAACGACGCCGACGAGGTCCGGCTGCACGCCGGCAACATCCTCGGCCTCGACATCAAGGGCCACGTGGTCCGGCGGCTGTGGATCGAGCACGCCTCGGACATCGCCAAGGAGTACTACGCCAGCTTCACCCTGGACCGGCCCAACAAGCTGCACCTCGGCATGCTGTCGGCCGAGGGCGGGGTGGAGATCGAGGAGGTCGCCGAGACCAACCCCGACGCCATCGCCATGGTCCACGTCGATCCGGTCAAGGGATTCGACGAGGGCACCGCCCGGGAGTGGGTGGCCCGGGCCAACCTCGACGAGGAAGCCCGCGAGCAGGCGGCGGCGCTGCTGGTGAAGCTGTACGACTGCTACGTCAAGGGCGACTGCGACCTGGCCGAGATCAACCCGCTGATCCTCACCCCCGACGGCCGGGTGCACGCCCTGGACGCCAAGGTGACCCTGGACGACAACGCCACGTTCCGCCACCCGGAGTGGGCGGAGTACGCGGCCACCGAGACCGAGGACCCCCGGGAGCAGATGGCCAAGGAGAAGGGGCTCAACTACATCGGCCTGTCCGGCACCGTCGGCATCATCGCCAACGGCGCCGGTCTGGCCATGAGCACCCTGGACGTGGTCACCCAGGTCGGCGGCACCGCCGCCAACTTCTTGGACATCGGCGGCGGCGCCAACGCCGACGTGATGGCCGCCGCCTTGGAGGTCATCAACGCCGACCCGGCCGTCAAGTCCATCTTCGTCAACATCTTCGGCGGCATCACCCGGGTCGACGAGGTGGCCAAGGGCGTCATCGAGGCCCTGGCCCGGGTGGACATCACGTCGCCCATCGTCCTGCGGCTGGACGGCACCAACGCCGAGCAGGGTCGGGCGCTGTTGGCCCCCCACCTGTCGGACACCCTGCAGGCCGAGCCCACCATGCTGGACGCCGCCCGCCTGGCCGTCGCCCTCGCCGGCTGACCCCCTTTCACCCCCACAAGGAGCAATCGTGAGCATCTTCGTCGACGAGACCACCACGGTGGTCATCCAGGGCATCAGCCCCACCAGCCAGGGCCTGTACCACGGCCTGCGCAACCGGGCCTACGGCACCAAGGTGGTGGCCGGCACCAACCCGAAGCGCGGTGGTGAGGACATCGAGGGCATCCCGGTGTTCGCCACCGTCAAGGAGGCCGTGGAGGCCACCGGGGCCACGGCCTCGTTCATCTCCGTGCCGCCGCCGCATGCCGCCGCCGCCATCTTGGAGGCCGCCGAAGCCGGCATCGCCTTCGTGGTGTGCATCACCGAGGGCATCCCGGCCCAGGACGAGGCCCTGACCTACAACCGGCTGGTCGAGGAGTTCCCGGGCACCCGGCTGCTCGGCCCCAACTGCCCCGGCATCATCTCCCCGGGGAAGTGCAACATCGGCATCACCTCCGGCGACATCGCCCTGCCCGGCGGGCCGGTCGGCATCGTCAGCCGGTCCGGCACCCTCACCTACCAGGCCCTGCACGAGCTGTCCCAGCAGGGCGTCGGCCAGACCACCTGTGTCGGCATCGGCGGCGACCCGGTACCGGGCACCAACTTCATCGACTGCCTGGCCGCCTTCCAGGACGACCCCGACACCTTGGCCGTCATGATGATCGGCGAGATCGGCGGCTCCGAAGAGGAGCGGGCGGCCGAGTTCATCGCCGCCAACGTCACCAAGCCGGTGGTGTCCTACGTCGCCGGCGTCACCGCCCCCCCCGGACGCAAGATGGGCCACGCCGGCGCCATCATCTCCGGCTCCCAGGGCACCGCCCAGGCCAAGATGGACGCCCTGGCCGCCGCCGGGGTCATCGTCACCCAGAACCCCACCGAGGCCGGCATCAAGATGGTCGAGATCGTGAAGGAGCTCGGCTGACGCACCCCCCGGCCCATCGAGCACACGGCCGGCTCCGGTAGGTTGGGACCGTGCGCGTAGCGGTCCTGGTCTCGGGGAGCGGGACCATCCTTCAAGCCATGCTGGACGCCGGCGTGCCGGTCAGCGTGGTGCTGTCGGACCGTCCCTGCCGGGGGTTGGAGGTGGCCGCGGCGGCCGGAGTGGCGGCCGAGCTGGTGGACCGCAAGCAGTGGGGCGGTTTCGGGGCCGACTTCGACCGCCCGGCCTACTCGGCCGAGGTCGCCGGGGTGCTGTCGACCAATGGCCCCGACCTGGTGGCCATGGCCGGGTTCGGGACCGT
>CAYVPF010000177.1:0-6515 GCA_964453355.1 uncultured Acidimicrobiaceae bacterium | reverse complement strand
TTCCGGCTGGTCCGGGGACCGGACGGGGAGAAGCGGTGGGTGGGGCCGGACCAGCCGACGGAGCGGGCCGGGCCCGGCTAGCGCCCCCCGGATGGTGTCGCGCCGGGTTCGTCGGCGGCGGCGCCAGGCCGTGACGGGCCTGATCGCCGTCGTTGTGCTGATAGTGCTGATCGTCGTCGTGTTCAAGGGCGGGTCCACCCCGCCCCCGTCGGCGTCGACCACCACTACTACCAGCACCGGGTCGCCGGCCGATCCGGACCACAAGTCGGTCACCTTGGCGTTCGGTGGGGACGTCCACTTCCAGGGCGCCCTCGGGACACGACTGGCCACCGACGCCACAACGGCCCTGGGCCCGACAGTGGCCAAGCTGATGGCCGGGTCCAGCCTGTCCATGGCCACGTTCGACTCGGCGCTGACCGACGGGACGTGCCCGGATCCCCAGAGCAAGCCGTTCGTCTGGTACTCGCCGGCCAGCGCATTGACGGCGATGAAGGCCGGGGGCATCTCCGTCGTGACCATGGCGACGGACCACGGGGAGGACTGCGGGCAGGCCGGCCTGCAGATGTCGTTGACCGAGGCCGACGCCGCCCACTTCCCGGTGATCGGCATCGGCAGCACGGCGTCCCAGGCCTACGCCGCCTACCGCACCACGGTCGACGGGCAGCGGATCGCCGTGGTGGCCGGCACCCAGATCTTCCCACCGAACCTGCAGTCGGCCTGGACGGCTACGGGGTCCCGACCGGGACTGGCTGCAGCGGCCGGCCTGGTGGCCGCGGTCAAGGCCGTCCGGGCCACCGCCGACACCGTGGTGGTGTACGTCCACTGGGGCACCACAGCGCAGACCTGCCCGAACGCCCAACAGAAATCACTGGCCAAGGCCTTGGTGGCGGCCGGGGCCGACGTCGTGGTGGGGTCCGGCAGCCACGTGCAACAGGGGGCCGGCTACCTGGGCAAGGCCCTGGTGGACTACGGATTGGGCAATCTGGCTTTCTACGACACAACCACCCCGGAGACCTACAGCGGGACGTTGCTCGTGACGGTGACCGGGCGGCACGTGGACACCATGTCGTGGCGGCCGGCCCTGATCGCCGACGACGTCCCGGAAGCCCTGTCCGGCACCGCCGCCACCGCCGCCGTCAACCGCTGGGACGGCCTGCGGTCCTGCACCGGCCTGTCGGCTCAGCCCAAGTAGTACCGGTCGGCCACCGACAGGGCCTGGTCCAAGATGGCCAGCCCGTCGGCGGCCTCGTCCTCGGTGACGGTGCACGGCGGCACCACGTGGAGGCGGTGGTAGTTGGTGAACGGCAGCAGGCCCGCCTCCTTGCAGGCACTCACCAGGGCGTCCATGGCCGGGCTGGACCCGCCGTAGGGGGCCAGCGGCTCCTTGGTGGCCCGGTCGGTGACCAGGTCCAGGGCCCAGAACACCCCCATGCCGCGGGCCTCACCGATGACCGGGTGCCGCTCGGCCAGGTCGGCCAGGCCAGGACCGAGCACCTTCTCCCCGATCGCCGCGGCGTGCTCCACCACCCCCTCCTCGGCCATGGCCGTCATGGTGGCCACCGCCGCCGCGCAGGCCAGGGGGTGGCCGGAGTAGGTGAGCCCACCGGGGAACACCCGGTCGGCGAACGTGTCGACGATGGCCGAGGACACCACCACGCCGCCCAGCGGCACGTAGCCGGAGTTGACCCCCTTGGCGAAGGTGATCAGGTCCGGCACGACCTGCCAGTGGTCGACTGCGAACCACTCCCCGGCGCGGCCGAACCCGCACATCACCTCGTCGGCCACGTACACGATGCCGTACCGGTCGCACAGTTCCCGCAACCCGGCCAGGTAGCCGGGGGGCGGCGGCATGATGCCGGCCGTGCCCGGGATGGTCTCCAGCACCACCGCGGCGATGGTGGCCGGTCCCTCGAACTGGATCACCTGCTCCAGGTGCTCCAGGGCCCGGGCCGACTCCTGCTCGGGGCTGGACGAGTGGAACGGGGACCGGTACAGGAAGGGGCCGAAGAAGTGCACCACCCCGGCCGACCCGTGGTCGTTGGCCCACCGTCGCGGGTCCCCGGTCAGGTTGACGGCCGTGGTGGTGCCGCCGTGGTACGACCGGTAGGCGGCCAGCACCTTGGGGCGACCGGTGTGCAGTCGGGCCATCCGGGTGGCGTACTCGACGGCCTCGGCGCCGCCGTTGGTGAAGAACACCTTCCCGGCAAACGGCGCCCGGTCGACGATCAGGTGGGCGGCCCGGCTGCGCTGGTCGTTGGCGTGGACCGGCGAGATGGTGCACAGGCGGCCGGCCTGCTCCTGGATGGCCGCCACCACCTTCGGGTGCTGGTGGCCGATGTTGGTGTTGACCATCTGCGACGAGAAGTCCAGGTACCGCTGGCCGTCGGCGTCCCACACGTACGACCCGGCGGCCCCGGCGATCACCATGGGATTGACCTTGGACTGGGCCGACCAGGAATAGAACACGTAATCAGGTGTCATCGGAACCCCAGGTTGATGCCGCCGTCCTCGGGGTCCGGCCAGCGGCTGGTGACCACCTTGCCCCGGGTGAAGAACTGCACCCCTTCGGTGCCGTGGGCGTGGGCGTCGCCGAACAGCGAGCTCTTCCAACCGCCGAACGAGTAGTAGGCCATCGGCACCGGGATGGGCACGTTCACCCCCACCATGCCCACCTCCACCTCGTTCTGGAACCGCCGGGCGGCCCCGCCGTCGTTGGTGAAGACGGCGGCGCCGTTGCCGTAGGGGTTGGCGTTGACCAGGTCCAGGGCGGCGGCGTAGGTCGGCACCCGGACCACCGACAGCACCGGGCCGAAGATCTCGTCGGTGTAGATCGACATGTCCGGGGTCACCTTGTCGAACAGGGTCGGCCCCAGCCAGAACCCATCCCCGTCAATCCCGCGGACGTCCACCACCAGCTCGGCTCCGGCGGCCACCCCGGCGTCCAGGTACGAGGCCACCTTGTCCCGGTGGGCGGCGGTCACCAGCGGGCCCATGTCGGCGCCGGTACGGCCGTCACCGACGGTCAGGACGGCCATCCGCTTGGTGATGCCGTCGATCAACCGGTCGGCCACCGGGTCGACGGCCACCACCACCGAGATGGCCATGCACCGCTCCCCGGCGGACCCGAACCCGGCGTTGACGGCGGCGTCGGCGGCCAGCTCCAGGTCGGCGTCCGGCAGGACGACCATGTGGTTCTTGGCCCCGCCGAGCGCCTGCACCCGCTTGCCGGCGGCCGTCCCCCGCTCGTACACGTACCGGGCAACCGGGGTGGACCCGACGAAGGAGATCGACCGGACGTCGGGGTGGTCCAGCAACCGGTCCACGGCCACCTTGTCGCCGTGCACCACGTTGAACACCCCGGCCGGCAACCCGGCCTCGGCCCACCGCTCGGCCATCCAGTTGGCCGCCGACGGGTCCTTCTCGCTGGGCTTCAGCACCACACAATTGCCGGTGGCGACGGCGATGGGGAAGAACCAGCACGGCACCATGGCCGGGAAGTTGAACGGGCTGACGATGCCGACCACGCCGAGGGGCTGGCGGATGGAGTACGAGTCCACCTTGGTGGACACCGACTCGGAGAACCCGCCCTTCTGCAGGTGCGGGATGCCGCAGGCGAACTCCACCACCTCCAGGGCCCGGTTGACCTCCCCGGCGGCGTCGGCCAGCACCTTGCCGTGCTCCGCCGTCACCACGGCCGCCAGCTCGTCGACCCGGGCGTTGAGGAGCTCACGGAAGGCGAACAGCACCTTGGACCGCCGGGCCAGCGACGCGTACCGCCAGTCAGCGAACGCCGCCGCGCCGGCGGCCACGGCGGCATCCACGTCGGCCGCCGAGGCGAACGCCACCTGACCGGTCACCTGCCCGGTGGCCGGGTCGTAGACGTCCCCGGTCCGGTCCGGTGGCCGGTCGTACGGCCGGCCGTCGATCCAGTGGGTGATCACCGGCCGATTGTCACGTGTCCAGTCCGTAGCCGGCCTTCTTCAGCATCCGGCGCAGGTCCACCACCATCTGCTCGTCGACGTCCTTGTGCTTCGGCCGCTCCAGCACCTCGGTCTCGCCACCCAGGGTCACCGCCACCTTGTCGGTGTGGCGCTCCTCCACCGTGCCCACCGCCTCCAAAAGGGACAGGACGTCGTGCCACTCGATGTTGTGGCCGACCGGATGCCGCATGATCTGGTCGAGGGTGTCCCGGTGATGGCTGTTCAGGTGTGTGGTCGACATGATCCTTCAGGCTAAACGCCCCGGTCGGGCCCCGCTCTGTCGCGGGTCCCGTCCGGCCGCTCGAGCTCCCGTCGGGACTCAACCAGAGCGGCGTCTGCAGATCGTTAATCCCCAGGTCAGGCCACTTCACCAGATGGCCGCTCCTGTAGAGTGCTGCCGTGGAGGCCGCAGCCGAGGCCGGACAGCGCCTGGAGATCGCCCTGCTGGGCGGCCTGCGGGTCACCTGCAACGGAGTGCCGGTCACCTTCCGTCTCCGCAAGTCGGCGGCCCTGCTGGCCTACCTGGCCACCGAGAGAAGGCCGGTCCGGCGCACCGTCCTCGCCGACCTGCTGTGGACCGAGATGCCCGAGTCCAGGGCTCTGGCCAACCTCCGGACCGTCCTCCACGACCTCCGGCAGGCGCTCCCCGACTACGTCCTGGTCACGAGCGACGACGTGACGATCGACCCCACGTCCGTGGACCGGGCCACGTTCGAAGCGGCGTTCCGGGACGCGACGGGATGCCCGGCGCCGGATGCCGGAGCCCCCGATCCGGCCGCCTCGGCGGCGGTCGCCCTCCGGCTGTACACGGGGCCGTTCCTGGAGGGGTTCGAGGTGGACGGGGCCCCGGAGTTCGACGAGTTCGTCGCCCTCGAGCGGCAGCGCCTGCAGCGGGACGCCGAGATGTTGGCCGAGTTGGTGGCGGCCGGCGGCCTCGCCCGTCGCCGCGGGCAACAGCTCGGGGTGGCCGAACCGGCCACTGCCCTCATCGGCCGGGAAGCGGAGCTGGCCGCCGTCGAGTCGCTGCTGGCCGGCGGCGGTCGGCTGATCTCGGTGGTGGGCCCGGGAGGCGTCGGCAAGACGCGGCTGGCCCACGAGGTGATGTGGCGGGCCAGCCGGTCGGACTGGTCGGCCATCGTGGACCTGAGTGGCCTCCAGGACGCGGCGGACATCGGCGCCGCCATCGCCCAGGAGCTCGACCTGCCCCTGGCGGGCCTGCGGCCGCCGCTGGACGAGGTGGTGGCCGGGATCGGGCAATCGGCGGGGCTGTTGCTGCTGGACAACCTCGAACAGCTCCTCCCCGAGGCCGCCGACGTCGTCGTCAGCCTGGTCAAGCACTGCCCGTCGCTCCGGATCCTGGCCACCAGCCGGAGCCGGCTGCGGGTCCAGGCCGAACAGGTGGCGGCGGTCCGGCCGTTTCCTGTCCCCGATGCCACCGCCGACCCCGCCGTCCTCGGGGCCAGCGCGGCCGTCCGCCTGTTCGTCGCCCGGGCCCGGGCGGCCGGTTCGACCGAGGTGGAGGACCTGCCGTCGATCACCCGGGTCTGCGCCGCCTTCGACGGGCTGCCGTTGGCCATCGAGCTGCTGGCCGCCCGGACCCGCCTGCTGCCACCGGCCGAGATCATGGCCGACCTCCACTCGGTCCTCGATCCGGTGGGGGGCGAATACCGGGACCTGCCGCCGCGGCAGCGAACCCTCCGGGACTCCCTGGACTGGAGCTACCGGCTGTTGACCGACCAGGGGCAGGCGGCCCTGCGGGCCCTCGGGGCCTTCCAGGGCGGTGCTCCCCTGGGCGCCCTGGTGACGGTGGCCGCCATCGGCGATCAGGAGGGGATCGGCGCCGCCCTCGAGCTCGTCGACGCCGGCCTGGCCGAACGGGCCAGCACCCCGGCCGGACCCCGGCTGACCGTCATGGAGTCCACCCGGGCCTTCGCCGCCGGGCTGTTGGCCGGCTCCGATGAGGGCGACGGCTGCCGGAGCCGTCACGCCCAGGCCTACCTGGAGTTCGCCCGGATCGGCGAACGGGCCCTCCACGGCCCGAGCCAGCGGGAGTGGGCGAACCGGTTCGGCGTCGAGGTCGACAACCTCCGGGTGGCCCTCGGCTACGCCGTCGAGGTCGGCGACGCCGAACTGGCCCTGGAGCTGGCGTCCTGCATGTCGCAGTACTGGTACCGGCGCGGCCACCTGCCCGAAGGCCAGGACTGGCTGGAACGATGCCTGGCCCTGCCGGACCCAACCGCCGACGCCGACCGCCGCCTGACCCGCCTCCGGGGGCAGGCCCGCCTGGACCTCGTCCTTTTCGCCCTGCTCCGACAGCCGGCGGACCAGCTGACGCCGATCGTCGCCCAGGCCGAGGCGGACGCGATCCGGGCCGGGGACGACCTCGGGCGGGCCCGGGCCCAGTACTTCCGGGCGATGCTCTTCAACAGTCGGGACCCGTCGGCGACCCGGGAGCAGATTGACGAGATGGTGGCCGCCCTCGACCGGGCCCTGGCCACCTTCGAAGCCGCCGGCGAACGCTGGGACGCCGGCCGG
>CAYVPF010000176.1:0-6603 GCA_964453355.1 uncultured Acidimicrobiaceae bacterium | reverse complement strand
GGGGCCAACGCGCCGGGAGTGTTCGCGCAGGTGTGCGCGGTGGCGGCCCCGGTCGTGGGGGTGGTCACCCGGGTGGCCCCCGCCCACACCGAGGGGTTCGGCGACATCGACGGCGTGGCCCGGGCCAAGGCCGAGCTGGTCCGGGCGCTGCCGGCCACCGGCATCGCCGTGCTCAACGCCGACGACGAGCGGGTGGCCGCCATGGCCGGCCTGACCCCGGCGTCCGTCATCACCTACGGGGCCGGCGGCGACGTGGTCGTCGAGCTGATCCGGCTCGACCCGGACCTGCGGCCGGTCATCCGCGCCCGCACCCCGTGGGGGGACCTCGAGGCGACCGTGGCCGCCCGCGGCGCCCACCAGGTGACCAACGCCGGGGCCGCCATCGCCGTGGCCGGGAGCCAGGGGGTGCCGCTGGACGGCATCGCCGCCGGACTGGAACGGGCCGAGCTGTCGGCCATGCGGATGGACCTGCGCCCCGGGCGAGGTGGCCTGCGGGTGCTGGACGACAGCTACAACGCCAACCCGGCCTCGGTGGAGGCGGCCCTGCACGCCCTGGCCGCCACCGCCGGGCGTCGCCGGGTGGCCGTGCTCGGGCGCATGGCCGAGCTGGGCCGGGACGGTGCGGCAGCGCACCGGCGGATCGGCGAGCTGGCCACCTCGATGGCCATCGAGGTCGTTTCGGTCGGCGCCCCCGAGTACGGGGTGGAGGAGCTCGGGACCGCCGCCGCCGCCCTGGACCGGCTGGCGGACCTCGGCGACGGCGACGTGGTGCTGGTGAAGGGCAGCCGGCTCGAGGGGCTGGACGCCCTGGCCGCCGAGCTTCGGGGAGGGGCCCGGTGAGGGTGGCCATCCTGACCGGCGGACCGTCGCCCGAGCGGGGGATCTCGCTCAACTCGGCCCGGTCGCTGGCCGATCACCTGGAGGACGACGTGGTCGAGGTGGACCCCATCGTCTATTTCGACACCCGGCGGCGGCCGTACCGGATCTCCCGGAAGATGCTGTACTCGAACACCCCAGAGGACTTCGACTTCAAGCTGTCGCTGACCGCTACCGCCCTCTCGGCGGACGGCCTGGTCGACGAGCTGCGACGGGCGGACCTGGTGTTCCCGGTCATGCACGGCGAGCTCGGCGAGGACGGCGAGATCCAGGCCATCCTGGAGAACGCCGGCCTGCCCTACGTGGGCTCCGGACCGGCGGCCGGCGGGGTGGCCTACGACAAATATCGGGCCCACCAGGCGCTGCGTCGCCATGGGATCGCCACCGTCCCCTCCGTCCTGTGCACCACCGACCACCCGGACGGCGAGGGGTTCTTCGAGGACCTGGCGGTCGTCGAGGGCAGCGCGGCGGTGGTGGTGAAGCCGGCGGCCGGTGGGTCCAGCCTGGACGTCCACGTGGTCCGTCAGGACCGGGACCGAAAGGCGGTGATCGACGACGTCGTGGGCCGGCGGGGCCGGGCGGTGGTGCAGCCCCTCGTGGACGGGATCGAGTTCACCGTGGTGGTACTGGAAGGCGAGGACGGTCCGGTGGCGCTGGTCCCCCTGGAGGTCACCCTGCAGGGCCACCGTCGGAGCGAGATCTTCTCGTTCGAGGACAAGTACCTGGCCAGTGACAACACCCGGTACGACTGCCCCCCGGACCGGCCGGCGGCCGTCGTCGACGAGCTGCGGGGGTTGGCCGAACGGACCTTCGCCGCCCTCGGCCTGCGGGACTTCGCCCGGATCGACTGCTGGTTGGTCGACGGGCAGCTGCTGGTGTCCGACGTGAACCCCATCAGCGGGATGGAGCAGAACAGCTTCCTGTTCATCCAGGCGGCGCAGGCCGGGATGACCCACAAGGACGTCCTCCGCCACGTCGTCGCCTCGGCCTGCCGGCGCCAGGGGGTGCCGGCCCCGGTGGACGACTGGCGACGGTCGTCGGACCGCCTGCGGGGGCGGGACCGCATGACCGTCCCGGTGCTGTTCGGGGGGACCACGGCCGAACGCCAGGTCTCGGTGCTGAGCGGGACCAACGTCTGGCTGAAGCTCCTGCGGTCCGACCGGTTCGAACCGGCGCCGTACCTCCTGGAGGACGAAGGATCGGTCTGGGCGCTGACCTACCCGGCGGCCCTGCGGCACAGCGCCGAGCAGATCGCCGCCGTGTGCCGGTCCGCCGGCGACCGGGAGCCGGTCCGGCGGCGGCTGGCCGCCGACGTCGTCCGGCGGCTGCGGCTCGACCCCTGGCAGGCCAGCTTGAGCGACGGCCTGCCCCGGCAGCTGACCCTGGACGAATTCCTGGACGGCCACCGGTTCGTGTTCATCGCCCTGCACGGCGGCATGGGGGAGAACGGGGACCTGCAGGCGCTCCTGGACGAACGGGGCATCGGCTACAACGGCTCGGGCCCCCGGGCGTCGGCCCTCTGCGCCGACAAGTACCTGACCGGCCAGCGGGTGGCCGAGCTGGCCGGCGAGGGGATCCTGACCGCCCGCCGCAAGCTGGTGCCGGTCGGCCCCGCCCTCGCCTCGGACCCGGAGGCCCTGTGGCAGGACCTGGTCCGCTGGTGCGGCGCCGACCGGCTGGTCGGCAAGCCGGTCGACGACGGCTGCTCGGCCGGCGTGCTCCAGCTCGGCGACGCGGCGGAGCTCCAGACCTATCTGCGGGCCCTGGCCGACGGGCGGCCCCTCGTGCGGGGGACGGACTTCAACGCCCTCGACGACGACCAGATCGTCGAGCTGCCGACCGTCCCGGTGTCCACCGTGCTGGTGGAGGCCTACGTCGACACCGACGACATCGCCGTGACCGACGCCGCCTTGTCGTGGGGCACGGTCCGGCCCACCGGGTCCATCGAGGTGACGGTGGGCGTGCTCGGCCCGGAAGGGCACATGCAGGCGTTCTGGCCCAGCATCACGGTGGCCCGGCGCGGGGTGCTGAGCGTCGAGGAGAAGTTCATGGGCGGGACCGGGGTGAACATCACCCCGCCGCCGGGGCCACCGGTGGGCCGGGCCCGGCCGGAGGCGGTGGCCCGGGCCCGGGCGGCCGTCCGCCGGGTGGCCGACCATCTGGGCCTCCGCGGGTACGCCCGGATCGACGCCTTCATGGACTACGACACCGGGGAGATCACGGTGATCGAGGCCAACACCCTGCCCGGCCTGAGCCCGTCGACGGTGCTCTACCAGCAGGCCCTCGAGGAGGACCCGCCGCTCTACCCGAGGACATTGCTGGAACGGATCGTGGACCTCGGACTGGAGGCCGCGGCGGGCTCCGGGGCGACCCCTGCGGGCTAATTGATCCTCGGGACCCGGGCCAGGATCTCCGACACGACCTCGTAACAGGAGGTCCCCAGCCAGTCGGCCACGGTGGTGGCCGGGAGCTCCTCGGTGCCCTGCCGGCCGATCAGGACCACCTCGTCCCCGGTCCGCACCCCGGGAATGGCGGTGACGTCCACCGTGGTCTGGTCCATGGACACCCGGCCGACCACCGGGGCCCGGCGGCCGCGGACGAGGACGTGCCGCCAGGTGGCCGGGCCCCGCCGGAACCCGTCGGCGTACCCCACCGGGACGGTGGCCACCCGGCTGGGCTGGTCCGGCGCCCAGACGTGGCCGTAGCCGACGCCGTCGCCGGCGGCCACCTCGCGGACCTGGGCCACCTGGGACTTCCAGGCCAGGGCCGGCCGGAGGTCGGGGACGGCGATGGCCGGGTCCGGGGGCAGCCCGTAGACGGCGATGCCCGGCCGCACCAGGTCGAAGCTGACGTCATCCCGGGTGAGGAGGGCGGCGCTGTTGGCGGCGTGGACCACCGGCGGCCGGAGCCCCCGGCGGTCCAGCTGGTCCAGGACCTGGCGGAACCGGGCCAGCTGGAGGTCGGTGGTCGCCTGGCCCTCGGGACCGAGGTCGTCGGCCATGGCGAAGTGGGTGAACAGGCCGGCGACCCGGAGGCCGGGCAGCGCCGCCACGTGGGCGACGAAGTCCACGGCCTGGCGGTGGTCGACGCCGAGCCGGTGCATGCCGGTGTCCACCTTGACGTGCACCGGCACGGTCCGGTCCAGAGCCTGGGCGGCCTGGCTGTAGGCCACGGCGGTGTCGGGATCGAAGACGCTGAGGGCCAGGTCGAGGCCGACGGCCTCCCTGGCCTGCCAGCCGGGGGTGTAGCCGAGCACCAGGATGGGGGCGTCGATGCCCGACTCCCGGAGGACCCGGCCCTCCGGCACGCAGGCCACCCCGCACTGGGAAGCGCCGTTGCGCAGGGCCGTGTGGCCGACCGGTACGGCGCCGTGCCCGTAGGCGTCGGCCTTCAGGATCACCATGACCTCGGCCCCGCCGGCCTTGGCGGCCAACTGGCGGACGTTGTGGCCGATGGCCGTCAGGTCGACCTCCAGCCAGGTGGGTCGGTCGGGCTGCACGACGGTGATGCTCCGCCACGCCGCGTCCTGCCGCACCAGCACCTCGTCGGCCGACGCCGGGTCGGCCAGCAGGTGGCGGACCACCAGCTCCATCCGGGACGGCGCGCTGCCCTTCACCAGGACGACCACTCCGGGCCCGAGCTGCGCCGCCGTGGTCGCCGCCGCGTCCTCGTGGGTGAAGGTGACCGCCACCCGGTCGGGTGCCAGCCCGCACCGTCGGGCCTCGTCGGCGATCCAGGCGGCGGCGTTGCCCCTGGTGACCAGGAAGTCGACGACCTCGGCCGCCCGCCGGCCCACTTCCCGGTGGAAGGCTTCACTGGCCTGCCCCAGCTCGGCCATGTCGCCCAGCACGGCCACCCGGCGGCCGGCCGGCAGCGCCGCCAGGGTGTCCAGGCCGGCCAGCACGGACAGGGGGGCGGCGTTGTAGGTGTCGTCCAGGATCCGGCTGCCGCCGACCCCGGCCAGCGGCCGCAACCGGCCGGGGACGGGGGGCAGGCACCGGACCGTGTCGACCACCTCGTCCGGCTCGATGCCGAAGTGCCCGGCCACGGCCAGGGCGGCCAGCGCGGCCTGGGCGTTGTGCTTCCCCAGCCACGGCATGGCGACCGGGGCCGACCACGACCTGACGTGGGCCACCCAGTTGGTGCCGGTCGGGGTCACCTCGATGTCCTCGGCCCGGCAGTCGACGCCGGGCGACGCCCCGAAGGTCTCGACCGGCGCCGCCGACGACCGGGCCATGGCCAGCACCCGGGGGTCGTCACCGTTGAGGACGGCCAGCCCGGTGACCGGGAGCCGGTCCACCAGGGTCCCCTTCTCCCGGGCCACCCCGTCCAGGTCCTCGAACGACAGCAGGTGGGCGGCCCCGACGGCCGTCACCACCCCGACCTCGGGCGGGGCGATGGCGCACATGGCGGCGATCTCCCCGAAATGGCCGGTGGCCATCTCGACCACGGCGATCTCGTGCTCGGGCCGGAGCCCGCCGAGGGCCACGGCCAGCCCGTACCGTCCGCTGAAGTTGCCCGGGGTCCGGAACACCGAGAACTTCCGGCTCAGGACCTCGGCGATCAGCTCCTTGGTCGTCGTTTTGCCCACCGTCCCGGTGACCGCCACCACCCGGGGCCCCCACGCCCGGACGACGAAGGCGCCGTAGCGCTCCATGGCCAACGCCGTGTCCGGCACCACCAGCACCGGGACCGGGCCCGGGAGCGGGATGGGCGGCCAGCCGTCGTCGACCAGGACGGCGTGGGCACCCCGCCGGCAGGCGTCGTCGACGAAGTCGTGCCCGTCCCCCTTCTGGGTGCGGACGGCCACGAACAGGTCGCCGGGCTCGACCAGTCGCGAGTCGAAGCAGAACCGGCTGAGCCGCGAGCCGGGTCGCGAACCCAGAACCTTCCCGTCGGGGTTGGCGGCCACCAGGTCGTCGAAGTCGATCACCGCAAGCCCTCAGGACGGGCATCCGCCACGGCCCAACTGTACCAACGATGCCCCCGGCCACCCCCGGGGGTGCCGGCCAGTGACGCGGCGGCCCAGACGCGGCGGCCCAGACGCGGCGGAGCCGGGCCCGAAGGCCCGGCTCCAGTGCCGCCAGTCCCGGAGGGCTGACTACATCATCCCGCCCATACCACCCATACCGCCCATGCCACCCATGGCAGCAGCGGCGGCCGCGGCGTCGCCGCCACCGGCCTTCTCGGGCTTGTCGGCCACGAGGGCCTCGGTGGTCAGCAGGAGCGCAGCGATGGACGCGGCGTTCTGCAGGGCCGACCGGGTGACCTTGGCCGGGTCGATGATGCCGGCCTTGACCAGGTCCTCGATCTCGCCGGTGACGGCGTTCAGGCCGTGGGCACCCTTGGCCGCCTCGACCTGGCCGATCAGCACGGCACCTTCCAGGCCGGCGTTGAAGGCGATCCAGCGCAGCGGTGCCTCGACGGCCCGGGCCACGATACGGGCCCCGGTCGCCTCGTCGCCGTCCAGGGTGGCGACCAGCTCGTTGATGGCCTTGCGGCTGCGGATGAGGGCGGTGCCACCACCGGCGACGATGCCCTCTTCCACGGCGGCCCGGGTGGCCGACAGGGCGTCTTCGATGCGGTGCTTCTTTTCCTTCAGCTCCACCTCGGTGGCCGCCCCGACCTTGACCACGGCCACGCCGCCGGCCAGCTTGGCCAGCCGCTCCTGCAGCTTCTCGCGGTCCCAGTCCGAGTCGGTGTCGTCAATCTCCCGCTTGATCTGGG
>CAYVPF010000175.1:0-6617 GCA_964453355.1 uncultured Acidimicrobiaceae bacterium | reverse complement strand
TCGTCGAGGTCGAGCGGGGCGGCCATGGAGACTCCTATGGTCGCATGCCCAGCCGCCGGTAAGCTCGCCCGGATGGGTCAGCCACTGGTGCCGCCCAACTGGCGCTGGCGGGCCGGCCCGGTGGCCCCCGGGCCGGCGGTGGTGTTCGACATCGACGGGGTGCTGTCCGACGCCACCAACCGGCAGCACTTCTTGGAGCGGGGCCGCCGGGACTGGGCGGCGTTCTTCGACGCCGTCGGCGAGGACCGGGTCATCGACGAGATCGCCCGGCTGGTGCAGCTGCTGGACCCGGTGCTGCACGTGGTGCTGCTGACCGGCCGGCCGCTGCGGGTGCAACCCCAGACCCTGGCGTGGCTGGCCCACCACGGCCTGCGCTGGGACCTGCTCGTGATGCGGGACCGGGGGGACTACGCCCAGGTCACCATGTTCAAGCAGGGGGTGGTGCGGGACCTCCGGGGCTACGGCCTGGACCTGCAGCTGGCCATGGAGGACGACCCGTCAAACCACGCCATGTTCGAGGCCGAAGGGGTGCCCTGCGTGTACATCCACTCCGGCTACTACGACTGAGCTACGACCGAGCCTCCCCGGGGGCCGGCCCCGCTCCGGAAGCCGGCGGGCGGCGCCGGAGGACGGCCCGGAGCCAGCCGGCGGCCACGCCGAGGGTGGCCAGCAACAGGGTTGGCAGGTCACCCAGCTGCTCGTAGACGGTGTGGCCGGACCGCAGGGCCACGGTGGCCACCAGGACCTGCCGGTCGCCGAGGCCGGAGCGCTGCCGGACGGCGCCCTGGTTGTCGACCACCGTGGAGAACCCGGTCGGGGCCGCCTGCACCAGGTCCCGGCCCTCCTCCACCGCCTGCACCCGGTCGGCGGCCACCTCTTGGCTGGGGACCTGGCTGGTGGCGTACGAGGAGGTGTTGGTCGGCACCACCAGCAGCTGGGCGCCGGCCCGGACGGCCGACCGGCCGCGGTCGGCGTAGAACACCTCGTAGGACACCATCACCCCGAGTCGGGCCGCCGGGGTCCGGAGCAGACCGGTGCCGTGGCCCGGGACGGCGTCCAGGGGGACGGCGGAGAGGTTGGCGAAGTGGGCGAAGAAGGCCCGGTACGGCACGTACTCGCCGAACGGCACCCGGTGGACCTTCTCGTAGGTCCCCACCACCCGGCCTCCCGGGCCCCAGGCCACCACCAGGTTGCGGAACGCCGTGGCCGACACCGTCTCGGTGACCCCGGCCACCACGGTGGCGTGCAGCTGGCGGGCCAGCCCGGCCATGGTGGCGGCCGGCGCCGTGCCGGCCAGGGGCCCGATCAGCGAGATGACGTCTTCCGGCCACAGCACCAGCTGCGGCCGCCGGCCGCCGTCGGCCCGACGGATGAGGAAGGTGGCCGCCAGCTGGGCGGTGTACACCGTGGCCGGGCTCACCTCGGCCTGCGACAGCCCGCGGCGACCGCCCCCCTGGACGGCCGCCACCCGCAGGTACCGGACGGCCGGGCCGCCGTCCGGGGCCACGGTGCCGCCGACGCCGACGGCCACCACGCCGATCACGGCCACCACGGCGGCCAGGACAGCCCGGTTGGTGAGGACGGCCGCCCCGGCGGGCCCCGGCCGCCACCGGCGGCCATCGGGCCCCGGTTGACCCCGACTGGCGACGGCCGCCCACAGTCGGGGGACCAGTTCGCCGACCCCGGCGCCGCCGAGCCAGACGGCGGCGGTCAGGAGTAGCGGGCCGCCCAGCCGGGCCGTGTCCAACAGCGGGCCGCCGGCCTGGCCCAGGAACACCCCACCGATGGGCAGGCCGCCGAACGGCCAGGTCATCCGCACGGCCTCCAGCAGGGTGAAGGCGCCGGCGAACACCGGGATGCGGCCCCGGACCGGCGGCACGGCGGCGGCGGCCACCGCCATCGAAAGGGCTTCGACCACCATCAGCACCACGGCGCCGTACCAGTTGAACGCCCGGGCCCAGAACAGGCCGGGGACGTAGCAGCCCAGCCCGGCCACCCAGCCGGCCAGCAGCCGGGCCCGAAGACCCCGGCCGGCCAGGCGCCAGTACAAGAGGGCCGCCCCGACGAAGGCCAGCGGCCACCACCCCCACGGCGGCAGGGACAGGGCCAGGGCCACGCCGGCCGCCGCGGCGGGGACCACGACGGCGCCGACCTTCCGGGTGCGCCGGTCCCCCCGGTCGACCATCAGGGAACCGGGGCCGCCCGTTCCGGGCGGACGCCCATGGCGGCCAGCAGGCCGGCACCCCGACGCCCCGGTACGCCGCCCCGGCCAGCGCCAGCGCCGGCAGCCGCTTGGCCGCCGCCTCGATCCCGGTCACCCGCAGCAGGTGGTGCACCCGGTACTGCGGCAGCCCGTCGGCCCAGCGGACCACCCGCCGCGCCGTCGGCGGGGCGGGCAGGTCCAGCAGGGCCTGCACCTCCGCCTCCACCCGGGCCGCCAGCTGCTCGTCGGTCATCGCCGCGAACCGGTCGTCTCCGAACCGGCCCACCGAGGCCCGCAGCAGGAGCTCCCCGGGCCGGGCCAGGTGGGGCCACTTGATCGACAGGTACGTGCAGGCCGTCACCAGCATGGTCCGGTCGGCTGGGCCGTCGGGCGCCGCCGCTGGCGTGACGGTCGGCGGGAGGGGGGTGCCCCGGGGCACCAGCAGGCCGGTGCCGACCAGTCCGTCCGGGACGGCCTCGGCCGGATAGGCCAGGGTCACCAGGGCCATCGAGGCGTAGTCGATGCCCCGCAACAGGGTGGCCGTGTCCTCGTCGTGGGGGGCCAGCAGGTCGGCGGCCGGGCCGGCCGGCACCGCCAGCACCACCCCGTCGGCGGCCACCGGACCGTCGGGAGTCTGCAGCCGCCAGGCCGGTTGGCCCGTCGCCCCGCGGTCCAGACGGCTCACGGGGCAGCCGGTGCGGACCGTGGCCCCGCGGCCGGCCACCACCTGGGCCAGCCGGTCCACGAGGGACCCCAGCCCGGCGGCCAGCGACCAGAAGGCCGGCGGCGGATCCGCCGGGAGCGCCGCCCGGTCCTCGCCGGCATCGGCCGCCCTGGCCTCGTCGGCTCGGTGCTGGGCCGCCTTTTCCTGGGCCGCTGCCGCTTCGGCCGCCTGGGCCCGCCGGAGCGACCGCATCAGGCTGCCCCGGCGCTCGGAGGCGGCCAGCAGCAGCGGGTAGGCGGCGGCGGCACTGACGTCGTCCACCCCGCCGGCGTAGATGCCACCGATCAGCGGGTCCACCAGCCGCTGCACCACCCGGCGGCCCAGTTTCTTGGCCACCAGCGGACCGATGGCCCGGTCACCCAGCCGTCCCCGCAGGTCCGGGCGGGGAGCCAGGACGTCCAGCAGCAGCCGCAGGTTGCCGGCGAAACCCAGGATCCCCGACCGGGCCACCGGCAGGAACCGGGTGGGCACCCCCATGGCCTGGCCGGCGGGCAGGGTGTGCCGCCGGCCGTTCACCCACACGGCCGCCCCGGAGGCCCCGATCGGCCGCAGGTCGTCGCCCAGCCCCACCTCGCGGCACAGCGCCGCCGCCTCCGGTCGCCGTCCCAGGAACCCGTCGGGGCCGAGGTCCACCGGCCGGTCGCCGAACGGTGCCGACCGCACCTTGCCGCCGACGGTGGCGTCGGCCTCCAGGACCACCACGTCCGGGCTGCCCGGCCCGGGGCCGGCCACGCCGCCGGTCAGCTCCCAGGCGGCCGCCAGCCCGGCCACACCGCCGCCGACCACCACCACCGTCGGCCGCGGCCGACGGCCGCCGGACGGGCCGACCGGCGGCCGGGTATCGGCGTCGGCCGCCCGCAGCACTACCTCCGCCAGCAGGTCCAAGAACCCGGCGTCGTCGTTCAAGGAGGCGGTCCGGGCGAAGGCCACACCGGCCGCCTCGGCCACCCCCCGGGCTTCGACGTCCAGGTCGAACAGCACCTCCAGGTGGTCCGCCACGAAACCGATGGGGCAGACCACCACGGCCCCGGTCCCCTCGGCCGGCAACTCCCGGATGACCGCCAAGATGTCCGGCCCGAGCCACGGGTCCGGGGTGCGGCCGGCACTCTGCCAGGCCACCTGCCAGCGGACGCCCCCGTCCCTCGGACCGGCCTCGCCGAGCCCGGCCCGGTCGGCCACCGCCCGGGCCGACGACGCCAGCTGTTCGGGGTACGGGTCCCCGGCCGCCACCACCCGCTCCGGCAGGGAATGGGCGGTGAACACCACCAGCCGGTCACCACCAGCCCGGTCATCGGCGGCCCAGTCGCCGGCGGCCGGTGGCAGCGACGACAGGGCGGCCAGCACCCGGCCGGCCATCAGGTCGGCGAACCCCGGGGCGTCGTACCACTGCGGCACCGGGATGAACGGCAGCCCCGGGGCCAGCCGTTCCAGGGCCGCCGCCGCCCGGTCCAGGTACTCCCCGGAACCCATCGACGACCGGTGCGGCGTCAGCACCAGACCCACCACCCGGTCCACCCCGTCGGCCACCAGGTCGGCGACGGCGTCCTCGATGAACGGTGCGGTGTGCTTGGCCCCGTACCGGACGGCGAACGCCCCGGGCCGTGCCGTCTCGAGCCGGGCGGCCACCCCGGCCACCTGCGCCGCCGTGCGGGCGGCCAGCGGCGACGTGCCGCCGATGGCGTCGTACCGCCGCCGCAGGTCGGCCAGCTGCTCCGGCGTCGGCGGCCGGCCCCGGCGGATGCGGGTGTAGAACGGCTCGATCTCCTCCGGCGTCGCCGGGGTCCCGTGGGCCATGACCAGCACCCCGGTCCGGCCGGCCGGCGCGCCGGCGGTCACCCCGTGGCCCCGGTTCCGGTGACACCGGCCCGGCCCTCGGCGTGGACCAGGGCGGTCACCGCCGTCAAGATGCCGGGATCGGTCTCCGGCAGCACCCCGTGGCCCAGGTTGAAGATGTGGCCGGGCTGGTCCCCGGCCGCCTGCAGCACCTGCCGGGCCTCGGCCTCGACCACCGACCACGGGGCCAGGCAGACGGCCGGGTCCAGGTTGCCCTGCACCGCCCGGTCCGGGCCCACCCGCCGCCGGGCTTCGTCAAGGGGCACCCGCCAGTCGACGCCCACCACGTCGGACCCGTCCGTGGCCATGAGGGGCAGCAGCTCGCCGGCGCCCACCCCGAAGAGGATCGTGGGCACCCCCAGCCGGGCCACCTCCGCCAAGACCCGGCGGGTGGCCGGCAGCACCGACCGTTGGTACTCGGCCGGGGACAGGCAGCCGGCCCAGCTGTCGAACAGCTGCACCGCCTGGGCCCCGGCGGCCACCTGGGCGGTCAGGAACGCCACCGCCATGTCCGCCAGCCGGTCCAGCAGGGCCGCCCAGGTGCCCGGGTCGGCGTGCATCAAGGTCTTCACCTTGGCGAACGTCCGCGACGGGCCGCCCTCGATCAGGTAGCTGGCCACCGTGAACGGCGCCCCGGCGAACCCGATCAGGGCCACGGCCGACCCGGCCAGCTCGGCCGCCACCAGCCGGACGGCCTCGGTGACGTACGGCACGTCGACCTCCGGCTCCAGCGGCCGCAGCCGCCCGAGGTCGGTGGCACTCCGGAAAGGCTCCGCCATCACCGGCCCCCGACCCGGCACCACCTCCACCCCGAAGCCCACGGCGTGCACCGGGACGACGATGTCGGAGAACAAGATGGCGGCGTCCACCCCGTACCGGTGCACCGGCTGCATCGTCAGCTCGGCGGCCAATGCCGGGTCGGCGAAGGCCGAGAGGATGCTGCCCTCGCCGCGAGCAGCCCGGTACTCCGGCAGCGCCCGGCCGGCCTGGCGCATGAACCACACCGGGGTGTGCGGCACCGGCTCCCGGCGGCAGGCCCGCAGGAACGGGCCGTCGTCCGGGGGTCTCGGCATCTGGGTCTCCTTCGGCTGATCCATGTTCGGTCCGCTGCAGATCATCGCAGGCGGCACCGCCGGGATCGGCATCGAGCTTCTCTGTTTCTCGCGCAGGCGCGAGTTTTAGAGCGGATATGCGCACAAACCGTCGCCGGCGCGTTCGTAGCAAACGCCGCATGGACGAGGCCGGACCGCCGGACCGCCGGACCGCCGGTGCCCACCCGGCCCCCCGGCCACCCGACCGGGCGGCTCAGCCCGACGGTGCCGCCCTCGGGCCGGGGCCAGTAAACTCGTACGTTCGCCAGAGGCCCCTGGCGCGGAAGGAACCGAGGCTTGACCGCACAACGGGATCTCGAGGACGAGCAACGCTTCCTCGACCAGGCATACCTGGGGCTCGAGGCCATGCGAGCCGATGCCAACCGCATGCTGCAGTCCGTGCTCGACCTCGGTCGCGGCGGCACCTTCCAGTCCCGGACCGAGCGCGACATCGTCGTCCGGACCAGCCTGGCCCGGCTGGCCCAGCTGGACATCGGTGACCAGGCCCTGTGCTTCGGCCGCATCGACCGCCTGCCGGAGCCCGGCCAGGTCGACGGGGAGGCCTTCCACATCGGCCGGCTGGCCGTGTCCGGTACCGACCACGACCCGCTCGTCGTCGATTGGCGGGCGCCGGTGGCCGAGCCCTTCTACCGGGCCACCGGCCTCGACCCCCAGGGCCTGGCCCGCCGTCGCCACCTGGCCGTCCGCGGCCGAGCCGTGGTGGGGGTGGAGGACGAGTACTTCGCCGCCCTCGGCGACGGCCCCG
>CAYVPF010000174.1:0-6653 GCA_964453355.1 uncultured Acidimicrobiaceae bacterium | reverse complement strand
GGAGCCCAAGATGTTGTTACTCCAGTGATTACACGCCTGTAACTACCACGATGTCAACAGAACCGATTGGGTGCTAAGCGGCCAGCCCGGGTCGTCGGACGCCGTGTACTACCGTCGGCCGATGGGCATCGAGCGGGCCTCCGAGCCCGGCCCCCCGGCGACGGCGCTGAACCTGAAGCAGGCCGCGGCGGTGCTCGACGTCCACTACATGACCGTCTACCGGTATGTCCGGACCGGCCGCCTGCCGGCCCGCCGGGTCGGCACCGGCTGGGTGGTCGACGCCGGGGAGCTCGCCGCCTTCGCCGCCCTGGTCACCGCCCGGGGCGGCCCCGACAGTGACCAGGGGATGGGGCCGCCCGATCCGACGGCCGACTGGCGAGATCGGCTCCGACAGACCCTGGTCCGGGGGGACGAGACCGCGGCCTGGCGGGTCCTGGAACAGGCGCTGGCCGCCGGCCACACCCCCGTGGACTGCTACCTCGACCTGTTGGTCGGGGCCATCAACGACGTCAGCAGCCGGTCCGAACAGCCCGACGCCCCGATGGCGCAGGAGTACCTGGCCACGGCGACGGCGGCTCGCCTGGTGGCTCGGCTCGGGGCCAGGTTCCGGCGCTCGGGCCGGAGCAGGGGCACGGTGGTGTTCGGGGCCCCGCTCGGCGAGTACCACACCCTGGCCATCGCCGTGGTGGCCGACCTGGTGCGGCTGGAGGGTTTCACCTGCCTGGAGCTCGGCGCCAACGTGCCACCCGAGGCCTTCGCCGGGGCCGCCGCCGACGCCTACCGCCTGATCGCCGTCGGTGTCGGCGTGACGACCACCACCAATCTGGGGGCGGTCCGCAGCGTGGTGGACGCGGTGCACGCCGTCGACGGGTCGATCCCGGTCGTCCTCGGCGGACAGGCCGCCGTCGACCGGACAGCCGTCGAGCTGACCGGCGCCAGTGCCCGGGCCGCCGACGGCCGGGGCGCGGTGGCCCTGTTCGCCGAGCTGGCCCGAGCCCGCCGGACGGCGTGGCTGGCCACCGAAGCCGACCACACGGCACCGGCCGGGGAGACCCGCTCCGCCTGACCCACGGCCGGGTCGGTGCTCAGGTGGCCGAGACTCCTTCAGCAACCTTGAGCCGTGCGCTCCACTTCTCCTCGATGTGGCCGTACTTCCAGATCAAGAGCGCGCCGGTCCAGGTCAGGACGAACATGCCGACGATCACGAACCCGGCGCTGTTGATGTTGAAGTTGGCCATGAAGTCCCAGAAGGAGCCGTGGATGTGGAGCTCCATCGGCAGGAGGCCCAACACCTCGATGGTGCCGATGAAGAAGCAGATCGCCACCGAGAGCCCGGTGATGGCCAGGTTGTAATAGACCTTGCGGACCGGGTTGAAGAACGCCCACCCGTAGGCCACGTTCATGAAGCACCCGTCCAGGGTGTCCATGAGGGACATGCCGGCGGTGAACAGGACCGGCAGGCACATGATGGAGTACCAGGGCAGGGCCTGGGAGGCCAGCAGGGCGGTGGTGGCCAGCAGGGCGACTTCGGTGGCGGTGTCGAAGCCCATGCCGAAGACGACCCCGACCGGGTACATCTGCCACTCCTTGGTGATCGACTTCATCCACTTGCCGAAGAACCGGTACATGAGGCCCCGGTTCTGCAGTTGGCGTTCCAGCTCGGCCTCGTCGTAGGTGCCCCGGCGCATGGCCCGGAACACTTTGATGATGCCGGCCAGGATGACGACGTTCAACAAGGCGATCAGGTACAGGAACGAGGCCGAGACGATGGTGCCGAAGACCCCGCCGAACTGCTCCAGGCCCGAGCCGTTGGTGGACACGGCGCCGTAGACGGCCTTCTCGGCGATGACCAGGCCGGCGCCGATGACGATGACGATGGTCGAGTGGCCGAGCGAGAAGTAGTACCCCACGCTGAGCGGGCGCTTCGCCCCCTCGACGTCCCTTCGTTCGTTCATCAGCTTGCGGGTGGTGTTGTCGATGGCCGAGATGTGATCGGCGTCGAAGGCGTGACGGAGCCCCAGGGTGTAGGCGGTCAGGCTGACGCCGATGCCCAGGCCCTTGTAGTGGGCCGGGACCACGAAGGCGATGAAGATCCCGAAGCCGAGGATGTGCAGCAGGAGGATGACGGCGAACATTCCCTTGGTCCGCCGCCAGTCGGTGGGACTCAGCGAGTCCCGGAACTGCCGGAGCTTGCCGTGAGCGGGGACTACCGCGGCCGTCGCCATCTGATGGAGCTCCCTTCACGGTGTCGACGGGTCACGGTGTCGACGGGCTGCCTGGAGGTCCCCGACCCCCCGATCACCGTACTGCGAACTGTATGCATCAGCAAACACCTCGTAGTGGTCCGGGCTCCGGGCGTCAACATCTTCTTCGCGGTCGGCAGGGCGGGCCCCAGAGGTGGTGCAGGAGGCGCCGTGCTACCGTACCGACGCCGGTCGCCAAGGCGGCCGGTGCCATTACACAGGGGAAGCCGGTCAGATGCCGGCGCTGGTCCGCAACCGTGGACGGTGGGTTCGAGAGCCCACCGTGAGCCGGGATACCTGGGTGCTGGCGGAGCTCCATCGTCGAGACACACGGACGGGGCTCGGCGGTTCTCCACCCGATCCGGGTGTGGCACCCCGGGGTCTGGCCGGGAAGCGAGAGACCATGACCCACGCCCGCCGCTTCATCGCCGCCACCATGGCGGTCCCTCTGGCGCTGCTTATCGGAACCGCCGCCGCCGCCGGAGGCACGGCCGGGGCGGCGACCGCTTCCCCACAGCTCCCACAGCTGCCCGCCGCCCGGTCCGCCGCCCAGTGGCTGGGCGGCCAGATCAACGCCCAGGGCTTCATCCCCACCACACCTGGTTCGAGCAAGCCCACACTTTCGGGCACCGCCCAGGCCGTGCTGGCGCTCGCCGCCGCCAACGTCGACCTGCCGGCCGCCCGGGGGGCCCTCGGCTACCTCGAGGCGAACGTGGACGCCTACGTGACAGTCGACGGCGCCGACGGCCCGGGCCAGCTGGCCCTCTTGATCCTCGACAGCGAGGCCCTCGGCGTGGATCCGCACAGCTTCGGCGGCACGGACCTGGTCGCCCGGCTGCTGGCCACCGAGCAGACCAGCGGCGCCGACGCCGGCCTCTTCGGCACTGAGACACAGCTCGCCACATACCAGGCCGGCACCTACGACCAGGGTCTGGCCCTGGCCGCCCTGGCCGCGGCCGGCGTCCAGGGCACCGCGCCGATCGCCTCGGCCGTCAGCTGGTTGGCGACAGAGCAGTGTGCCGATGGTGGGTGGAGCCTTCCCGACCAGGCCCTGAACGCCTGCAGCGGCACGCCAGCGACATTCGAGGGCCCGGACACCAACTCGACGGCGTTGGCCGTCGAAGGGCTGGTCGCCCAGAGCGCGCTGGGCTCAGCCGCTTCGACCAGCGCGCTGGCGTTCTTCACCGCGGCCCAGGATGCCGACGGCGGTTGGTCGTACTTCCCCAATGCCGCCACAGCGCCGCAGACAACCCAGCCCACATCCACCGGATTGGTCGTCCAGGCCCTCGTCGCCCTCGGGACCTCGCCGACGGCCGCCTCGGTGACCAAGGGCACGGCCACCCCGGTCTCGGCGCTGCTCTCTTTCCAGCTGGCCTCGGGGGCGAATGCCGGCGCCTTCACCTTCCCGGGGACCACAACAGCGCCGAGTCTCCTCGCCACCTACGAAGCGGCCCCGGCCCTGGCCAACCTCGCCATCCCCTTCGGTCCCTCGGGGGCCGGCTACTCCGAGGTGGCCAGCGACGGTGGGCTGTTCAACTTCGGCAGTGCCGGCTACTACGGCTCCATGGGCGGCAAGACGCTGAACCAGCCCATCGTCGGCCTCGCTTCCACTCCTGACGGCAAGGGCTACTGGGAGGTGGCCAGCGACGGCGGTCTGTTCGCCTTCGGTGACGCCCAGTTCTACGGCTCCGAGGGTGGCAAGACGCTCAACAAGCCGGTGGTCGGCATTGCCGCCACCCCCGACGGTCTCGGCTACTGGGAGGTGGCAAGCGACGGCGGGATCTTCAACTTTGGTGACGCTGGCTTCTACGGCTCGATGGGCGGCAAGACGCTGAACCAGCCCATCGTCGGCCTCGCTTCCACTCCTGACGGCAAGGGCTACTGGGAGGTGGCCAGCGACGGCGGTCTGTTCGCCTTCGGTGACGCCCAGTTCTACGGCTCCGAGGGTGGCAAGACGCTCAACAAGCCGGTGGTCGGCATTGCCGCCACCCCCGACGGTCTCGGCTACTGGGAGGTGGCATCGGACGGCGGCCTGTTCGCCTTCGGCGACGCCGGCTTCTTCGGCTCGATGGGCGGCAAGACGCTGAACCAGCCGATCGTCGGCCTCGCGTCCACCCCCGACGGCCTGGGCTACTGGGAGGTGGCCAGCGACGGCGGGATCTTCAACTTCGGCGACGCCGGGTTCTACGGCTCCGAAGGCGGTAGGACGCTCAACAAGCCGGTGGTGGGCATCGCCGCCAGTCCAGCCCGGCCGACCTGAGTGATCGCCGACCCTGCGTCGCCACAGGGAGGGCCGCGGCGAGCGTGGATGAGCTGGTCGAGCGGCAAGGACAGCGCCTTGGCCCTCCACGAGGCCAGGGCGGCCGGTGACGTGGAGGTGGTGGGCCTCCTCACCACGGTGAACGCTGTGGCCGACCGGGTGGCGATGCACGGCGTGCGTCGCAGCCTTCTTCAGGCCCAGGCGGAGGCGCTGGGGCTTCCACTCCACGTCGTCGAGCTGCCCTGGCCATGTACGAACGACGCCTACCAGGAGCTCATGGGCGGGGCGGTGGCCGAGGCCCGGGCCGGGGGAGTGGAAGCGATGGTGTTCGGCGACCTGTTCTTGGAGGACGTCCGCCGTTACCGCGAGGAGATGCTGCAAGGTTCGGGCATCACGCCGGTCTTCCCGCTGTGGCAACAGCCGACCGACGTCCTGGCCGGCCGCCTCCAGGCGCTCGGCTTCCGGGCGGTGGTCACCTGTGTCGACCTCAACCAGGTGCCGCGGGAGCTGGCCGGTCGTTGGTACGACGACGAGTTGCTCGCCGACCTCCCGCCTGGAGCCGACCCCTGCGGCGAGAACGGCGAGTTCCACACCGTGGTGGTGGACGGGCCCGACTTCGACCACCCACTTGGCGTCAGCATCGGTGTGACCGTGGAGCGTGACGGCTTCGCCTTTACCGACGTCGTGCCCGTCACCGTCGCCCAGTAGTCGGAGCCCGGTAGCCGGCGGTCAGCGCAGGAGGGCAGCTCCGGCCGGTACCGTGCCGGGCCGTTCGGGGTGGAGCAGGTCCGCCAGCAGCTCGACGCCGTCGACCACCCGGGGCCCCGGGCAGGAGAAGTGGGCGTTGGCGTCGACGGCCACCACCCGGCCCATGGCCGCCACCTCCGGCCGGTCGAGGAACGACGCCGCCTGCGCCACGGCGCCGTCCAGGTCGAAGCCGCAGGGACTGAAGATCGTGACGTCGATGGTCTCGGCGGCGATCTCGTCCCAGGAAAGCCGGCGCGACCGGGCCCCGGGGGTGGCCAGTACCGGTAGCCCGCCGGCCGCCTCCACCATGTCGGGAACCCAGTGGCCGGCATTGAAGGGGGGCTCTGGCCACTCCAGCACGAACACCCGCGGCCGGGAGCGACCGGCCACCCGTCGCCGGACGGCGGCCACCCTCGACCGCAGGTCGGCCATGAGCACCACCGCGGCCGCTTCGGCCCCGGTGGCCCGGCCGACCTGGCCGACGCAGTCGATGACCTCGTCCAGCCGGCCCGGGTCGAGGGAGACCACCTCGGCCTGGCAGCCGATCACTTCCAGGGCGTCTTCCACTGCCCCGGAAGGGACGGCGCAGACCCGGCAGAGGTCCTGGGCCAGGATCACGTCAGGGTTGATCGCCCGGATACCGACGTCGTCCAGGGTGTAGATCGACTCGCCGGCGGCCACCCGGGCGCTCACCTCGGCGTCGACCTGGGCTGCGGTCAGCGACAGTTCCACCGGCAGGGCCGTCCCCGAGACCACCGGCACGGCCAAGGCCGCCGGTGGGTACTCGCACTCGAAGCTCCTCCCGGCAAGCTGGTCGGCCAGGCCCAGGGCGAACACGATCTCGGTGGCCGACGGCAGCAGGGAAACGATCTTCACCGCCCCATCATCCCGCACCGACCGGTCGTCGACCCCCACCACCGGAGGCTGTCGGGAGGTGGCCGCGGCCACCGCCGTGGTACCGTGACCAGCGCAGTCACCGACGTGTGACGCCACCGCGTAGGGGAAGCCGGTCCGAATCCGGCGCTGGTCCGCAACCGTAGACGGCGAGCCGAAAGGCGGCCGTGAGCCGGAGTACCTGATCGGTGAGGGAGCTCCCAGCCGTCGAGACACAGGACCGGGGCTCGAGGCCCTGGCCGCCCGGCGCAGCGGCCCCGGGTCGTGGCCCGGGAAGCGAGCACGAATGGCCCAGCGCCGCCGATGGTCACCCAGGGGGCCCGGAGGGCGCGCCCGACGGTGGCCGGTGGGTGGGGCACTGGCGTTGGCTGCCATCGGGATGGGAGCGGCAGGGACGGCGGTCCCTCTCATGGTCATGGCCTCACCGGCCGGTGCCGAGGCCATTGGTGACTGCAGCACCACCAACGGGGTGATCGTGGTCGTGGACTTCGCCCACTGGGCAGGCACAA
>CAYVPF010000173.1:0-6691 GCA_964453355.1 uncultured Acidimicrobiaceae bacterium | reverse complement strand
TGAAGAACACCTCGGCGCCGGGCAGCTACACCTCTTCCATCGCCACCAAGCACTCGGGCGCCGGCGTCGACTCGGGGATCACCTCAGCCGTCAACCTCGTGGGCGGCACTCTGGGCTCGCCGACATGGTCCACCTCGAACAGCACCGCCGGGACAGCGGCCAGCTACACCTACGCCTTCACCACGGCCTCGACCTCGATCGTGGGCAAGGTGACGATGACCGTGCCGGTCCACACGTCCACCACCACCCTCAGCCTGGGGACCGTGACCGGGATCGGCAGCGGCGCCATCGCCCTGGCCACAAACGTCCTCACCTACACCGTGACCACACCCTCGTCCATCGCCAGCGGCACGAGGGTCACGATCCACGTGAACGGCCTGAAGAACACCCCGACAGCGGGCACGTACACCTCGACCATCACCACCGGCCGGGGCGCCACATCCATCGACACGGGGACTACGTCGGGCGTCACCATCACCGCCGTCGCTCCGACGCCCAAGAAGCTGACGTTCACCAACGCCTGTGCCAGCGCCCCGGCGAACTGCACCGTCGGGGCCTCCGGCTCCACCACCGTCACCTTGCTGGCCATCCCGGGGGCCGGCGCACCCTCGACGGCTTCCGTGGCCCTGTCCGTGCAGACCAACGCGGCCGGTGGCTACCGGGTCCGGGCGCAGGCGTCGGCCCTCACCCGGGTCGGCGGTGGGTCGACATTTCCCGAGGCGTCCACGAGCGGCAGCACCCTCCGGCCGACCAACCAGTTCTACGCCAGCGCCTCCCTTCTGGGGTCCGGCAGCTCCGGGGCCGCCCTGTGCTCCCCGTACGGCTCTTCGGCGCCCTATGTCGGGTACGGCACCAGTGCCCAGAGCATCTGGAACGCCACGGCCGCCACCGGCTCGGGTACTGACACGGTCACCGTCACCAACGCCGTCCAGGTCTCGATCACGCAACCCGCCGGCACCTACACTGGCACGATCACGTACGCCATCATCCCGACCTACACAGGAACGTCTGCGTGCTGAGCATGCCGGCAGCCGGACGAGGACTGTCCGGTCGCCTCGCGGTGGGGGGCGTCGCCCTGGTCGCCGGACTGGCGGCTTTGGCGACCTTCGGTCCTTCCGCCGGAGCGGCCGCGACCAGCACCCTCCCGCCCGGCGTGACCAGCGCCGGGGTCGGGGTGACCGTGTCCTGGGAGCCCACCACATCGCCCATCGATGCGGTGCCGGGCAAGACGACCCAGGGCACCTTCTGGGTCAGCAACGAAACCTCTCAGGTCGTCCCCGTCTCCATCCTCCCGGGCACCGCCGTACCCGGCGACAACGGAAGCCTCGGGGTGCGGCCGGGCGCCGACCCCCGCTTCCCGACAATCACGTACGCACCCAGCTCGTTCACGGCGCAGCCCGACACCACCACCCCGATCACGGTCACCGTCACCACCCCGGCCAACCTGTCGGCGGGGGTCTACCTGATCCCGGCCATCGTGCGACCGAAGGCGCCCAAGGCGACAGGCAACATCCACATCCAGCAGGAGATCGACGCCCTGGTGACTTTCCAGGTCCCCGGCCGGACCAAGGCGAGCGTCAAGCCGACCTTCGTCCGGTCGACGACAGTTTCCGGCCCGTCGGACGTCTTCCACTTCCCCGGCCTTCCCCAGGTGCAGCTCGGTACGGCCGGGCACACCACGCTCCGGGTCCTCGACGACTCACCGTCGTCCTTCTACGCCTACAACGAGGTCACGGGCACCCAGACCCCCTTCGGGAAGGTGGTCTTCGAGGGGCACACCAAAGGCCAGACAAACGACATACGGACCACAGTGGCCCTGTACTTCCCGGGCCGGTACCGGGACTTCCCGATCGCTTGGAGTCCTTCGTCGCTGGGCCTCGGGGTGGCCCACATCGACGCCTTCGTGTCCTACCACCCCAATCCGTCGGTGATCGTCCAGAAGGAGGTGAGCACCGAGGTCCTGGTGGTCTCACCGTGGTGGATCCTGGTGCTGCCCGTCTACCTGGCCCTGTTGTTGCTGGCCGCCCGGCGCCGGGCCCGGCGGCAGGTACCGGTCCAGGCGGTGGCGAAGGCGCGCACCTCGGCGGGGACGGCCGGCCAGGTGATCGGCTCGGTCGTGATGATCGCCGTGGTCGTCGCCGCCGGGTTCCTTTCCCGTCCGGTGGTGCTGGCCGTCGTCGGCGGCGTGGGAGTGGTTGCCGCCGTGGTGGGCCTGGCGCTCACCCGCCACCTCGACCGGCCCGTGACGGCTCGACGGATCCTGCGCTACGAGCTGGTGATCGCCGTCCTGCTGCTGGCCGGAGTGGTGGCCACCGTCATGGCCGGGCTGTCCAAGTGGTCGGGCGGCGTGGCCGTGGGGATACTGGCCGGCGCCGGTGTCTGGATCGTCCTCACCTGGTGGGCGCTGTGGTGGAACGCCGGACGCCGCGGGACGTCGTCGACCTCGACTGGCCCGGAGCCCGCCGAGCCTCCGTCCGCCTCAGAGGAGCCGGTACCCGTCGGGGGCTGACCCGCCCCCAGGGGCCGCCACCGTACCGACGGTCGTGGGCGGCCTCGGCCTCACGGGAGCGGGTTCCAGCCGGGTCGCCAGGTCCCGGCGGGCGAGGACGGCAGCTGGAGGACCGCGTCCTCCTGCGCCTGGTCTCCCGGTTGGGGATGCCCGCCCGAGGTGCTCGAGGTGACGAAGAACAGGTCGCCGCACGAGGGGGGCTGACCGTTGTTGGTCTCGACGGCGATCGGGGCATTGGCGGCATCCAGGAGAATCACGGCCACTGATGGGACGACGATGGCGACTGTCGTGTCCGACCCGACCGGTCCCGTGATGCTCGTCCTGGTACGGGAGGCGGTTGGCGTCGATCCGGGCGGCTCCCCGACCGACGGCTGGGTGGCCGGTGCCGGGCAGGGTGACCCGGCCCCTGTCGCCGAGGCGGCTGGTCCCGGGGGCGCCGCATGGCCTGTGGCCCCGGCGGACCAGGCACTGAGACCGAGAAGGAGTGCCGCCCCGAGCCCGCCGACGACTACGGATCGCCCGAGGACCCGTCGCCAGCCACGCCGGTCAAAAGTTATGGCTGAGTGGCGGCATGGTTTCAGCAGCGGGTGCCAGCTGTCGTCCGTCGTCCTCGGCGCTTCCGGCATCGGCGTTCTCCGACCGAACGGTGTTCACCCGCAGACTGGTTTATGTCCTGGTCACGGTCATACCACCGCTTCGGGGAAAGCAAGCCTCAGCTGGGGAATACGCAGGGCGTAGGGAAAATCTGTTGTCTAATCCGGGGTCCGAGGCTCGCCTCGCTACGGTGCCGCCCCGGGCGCGCTGACGGCCGGTGCCGACAGCCGGTCAGTCCGAGGAGCCGGTGATGGCCTCGGGGACCACCGGGCCGGTGCGCCGGCCGGCGGACGGGGCCAGGAAGCGGCCGACGACCGGCACCTCGCTCAGGGACTCGGCCCGGAAGATCGAGACGAGGGTCGGGGCGAACAGCTCGGCGGAGTCGTAGACGACGTACCGGGGCAGCCAGTCGGGGTCGTACTTGGCGTTGAACCGCCAGAGGGACTCGATGGGCAGCACCCCGGACATCCGCCGCAGCGCCCACCGCTCGACCCGCTGGGTGAGGCCGTCGCCGCTCTCGCCGTCCAGGGTGGACCGCATGGCGGCGAAGTTGAGGCTGAGGCCGTGCTGGCCGCGGTCGCGGAGGTGGTCGATGGTGGAGCAGAGGGCGAAGTCCAAGAGGCCGTTGGGGTGCTCGCCGGGGTCCCGGCGCATGAGGTCCAGGGAGTAGCCGCGGATGGCGGCGGAGGGGACGAACTGGCACATGGCGGCCGGCTGGCCGTCGGGGCCGTAGACGACGGTCAGCAGGAGGCCGGCGTCCCGGGGGTCGAAGAGGCGGCCCAGCATCATGGAGAACCCGCGCTCCTGGTCGCCGCGGCGGTTGCGGCCCATGAGGTCCACCAGGGGCCGGCCGACCTCGGGGGTCACCTGGGCGGGGTCGAGGAACTGCACGGTGTACCCGTACCGGGCCACCCGGTTGACGGCCTGGCGCAGCCCCTTCATCTTGCCGCCCTGCAGCGAGAACCGCCGCAGGTCGACGACGGCCTCGTCGCCGATGTAGACGTGCCGCATCCCGCTGTCCCGGTACTCGGGGAGCCACTCCTCGGCCGCCGCCATCACGCCGACCCCCCAGCCGTTCCGGTCGCACAGCCGCCGGAAGGCGTCCCAGACGTGCTGGCGCTCGCTGTGCGGCCCGATGGGGTCGGGGGACACCAGGCAGACGCCGCCGTACACGGCGTAGGCCACCAGGGAGTCGCGGTGGAAGAACCACTGCTTGTCGTCGCGCAGGGCGAAGTAGTCGAGGGTGCCGGTGCCGTGCCGGCGGACGATGTCCCGGGCCCGCAGCTCGGCGGCCCGCCGGGCGGCTTCGGCGCCCCCTTGGGCCAGGCGCTTGCCGCGGCGGCCCGAGGCGGGATGCCGGGAGGACAGGCCGCGGTCGACGACCGGCCGGGTGAGGAGGTACAAGGCGATGACCGCCAGGGCGATTCCCACGCCCAGCAGGCTCGGCGACACCCAGTCGTCGATGCGGTCGGGCAGGGCGATGACCTGGAGGCCGATGAGCCGCTCGGTGGCGGCGGCCAGGACGGTCGGCCAGGACGGCAGCGTCACGTGCCGGGCGTTGCCGCTCAGCTCGATGGCCAAGGTGGCCGCCCCGACGGCGGCCAGGCCGCCGACCACCAGGGTGACGACGGCGGAGCGCACCGACGACGGGTTGGCGGTGGCCCGGAACAGGTCGCGCTCGGCCAGCAGCAGGAGCAGGACCAGCAGGGTGAGCAGCAGGCCACCCAGGTTGGCGCCGTGGGCCAGGTGCAGCAGCAGGGTGGCGGCCAGCAGCCCGACGGCCACCATCCAGGCCCGCCACTGCCCCCGCAGGACCCCACGGGCCAGCATCATCAGGGCGATGCCGGCCAGGGCCACCAGGGCCCCGGCGGCCTGGGACACCCCCAGCGGCACGTAGGCGCGGACCAGGTGCAGGTGGCTGGCCGCCGGCCGGCTGACGGCCACCAGCAGGTCGAACAGGCCGGCCAGGAAGATGGCGGCCGCGGCCAGCCGCCGCAGCCGCCGCACCCGCAGCCGGTCGGCGGCCACCGCCGGGGCCGGTGGCCAGGAGGCGCCCCGCGGCCAGGAGGCGGCCATGGCCGGGTGCAGGTCGGCGGCGGGCTTGCGGCCCTTCACCACCCGGTAGCCGGTGGCCAGCCGCTCCAGGGTGGTGGACGTGGGCAGGTCCACGTCGGCCAGCAGCAGCCGGACGTGCAGGTCGGCCCCGGTCTCCAGCTCGATCCAGCTGGACTGGCGGTGGGGCAGGAACACCGGCGGCAGCCCCACCCGCCCGCGGTGCTCGCGGACCAGTTAGGTGGTGCCGCCCGGGCAGGCGAAGAAGCCGGGCCCCAAATGGGCCAGCTCGGCCCGGAGGCCGCCGCCGGCCACCAGGCCGGTCAGGCCGCGGCCGACCAGGGCCCGGGCCTCGTCCAGGGCGGGCAGTGACCCCACGGCCAGCCCACTGGACGCCGGGGCCCCGCCGGGGGCCTCCGGGGGGCGCCGGGACCAGGGGGCCGGCAGGTCCCCACCGCCCTGCGCCTTCCAGATCCGCCGGGACAGCACCGCCACCACCGCCGCCAGGACCAGCTCCAGGACGGCCACCACCAGGAGGGTGAACAGGAACCGGCTGGGCCACGACGCGGTGTAGGCCCGGATGAGCACCCGCCTCGGCCCCGACGCCTTGTGCACCAGGTGGTAGACACCGTGGTACACGACCGTCATGCGGATCACGATGGCGACGACGACGGCCAGCAGCGGCGGCACCCACACGAACCGGCTGAGCCGGCGGTAGAGGGTGCGGGAGCTGACGAACCGGCCGGAGGCGTTGGGGTCCTCGAGCCGGTCGATGCCGGCCAGCCACGGCCGTCGTTCGGCGGTCCCGGGGCCGACGATGCCCGCCGCCCCGGTGGTGGGGTGGCCGGGGCGGACCAGCACCCGGCGGTCCCCGGCCGCGGTGACCAGGTGCAGGTCGACGGCGTCGGTCACCTCCAGGCCGAGGGCGTAGAGCTCGGTCACCACCGCCGGATCGGTGGCCACCTCGGGGTCCCGCCAGCCGGGGAGCACCAGCAGGCGGCGGTCGGGCTGGGCCACGAAGGCCCGGGCGGCGTCGGCCAGCTCGGGGTGGGCGGCCAGGGCGTCACGGACCAGGCCGGCGTCGAGCGGCCGGTCGGCGGCCCCGGCGAACAGGTTGCCGCAGACGATCACCGTGCCGGGGCCCGGCCACCGTTCCAGGGTCTGGGCCAGGTCGTCGGCCAGGGCCAGCGACGACGGGGTGGCCGGCGCCGACAGCAGCAGGTCGCCGACCACCAGGACCCGCCGGCCCAGGGGCACGTCGACGCGGGTGGCGTCCTGCAGGTCGGTCTGCACCGCGGCGTCGATGCCGTCGAGGACGTCGTCGAGGTCGAGCGGGGCGGCCATGGAGACTCCTATGGTCGCATGCCCAGCCGTCGTCTTCATGGTCCTCTCAGTGGGGTATCAGGAACCGTTAAGGCTAGAGCCTGGGACCGAGCCCTGGATGAGGGGCCCGGTAAGCTCGCCCGGATGGGTCAGCCACGGGTGCCGCCCAACTGGCGCTGGCGGGCCGGCCCGGTGGCCCCCGGGCCGGCGGTG
>CAYVPF010000172.1:0-6697 GCA_964453355.1 uncultured Acidimicrobiaceae bacterium | reverse complement strand
GCCGTCACCGACCCTCGGACACCAGGTCCGAGAGGAGGGTCCCGGTACTGGCCGCCGCCCGGGCCCGGGCGACCTCGGCTCGAGACGGCCGCGAGCGTGGCGCTCCGGGCGGTGCCAGCAGCCCAGCCCGGTCCAGCCGCTCCCGCAGCTGCTCCGCCTCGGACCCCGCCAGATCGGGATCGGTGGCGGCGTCAAGGACGGAGCCGACGTACTCGTTCATGCTCCGCCCTTGCCTGCTGGCCGCGTGACGAACCCGGTCCAGGAGCTCGTCGTCCAACCGCACCGTCATCTGGGCCATGCCTGCACGATAGCAGGCATGCCATCAGATACCGCCACGGCCACCCGGACAGTTCAGCGGTCTCCTCTGTCCCGCCCACCGACCGGTTCCGCCGCAGGTCCGGACGGTATCGTGGGCGCCCGATGGACCGGCCCGACCACAGCGAGCCGTCCCCTGCACCGATCCCCGGCGGCTCACCGCCCTCGTACCCCGGCTACCCGGCCGCGGGCCCACCCGGCTATCCGCCGGCTCCCGGGCCGCCCGGCCCGGCCCTGACCCCGGCCGGCGGTAACAACGTGCCGTTCCTGGACGTCCCCGGGGCCCCGCCGGCCACCAGGGCGGCGGCCGGCGTCTGGATCCTGTTCGCCCTCATGGGCTTCGCCGGCGGCCAGGTGGTGGCCGTCATCTTGACTTACGTGGCCGCCGCCGTGGCCGGCCAGTCGGCCCAGCTGCAGCAGATCGCCAACCTGTCCCAGCCGCCGGAGTGGTACGTCGGCACCTCCCTGGTCGGCCTCTGGATCGGGTTCCTGGCCGGCCCCTGGGTGGCCAGCAAGGCCCGGGGTACCGGCCACTTCTTCGCCGACCTGGGCGTCCGGTTCCGTCCCATCGACCTGCTCGGGCTCGCCATCGGGCCGGCCGGCCAGCTGCTGGTCGGCATCATGTACGCCCCCTTCATCAAGCACCTGAAGAACTTCACAGCGCCCACCCAGAAGCTCACCGGGGCCTCCCACGGCGGGGGGTTCCTGGTCATCGCCGTCATGACCGTGGTCGGGGCCCCGTTCTTCGAGGAATTGTTCTTCCGCGGCCTGCTGTTCAAGGCCCTCGCCCGGCTGTTCACGCCGACGGCCCTCGGGCCGTCCACCCGGCGCACCATCGGCATCGTCGTCGCCGTGGTCGTCGACGGCCTCCTGTTCGGCGCCGCCCATGCCGAGCTGGCCCAGCTGGCCGGGCTCGCCGTCTTCGGCATGATCCTGGCCTTCGTCAGCTACCGGACCGGCCGGTTGGGCATGAACATGGTCTCCCACGCCTCCTTCAACCTGGTGGCCGTCATCGCCGTGCTCAACAGCCGCGGCACCATCTGGCATTGACGGCACGATGACGATCACCGCCCCCCCCATTCACGAGCCTCCGGACGGCGGGGGGGCGCCGCCGCGGCCGTTGCGGGCGCCGTGGCGACCACGCCGGCAGGGCATCGCCCGGTGGGCCCCGGCGGTGGCCACCGCAGTGGCCGTCATCGCTGTCATCGCCGTCGTGCTGTGGCAGATGCACCTCAACCTGCTGCTGAAGGACACCTCCACCACCGGCGGGGACACCGGCGCCCACTACATGATGCCGGCCTACTTCACCTCGGACCTGTTCCCCCACCTGACCGGCTGGGACCCCGGCTGGTACGACGGCTATCCGATCTACACCTTCTATTTCGTCCTGCCCGACGTCCTGGTGGCCCTGGCGTCGCACATCATCAGCTACAACGTGGCCTTCAAGCTGGCCACCGTCCTGGGGTCGCTGCTGCTGCCGGTGGCCGCCTGGGCCTGCGGGCGGCTGTTCCGGTTGCGGCCGCCGGTGCCGGCCGCCATGGCGGCTGCCACCCTGCCGTTCCTGTTCGACTACTCGTACACCATCTACGGCGGCAACCTGTTCTCGACGCTGGCCGGCGAGTACGCCTACTCCCTCAGCGTGGCCCTGGCGGTGCTGTTCCTGGGCCTGATGGCCCGCGGCCTGCGGACCGGCCGGGGCCGGGTGTGGGCGTCGGTGGCGCTGGCCCTGTGCATCCTCGCCCACATCGTCCCGGCCATGCTCGCCCTCGTCGGCGCCGGCCTGCTGACCCTGTTCGAGTTGGCCCCCGAGCGGCTGCGGCTGCACGACGACCTGTGGCGGCCGTCGTCGCCGGTGGCCCGGGCCCCCGGCCGCCAAGGCGTGCTGGCCCCGAGGGCGGCGCTGTGGTGGGGGGTGTCCACCGTGGCCATCGGCGTGCTGCTCTCCGGCTGGTGGCTGGTGCCGTTCGGCATCCGCCAGCCCTATTCCACGTCGATGGGGTATTCGAACGTCACCACCTACGTCGCCCTGCTGTTCCCCGGCGCCGACATGTGGGCGCTGGTGCTGGCCGGGGCGGCCGTCGTGCTGGCCTTGGTGGTCCGCAGCCGGTTCGGCCTGCTGTTCGGCCTGCTCGGCGGCCTGTCGGCCGCGGCGCTGATCCTCGATCCGCAGGGCAGCCTGTACAACACCCGGTTCCTCCCGCTGTGGTTCCTCTGCGTCTTCTTGATGGTCGGCTGGGTCTTCGGGATGGCCATGGCCGGGCTGGCCCGGCTGTGGCGGCGATGGCGGCTGGCCCGTTGGGTCTGGGTGGTCCGGTCGGCCACCGGCGCCGAACCCGGGCCCGGATCCGACCCCGACCAGGAGCCCCGCCTCGACCAGGAGCCCGACCCCGGCCCCGTGGCTCCCGGCGGCTGGTGGCGGCGGCCACCGTCGGCCCGATGGGCCCCCGGGGCCGTCGGCGGCGCCCTGGCCGCCGTGGTCGGGGCCCTGCTGGTGGTGGTGCCGCCGTTCGTCCCGTCGGTGGCTTCGGCCCTGCCCGACATCGGCGTCCACCCGGGGGCCGACGAGGTCAGCGCCTGGGCCACCTGGAACTACACCGGCTACGAGGGCAAGACCGACTATCCCGAGTACCGGGCCGTGATCGAGCTGATGCGCAAGGTCGGGGGCCAGTACGGCTGCGGCCGGGCCATGTGGGAGTACAACGCCGACGAGAACCGGTTCGGCACCCCCGAGGCCCTGATGCTGCTGCCGTACTGGACCAACGGCTGCATCGACTCCATGGAGGGGCTGCTGTTCG
Source organism: uncultured Acidimicrobiaceae bacterium (assembly GCA_964453355.1). Taxonomy (GTDB): domain Bacteria; phylum Actinomycetota; class Acidimicrobiia; order Acidimicrobiales; family RAAP-2; genus DASZUK01. The sequence goes on along the minus strand of CAYVPF010000172.1, from coordinate 3,587 downwards.
AGTCGTCGACCACCACCCCGTTCCACTTCCTCAACCAGGCCGAACTGTCCCCACAGCCGTCCGATCCGATGGTCGGGCTGCCGTACGGGCCCTTGAACGTCCCCCTCGGGATCGAGCACCTGCAGCTGCTCGGGGTCAAGTACTTCATGGCCGCCAGCACCGAGGTGGAGCAGGCCGCCGACGCCGATCCCACACTGCACCTGGTCGCCTCCACCGGCCCGTGGAACACGGTGTTCACAGGCCAGTCCCTGTCCACCACCTGGGACGTCTACGAGATCAGCCACTCCTCCCTGGTAACCCCCCTGGCCAACCAGCCGGTGGTGCTGCAGGGCGTAGGCCCGGCCCAGGACACATGGCTCGGCAAAGCCGGCCCCAACGGTTCCCCCCCGGCCGATGGACCGGCCCTGGCCTGGTACGACACGCCGTCCCGGTGGGACGTGGCCCTTACCGCCGGCGGGCTGCCGTCGTGGACCAAGGTCACCGCGGCCACCGCCGCGTCCGCCCGGGCGCGGCCGGAACCGAAGACCACGGCGTCGCGGATCCGGACCACCAACACATCCGTCAGCTTCCACGTCAGCCGGGTCGGGGTGCCGGTGACCGTCAAGGTCTCGTACTTCCCCAACTGGCAGGCCACCGGGGCCGAGGGTCCCTGGCGGTCCGCGCCCAACCTGATGGTGGTGGTGCCCACCAGCCACAACGTCACCCTCACCTACGGCACCACCAACGCCAACCGGGCCGGCGACGCCCTCACCGTGCTCGGCGTGCTGGCCCTGGTCGCCCTGGCGGCCGCCCCGGTGGTGATCGGCCGCCGCCGGCGCCGCCGTCGGGGCCGCCACGTGGCGGGAGGCGGCTCCGTCGGGCCGGCCGCGGCCGGCGGGGGGCCGGGGTTGCACGCGCCGCGGGGCCCGTACGTGCCGCCGGGGCCGCCGGGACCGTCAGCGCCGTCGGGTTAGGCTGACCGTCCCATGGGTCAGACCGGTGACGTGTTCAAGGCCTACGACATCCGCGGCACCGTCCCGGACCAGTTGGACGCCACCATGTGCCGAGCCATCGGCGGGGCCTTCGCCCGGTTCTGCCGGGTGCCCCGGATCCTGGTGGCCCGGGACATGCGGCCGTCCGGGGAGGAGCTGTCGGCGGCGTTCGCCGAGGGGGCCCGGTCGGAGGGCACGGCGGTCACCGACCTCGGCTTGGGGTCGACGGACTTCTTGTACTTCGCCGCCGGCCACCTGGACGCCCCCGGGGCCATGTTCACGGCCTCGCACAACCCGGCCGGCTACAACGGCATCAAGCTGTGCCTGGCCGGGGCCAAGCCGGTCGGCCGGGAGTCCGGCCTGGCCGACGTCGAGGCGCTGACCAACCAGATCTTGGCCGACCCGCCGGCGTCCCGGGATCTGGCCCCGCTGGACCACGTCGACCTGCTCGGCGCCTGGGCCGACCACGTCCACTCCTTCGTGGACGTGCCGGCCCTGCGGCCGCTGAAGATCGTGGCCGACACCGCCAACGGCATGGGTGGACTGGTGGTGCCCCTGGTCATGAAGGGGCTGCCGTTCCAGGTGGACATCTTGTTCCCGGAGCTGGACGGCACCTTCCCCAACCACCCGGCCGACCCCATCCAGCCGGAGAACCAGGTGGACCTGAAGGCGGCGGTGCTGGCCGCCGGGGCCGACGTCGGCCTGGCCTTCGACGGCGACGCCGACCGGGTGTTCCTGGTCGACGAGCGGGCCGAGCCGGTGTCCGGCTCGGTGACCACCGCCCTGGTGGCCGCGTCCATGCTGGACAAGCATCCCGGGGCCACCGTCTTGTACAACCTCATCTGTTCCCACGTGGTCCCCGAGGTCATCGCCGAGCACGGTGGCACCGGCATCCGCACCCGGGTGGGCCATTCGTTCATCAAGCAGGTCATGGCCGAGACCGGGGCGGTGTTCGGCGGCGAGCACTCCGGCCACTACTACTTCCGGGACAACTACCGGGCCGACTCCGGCATCATCACCGCCCTCGTGGTGCTGGAGCTGATGAGCCGTAGCGACCGGCCCCTGTCGGAGCTGCTGGAGCCCTACCGCCGGTACGCCGACTCCGGTGAGATCAACACCGAGGTCCCCGACCCGGCGGCCGCCGTCGAGGCGGTGGCCGCCCACGAGGCCGCGGCCGGCGTGGACGTCGACCGGCTGGACGGGCTGACGGTGGACCACGGCGACTGGTGGTACAACCTGCGGCCGTCCAACACCGAGCCGTTGCTGCGACTGAACGTCGAGGCCCGCACCGAGGACGACTGCCGCCAGCGCGTCGCCGAGGTCCTGGACCTCGTCGCCCGTACCTCGTCGCCCGGGGGCTGACCTCCCGGTTCGCCGCCGAGGCCAACGCCCACACGAGACACCGAGACGAACACATGAGGAGCGCCGATGCCGCTTGACCCGTTGCTGGTGGATGTCCTGGCTTGCCCGGTCGACAAGGGCCCGCTGCTGTGGTTCGCCGACGAGGACGTCCTGTACAATCCCCGGCGGAAGTTGGCCTACGTGGTCCGCGACGGCATCCCGGTCCTGCTGGTCGACGAGGCCACCGACGTGGGCGACGCCGAGCACCAGCGGCTGACCGCCAAGGCTGCGGCGGAGGGGGTCCCCGAGACCGGTCACGTCGGCACGACCGGGGCCGGCGGCGTCGGCGGTGCCAGCGACGACGGACCTGGCGACAGGGGAACGGAGGGGTTGTCGGGAGGGGCCGGAGCGTGACCCTGCCGGTGGACTCCCTGGACATGTGGGAGGCCACGGCGGGGCTGCCAGAGCAGATGGCGGCGGCCCTGGCCGCCGCCGGGACCGTCGACGACCTGACGGCCGCCGCCCTGGCCGCCGATGGTCCGATCACCAACGTGGTGGCCTGCGGCATGGGCGGCAGCGGGATCGCCGGCGACGTGCTGGCCGCGGTGGCCGCCCCGGACCTGGCCGTGCCGGTGTCGGTGGCCAAGTCCTACGACCTGCCGGCGTTCGTCGGCCCGGACTCCCTGGTGTTCGCCGTGTCCTGCTCCGGAGACACCGAAGAGACCCTGGCCGCGGCCACCGCCGCCGGCCGGGCCGGGGCGACGGTGGTGGCGGTGACCGCCGGCGGACGGCTGGGGGCCCTCGCCGTGGCGGAGGGCTGGCCGGTGTTCGACGTGCCCGCCGACATCCCCCAGCCCCGGGCGGCGCTCGGGGCCATGGCGGTGCCGCCGCTGGTGGTGCTCGAACGGCTGGGCCTGCTGGACGGCGTGTCCGCCCGGCTGGCCGCGACGGCCGACGCCCTGTCCCGGCGGCGGGACCAGCTGGTGCGGCCGGGCAGCGTCGCCGAGGAGCTGGCCCGGCGCATCGGCCGGACCATCCCCCTCGTCTACGGTGCCGCCGGTCCGGCTGCTGTGGCCGCCCAGCGGTGGAAGACGCAGGTCAACGAGAACGCCAAGTCCCCGGCCTTCTGGTCGACGCTGCCGGAGCTGGGCCACAACGAGCTGGCCGGTTGGGGGCAGGGCGGCGACGTCACCCGGCAGGTGCTGACCCTCGTCACCCTCCGTCACGGCGGCGAGCACCCGCAGGTGGCCAAGCGGTTCGCCTTCGTGGCCGACG
>CAYVPF010000171.1:0-6702 GCA_964453355.1 uncultured Acidimicrobiaceae bacterium | reverse complement strand
CGCTCGACCTTGTAGCAGGCGACGAGGTTCAGGGCCGGGGCCTTCACGGCCTCGGTCCGGCCCAGGTTGGTGGCCGAGTACTCCCAGCCGCGGGGGCCGCTGAAGTCCACGAGCTTGCGGGCGGCCAGCGCCGGCACCAGCCGCTCCTTGGCCTCGTCGTCCAGTTGCGCCCACGCCTCCTCGGTGATGGGCGCGTGGGAACGCAGCAGGTGGCTCATCGGGTCTCTCCCTTCAGGCCCCCGATACCGAGGGAACCGTCGCTAACCCCCGCATCGGCCTCGGCCTCGTGCTCGATCTCGGTCACCGGGGCGTTGGTGAACAGGTACGTCCGGAGGTGCTGGTCCAGTACCGGGTCGTGCCGCCGCAACCACTCCAGGGTCATGGCGGCGTGCTCTTTTTCCTCGTCCCGGTTGTGGGCCAGCACGGCCGCCAGCTCGGCGTCGTCGGTGGCGTCGACCCGCTGGTCGTACCAGTCGACGGCTTCGAGCTCCTCCTGGATGGACGCCAGGGCCCGGTGACGGTCCACGGTCTGCGGTGACAGGTTCGGTTCGTGCAGTCCAGCGCTCTGCGCCATCAACCCCTCCTCTCCGTCGTGGTCAGGTCGATCGTGGTCACGGTAGCAAGCCGTGGTAGGGGCTGCCGTCACTGCGCCACTGGTCGTACAGGTCCATGAATTCCTGCCCGAAAGGGTCCTGGCCCAAAAGCGGCATGGCCGCCCGGCGGACGGTCCAGTCGTAGGGGGCCAACGCCGCCGCCGCCAGCAGGTGCCGGCGGCCGGCGTCGGGATGGCCACGGCGCAGCGCCACCACCCCCACCCGGAAGTGCAGCCGGGCCAGCACCTCGTCGTCGTCCAGGTCGGCCACCTCCCCGGCCTCGGGCGGCAGCTCGCCGTCGTGCACCCACCGGCGGACGGCGTCCAGGTGCGGCCCGGCGGCCACCCCGGTGATCTCGGCGAAGGTGTCGGTGCCGAACGCCAGGGTGTTCGGCCGGGCGACGCCGTCGTCCTCGTCGATCCACACCACCGTCGGCACGTTGGACATGGCGTACAGCTCGCTCAACACGTGGTCGGCGTCCACGAGCACCGGCATCGAGATGCCGTCGACCCACGGCCGCACGTCGTCGGCCGTCTGGTCCATGGCCACCGCCACCACCGTCAACCCGTCCAGCTCGTCGTCCAGGGCCTGCCACCCCGGCAGGTCGTACCGGCAGCCGCACCAGCTGGCGAAGGTGACCAGCAGCCGCTTCCGGCCGGCCCAGTCGCTGAGCCGGCGGGTCTCCCCGGTCAGGTCCGGCAGGGCGAAGTCCGGGGCCTGCCGGTCGACCAGGGCCCGCCGGCGCTCCTCGGACGGCAGCGCCAGCGCCACGATGCCGGTGTCGCCGTCGGCCACCATCGGCCGCCCCAGGACGTCGGCCACCGCCAGGAGGTCCACCGACTGAGACACCTCGTCGGCCGCACCGTCGAGGATCGGCCCGCCGTCAGTCGGGCTGTCGGCGATCGGGGCGGCGAAGGCGGCCGACGGGATGCAGACGTCGCCGCGGCACAGCCCCTCCGGCCGGACCGTCCAGCCCACCAGCCGCTCCAGGTCGGCGGCGGCCACCAGTGGCCGGCCGTCGACGAAGCGACCGGGCACCTCCAGGGCATCGACCACCAGCATCCGGCCATCCTGGCACGGTTCACCGGGCGGTCACCTGGTCGTGGCGGTCCGGCAACCTTGGTCGCGCAAGCTTGGGTGGGGCCGTCATGTCGGAGCGGTCCACCGCACGTCGGAGGAACCATGCACATCGGTGTGGCCAGGGCACCGGCAGCGTCGACGGAGATGCCCATCGCCGTGCCGGCGATCGACGAGTTGGTCATCCGGTGGTCCGGCGGCCACCGCAGCCGGTACCGGTGGCGGTGGCTCCGGGACTGCTGCCCCTGCGACCACTGCGTCGGCGACGGCTCCGGGCAGCGGCTGGCCGACCTGCGGCGCCTCCCCAGCGAGCCCCGGGCGGTGTCGTCGGCCATCACCGGCGGCCAGCTGCTGGTCCGCTGGGACGACGACGACCACGTCAGCCGGTTCGACCTGGACTGGTTGGCGGCCCGGTGCTGCTGCTCCTCCCATCTGGACGACCGGGCCGGCGGCCGCCGGGCCCCCGCCGGCGGCACCCGGTGCCCGGAGGTGGCCGACTGGTCGGTCGTGGCTTCCTCCGACCGGGCCCTGGCCTGGTGGCTGGAGGCCGTGGCCGCCGACGGCTGGGCCCGGCTGCGGGGGGTGCCGGCCGGGCAGCTGTCGGCCGTGGTGGACCGGTTCGGGTACATCCGGGAGACCAACTACGGCCGGGTCTTCGACGTCCGGGCCGAGGTGGACCCGGCCAACCTGGCCTTCACCGGGCTGGCCCTCGGCCCGCACACCGACAACCCGTACCGCCGCCCGGTGCCCACCCTGCAGCTGCTGCACTGCCTGGCGTCGTCGGCCGACGGCGGCCAGAGCATCATGGTGGACGGGTTCGCCGCCGCCGCCGTCCTGCGGACCGAACGGCCGGAGGCCTTCGCCCAGCTGGCCACCTGGCCGGTGCCGTGGCGGTACGCCGACGGATCCGTGGACCTGGCCACCGAGGCTCCGGTCATCGAGCTGGGCTCCGGCGGCACCATGGTGGCCATCCGGTTCAACGAGCGGTCCCGGGGCCCGCTGCGGCTGGACCCCGACGTCGTCGACGACCACCTCCTGGCCCTGCGCCGGTTCGCCAGCATCTTGGACCGGCCGGAGCTGCAGGTCCGGACCACCCTCGCCCCCGGGGACCTGCTGCTGTTCGACAACCGCCGCATGCTGCACGGCCGCACCGCCTACTCGTCGACCGGCGGCCGGCACCTGCAGGGCTGCTACGCCGACCGCGACGGCCTGGATTCCAAGCTGGCGGTCCTGCGCCGCCATATCCTGGAGCCTCACCATGACTGATCCATCGCCATGACCGACATAGCCGTCGACAGCGTCCTCGACCTCCTGCGGACCAGCGGCCAGGAGGCCTACCTGGGGGAGCCGGTCAGCGTGGCCGAGCACTCCCTGCAGGCCGCCCGGGCCGCCGAGCTGGACGACGCCGGCCCCTCCCTCGTGGTGGCGGCCCTGCTCCACGACGTCGGCTGGCTGCTGCGGTCGGGGTCACGCCGGCACGAAGAGCGCGGGGCCGACTACCTGGCCACGATCTTCGGCCCGGCCGTGACCGAGCCGGTGCGGCTGCACGTGCCCGCCAAGCGGTACCTGTGCACCATCGACCCCGACTACCGGTCGGTGCTGTCCAGCGCCTCCCGCCGCACCTTGCGCAGCCAGGGCGGCCTCTTGGACGAGCAGGCCCGGGAGGCCTTCGCCGCCGAGCCGTACGCCGGCGACGCCATCCGGCTACGGCTGTACGACGACCGGGCGAAGATCCCCGGGGCCGACGTGTTCGACCTGGACCACTACGCCCCCCTGGTGGCCAGCCTGCGCCTCCGCTGAGCGGGGGCCGGGGGCGGGCGACCGGACCGGACCCAGTACCGGCCCGGCCGCCCGTCCAGCCGATCAGGCGGCGTTGACGAAGGCGGTGATGTTCGGGCTGCCCCGGCCGGTGACGTAGTCGTAGCCGGGGGTGCAGGGGTACAGGCCGTTGGTGCCGACGGTGATGTCGTTGAACGACGACGCCGGCTCGGCGTAGATGGTGTCGTTGGCGAAGCCCAGGTCCCCGCCGTGGGCCGCCTGCGCCCGGGCCCAGATGCCCATCCACGACGGCGACGACCCGCTGGTGCCCCCGACCGTCTCGACCTGGCCGTCCACCACCACGTCGAACCCGCTGTTCGGGTCGGCGTCGAAGGCCACGTCCGGCACCCCGCGGTGGAGGTCCAGGTTGGAGCCGCCGACGCTCGCCTGGTAGGCCGGCTCTGTCTCCAGCAGTGCCTGCCCGCCGCCACCCGCGTACCAGCCGATCTCGTTCAGCGGGCTCGGGCCACCGAGAATGGTGGTCCCACCGGCGGCCACCGCGTACGGCGACGCCGCCGGGTAGTTGACGTCCGGCAGGCCGGCCGGGACGCCGTTCTCGGCCACCAGGGCCGGGCAGAACGACCCGGTGTCGCCGGCCGCGGTGAACAGGGTCTGCCCCTGGGCCACCGCCTGCTCCAGCGTCTGGTCGTTGGCGGTCAGGAACCCGGCGGCGTCGGCCAGGATCTCGCACTCGCCGGCCGAGAAGTTGGCCTGCTTGGCCTGGTCGTCGGTCACCCACCGGGTGATCTCGCCGAGGATTGTGGTGTCTGTCAGCGTGCTGCCGTCGTAGACCAGCAGGCTGGACACGTCCTCGGCCAGGCCGGTGGAGTACTGGGTGTCCAGGTCCCACTCGTCGTTGCCTGTGGTTGTGGTCGACGCCGGCCCGGTCGACACCGTGGTCCACGGCACGCTCGGCAGGTCGTAGTCCTTCTCGAACGTGGCCAGGTCGGCCTTCGGCTGGGCCAGTGTGCCGGCGGCGATGACCGCCACGGTCTGCCCGGCCCCGGTCTCGGTGGACGGGGCGTCGTAGTACGACCAGAACTGCAGCGGGTCGTAGGTGGTCGGGTACGACACCGTCGGCGTCGCCAGCGGCGTCAGGCTGGCCTTGTCCAGGGTGGACAGGCCGACCACCGACAGCACGTCGCCGGCCAGCGACGCCGGCACGGTGGCCGCCGAGGTGGCCGACAGGAACGGGGCGCCGGCGCTGCTCGTGTACCGGTCGAAGGCCACCCCGAAGGCGTGGCCCACCGCGGCCAGGCTGCCGGTCACCCGCACCAGGGTCCGGTTGGCGGACACCGACGTCACGCTCAGCCCGGCCCCCTTCGCCCACTGCTCCACCGCCGCCGCCGTGGCCGTCGACGGAGCGAACCGGGCGGCGAAGGCCGCCGGGGTCAGGAACTGGTGGTAGTCGGCGCTGGACGGCTCGTACAGGTCGGCGAGCAGCGACCGCAGGCCGGACTGGTCCTGCAGCGGCAGCGCCAACGTGACCGTCAGCTGCCCGGTGGTGGCCGGGCCGAGGTCGGTGGCCCCCTGGACCAGCTGCGGCAGCGTGCCGGGGACGGTGACGGTGGTGGCGTCGGCCGGCGACGCCAGGGCGGCGACCAGCACCAGGCCGCCGGCCATGGCGGCGGCCAACCCCACCGTGCAGATGCGTCGGATCAGTTGCATGAGCTCCCTTTCTGTTGCTGTCAACGAGTGACCCCGACGGGTCGCCGGGCGGCTTGCAGGGGCACCCGACGGCGGGCCGGGCTGGCCTCCTGGGCGGGCATGGCGTTGGTGCCGGGCACCGGGTACGGGATCCCCACGTCCTCGCTGCCGGCGATGGCGTTCAGCACCGCCTGCTCGGCCACCGCCGTTGTGCCGAGCGACGTCGGCGGCAGCGCCGGCACCGGCGTCACCGATGGCAGCGGGAACGTGAAGGCCCCGGTCATGTCCCCGGTGACGCTCCGCCGCCAGGCCGACAGGTTGGGCACCGGCACCCCGAACCGGGTCTCCAGGAACCGCAGCACCGACGTGTGGTCGAACACCTCCGAGCACACGTTGCCGCCGGCGCTGAACGGGGACACCACCAGGCACGGCACCCGGAACCCCAACCCGGCCGGCCCGGCGAGGCCGGCCGCGGCCGCCGGCAGCGGCGACACGGTCAGCCACTCCCCCTCGGTCCCGGCCGGCGGCGTCGGCGGGGGCACGTGGTCGAAGAACCCGCCGTTCTCGTCGTAGACGACGAACAGCGCCGTCGTGGCCCAGACGTCCGGGTTGGACACCAGGGTGTCCAGGATGGTCTGCACCAGGTTCTCCCCGTACTCCGGCGGCGCCGCCGGGTGCTCGCACTGGGCCAGGTTGGGGACGATCCAGCTGACCGCCGGCAGCTGCCCGGTGGCCACGTCGGCCACGAAGCCGGCCGGGAACTGCGGCAGGTTGGCCTGGGCGGCCATCGCCGCCTCCGCTGCGGTGGACGGGTTGGCGAACGGCTGGAAGTACAGCAGCGGGCTCAGGGTGAAGTCGGCCGTCGGGTCCTGGTACACCTTCCAGCTCACCCCGGCCTGGCTCAGCCGCTCCGGCATGGTCTCCCAGGTGTACGTGCCGTAGTACTCCGCCCGGTTCGCCACGTAGGTCTCCAGCACCGGGCCGCCGTTGGTCCCGGCCGGGTCGATGGACGCCGACATGGCCATGCACCGGTTCGGGTCCGTCGGCCCGAGAATCGAGCAGTGGTACCCGTCGCAGATCGTGAAGGCGTCGGCCAGCGAGTGGTAGAAGGGCAGGTCGCCACGGGTGAAGTACCCCATGGTCAGCGGCCCGTTCTCGTCCCCGTCAGCCGCCAGGTGGGTGGTCAGGAAGGCGTCCATGGCCCCGCCGTTCCAGCTCTGGTGCTGGGGCCCCCAGCCGTGTGTGATGTCGTTGGTGGTCTCCCCGTTCTGGGTCGGGGGATCGCTGACCAGCTCGAACGGCTGCAGGTACCCGCCCGGTGCCGGCCCCACCCCGGGCTGGTAGCCGAACTGGTCGAACACCGGGTACCGCACCCCGCCGACCACCTGGGTGGGCACCGCCGGGTCGCTCCAGCCGCGCACCCCGGACAGCGTCCCGAAGTAGTGGTCGAACGACCGGTTCTCCTGCATCAGGATCACCACGTGCTCGATGTCGGACACCGACGACGCCGGGGTCACGTTCGCCGTCAGGGCCTGCTCCAACAGGCGGCCTTGGGCGCCCGTCAGGC
>CAYVPF010000170.1:0-6710 GCA_964453355.1 uncultured Acidimicrobiaceae bacterium | reverse complement strand
CGGCGAGGTCCTGCCGGCCCACCTCAGCTCGGTGGGCAAGATCATGCTGTCCGGCCTGTCCGAGGCCGAGGTCGTTCGCCTGTACCCCGGCCCGCAGCTGGCCGGGTTGACCGACCAGTCCGTCACCTCCCGGCCGGACCTGCTGGCCGAGCTGGACGCGGTTCGCCGGGCCGGGTTCGCCACCTCCTTCGAGGAGAGCGCCGTCGGGCTGTCGGCGGTGGCCGTCCCCGTCACCGACCGGTCCGGGCACGTGCTGGCCGCCATCGGCGTGTCGGTGCCGGCGTCCCGGCTGGACCAGGACCGCATCGACGGCCTCGTCCGGGCCGCCCGGAGCCGGGCCACCCGGATCGAAGAAGAGCTCGACCAGCTTTCCCCACAGGGCTGATCCGCTCACCCGGGTTGACAAGGAACCACTCGTCGTTAAAATACGACTATTCCACTGGGATTTAGTAATTTAGTTGGAATGGAGACGACGATGACGAGCATTGAGGTCGTACCCCTCACGGGGCGCATCGGGGCCGAGATCCGTGGGGTGGACCTGTCGGAGGATCTCTCGGGAGCCACCTTCGGGGCCGTCCACCAGGCGGTGCTGGCCCACCGGGTGGTGTTCTTCCGGGACCAGCAACGGCTGGACAGCGAGGGCCAGATCCGGTTCGCCCGGCGGTTCGGGGCGCTGACCACCGCTCACCCCACCGTGCCGTCGGTGGCGGAGGCCCCGACGCTGCTGGGTCTGGACTCGACCACCGGCGGCGGCCGCGCCGACCAGTGGCACACCGACGTCACCTTCGTGGACCGACCGCCGAACTTCTCGTTGCTGCGGGCGTTGATCATTCCCGAGGTGGGTGGCGACACCCTGTGGGCCAGCACGGTGGCCGGCTACGACAGCCTCCGCCCCGAATTGGCGCAGCTGGCCGATCAGCTGCGGACCGTCCACTCCAACGACTACGACTACGTGAAGATCGACGCGGCCTCGCTGTCCCCGGCCCGGGTGGCCTACATGCGGCAGTTCGTGTCCACCGTGTACGAGACCGAGCACCCGCTGGTCCGGGTGCACCCGGACACCGGTGAGAAGGCGTTGCTGCTGGGCGGGTTCGTGCAGCGGATCGTCGGCTACAGCACGTCCCAGTCGGCGGCCCTGATCGACCTGCTCCAGGGGCACGTGACCAAGCCGGACAACACCGTCCGCTGGCACTGGCGCGAGGGCGACCTGGCCGTGTGGGACAACCGGTCCACCCAGCACTACGCCACCTACGACTACGGGCAGGCCCATCGCAAGGTCGAGCGGGTCACCACCGTCGGCACCGTGCCGGTCGGCGTCGACGGGCAGCCCAGCCGGGCGCTGAAGGGCGACGCGTCCGACTACAACGCCGAAGCCGAAGCGGCCTAGCTGTTCCATTCCATCGACTACCCAAGGAGACAACAAGTGCAAGAGATCGGGAGACCGTCGCGGAGCGGACGACGGGCGGCGGTGGCGACGGGGTTGATGGCCCTGGCCGTGGCGGCCGTGGGGTTCGTCCCTTCGGCCGGAGCGGCCGGACCCTCCATCACCCTGGGCTACTTCACCGGTTCCCTGCCGACCCCGGCGACCGTGATCGCCACCACCCCCAGCCTCTTGAAGACCATCCCGGCCACCATCAACTGGTCGCCGGTGACCGCCGGGGTGACCGCCCTGGCCGAGATGGAGGGCAGCTCCCTGGACTCGATCACAGGGGTGGGGAACCCGCCGGTGGTCGGGGCCATCGGCACCGGGGTCGACGTGGACGTCCTGTGGGCCACCGCGCTCACAGCCAGCACACTGATCGTCCCGAAGTCGATCACCAAGCCCAGCCAGCTGGCCGGCAAGACCATCGGCGACCTCGAAGGGTCGTCCACAGATTACCAAGTGCGCGGCTGGCTGACTTCGCAGCACCTGACAAAGTCGGTGACGGTCGACGGGTTCCCGAGCGTCGCCGCGGTCGCCGCAGCCGAGCTGTCCGGCAAGCTGTCCGGGGCCTACGTGAACGGGGTGCAGGTCACACAGCTGACCCGGGGCGGCGGCCACGTGCTGGTCAACTCGAAGCAGATCGCCAAGGTCGGTTACGGCGGCTTCGGGGTCCTGGCGGTGGCCGACAGCCTGGTCAAGTCGGACCCCAAGGTGGTGCAGGACTACGTGTGCGCCGCCCTGACCGCCACGAAGGACATCTTGGGACCGAATTCCGAGAAGTACTTCAAGACCAGCGCCAAGCTGCTCGGCATCCCGGAGGCGACAGCGGTGACGGCCGGCAAGGCGGACCTGTCGTACTACATCCCGTTGAGCCAGGAGAAGTCGTGGCTGGAGGGATCGAACGGTTCCCCCGAGACCGGCCAGCTGACGAACGACTACCTGAAGACGGCCCAGTTCGACCTGTCGTCGGGCCGGATCACGTCCATTCCGACCAAGGCCCAGGTGGCCTCTCACATCGTCCCGAAGTTTGCCCTCTATGCCCTTGCCGGTCACTGCTCGTAGCGGTTCAGCCGGCGTCTCGGGGGCCGGTCCGGGGCAGCCCCTGGTCAGCGTCCAGGGGTTGACCAAGTCGTTCCAGCGCCAGGGTCGGTACGTGCCGGCCCTGCGGGACGTGAACCTGTCGGTGGGCGAGGGCGAGTTCGTCTGCCTGCTCGGCCCGTCCGGCTGCGGCAAGTCCACGCTGCTCAACGTGCTGGCCGGGATCCTGCCGTTCGAGGAGGGCTCGGTGGTGGTGGACGGCCGGCCGGTGACCGGCCCGGGCGCCGAGCGGGGGATGCTGTTCCAGAGCCCGATGCTGTTCTCGTGGCTGACCGTGCGGGACAACGTGCTGTTCGGGCCGAAGGCTCGTCGCAAGGGGGCCAAGGCGGAGCTGGTGCGGCAGGCCGACGCCATGCTGCACACGGTCGGGCTGGACGGGTTCGGCGACGCCTACCCCCACGAGCTGTCCGGTGGGATGCGCCACCGGGTGGCGTTCGCCCGGGCGCTCATCAACCGGCCGTCGGTGCTGTTGATGGACGAGCCGTTCGGCGCCCTGGACGCCATCACCCGGTCCCGGATGCACCGGTTCCTCCTGGAGCTGTGGGAGGCCCATCGCATCACCATCGTGTTCGTCACCCACGACATCGAGGAGGCGGTGCTCCTCGGCGATCGGGTCTGCGTGTTCGGCGCCCGGCCGAACGGGATCGTCCGTGACATCGACGTGCCGCTCCGCCGGCCCCGCCAGTTCGACGACCTGGAGACCGGTGAGGCGCTGGCCACCAAGCGGGCCATCCGCCAGACCCTGTCGGCCGGGGCCGTCGCCTAAAAGAACGTGGCCTAGGAGGGAATCATGACCGATCTACTGGAGGCTCCGTACGATCCCGACCTCGCGCCGGCGCCCATCCCCGAGGACGCGCCGTTCGACCTGGCCGACGAGCGCCGACGCCGCCGGCGGGCCAAGCTGCGCCGGCTCGGCTACGGCGCCCTCGGCCTGACCCTGGCCCTCGCGGCCTGGGAGATCGTCGCCGTCGTCGTCGGCAACCAGGTGGAGGTGCCGACCGTCCAGGGAACGGTCCAGGCGTTCCTCCATTACTTCAACAATCCGTATCCCAGCGGGTCGGACCCGCTGTGGGAGGACGCGCTGGTCAGCACCGAACGGATCCTGATCGGGTTCGGGATCGGCACGGTCGCCGGGGTGGCGCTGGGGTCGCTGATGTACGCGATCCGGGCCATCCGCCACCTGGTCGACCCGATCATCGAGGTGACCCGGCCGCTGCCCCCGCTGGCCTTCATCCCGGTGCTGATCATGTGGTTCGGCATCGGCCAGGCCTCGAAGATCGTCCTCATCACGATGGGGGTGATCCCCATCATGGTGGTGTCCACCCTGTCCGCCTTGGACAGCGTCCCGAAGGAGCTGGAGCAGTGCGCCCGTACCCTCGGGGCATCGAAGGCCTACACCCTCTGGCACGTCCAGGTCCGCGCCGCCCTTCCCGCCATGGTGACCGGCATGCGCATCGCCATGGCCGGGTCGTGGACCAGCATCGTGGCGGCCGAGATGATCGCCGCCAACTCGGGGTTGGGCTACGTGATCCTGCAGGCCGGCAACTACCTGCAGACCCCGCTGGTGTTCGCCGGCATCGCCACCATCGGGCTGGTGGGCCTGATGTTCGACACCGGCCTGCGCACCACCCTCCGCTGGGCCGACCCGTCCCGACGCTGAAATATGACTTGAACGATCAGGAATAGCGGTATAGGCTGTCAGGGACGCTCCCGGTCCCGCCCGTCAGGTCGGCCCTCCGGTTCCCCCCTGAGTCCACCTACCGGGCGGGGCCGGGAGCCCATTTCTGATCGGAGGACCACGATGGCCGACTGGGGATTCGAGACCCGACAGATCCACGCCGGAGCCAGCCCGGACCCGACCACCGGGGCCCGGGCGGTGCCGATCTACCAGACCACCAGCTACACCTTCCGGGACACCGCCCACGCCGCCGCCCTGTTCGGCCTGGAGGAGCTCGGGAACATCTACACCCGGATCATGAACCCCACCCAGGCGGTGTTCGAGGAGCGGGTGGCCGCCCTGGAGGGCGGCGTGGCGGCCCTGGCGGTGGCCAGCGGCCAGGCCGCCGAAACGGTGGCGTTGCTGAACCTGGCCGAGAACGGCGGCCACGTGGTGTCGTCGGCGTCGCTGTACGGCGGCACCTACAACCTGCTGCACTACACCCTGCCGAAGCTGGGCATTGAGGTGACGTTCGTGGACGACCCCGACGACCTCGACGCCTGGCGGGCCGCCGTCCGACCGAACACCAAGGCGTTCTTCGCCGAGACCATCGGCAATCCCAAGGGCGACATCCTCGACTTCGCCGGGGTGTCGTTGGTGGCCCACGACCACCGCATCCCGCTGGTGATCGACAACACGGTGGCCTCGCCGTACCTGGCCCAGCCGCTGCGGCACGGCGCCGACATCGTGGTGCACTCGGCCACCAAGTTCATCGGCGGCCACGGCACGTCCATCGGCGGCATCATCGTGGACGGCGGCACCTTCGACTACGAGGGCAGCGGCCGGTTTCCCGGGTTCACCGAGCCGGACCCCAGTTACCACGGGCTGGTGTTCGCCCAGCTGCCCGAGTCGCTGTTCCCGGCCCGGTACGTGCTGAAGGCCCGGCTGCAGTACCTCCGGGACATCGGCCCGGCCATCGCCCCGCTGAACTCGTTCCTGTTCCTGCAGGGCCTGGAGACGCTGAGCCTCAGGATGGAGCGGCACGTGCAGAACGCCACCGCCGTGGCCGAGTGGCTGGAGGCCCGCGACGAGGTGGCCTGGGTCAGTTATGCCGGGCTGGCGTCCAGCCGGTGGCACGACCGCCAGTTGCAGTACCTGCCCCGCGGCGCCGGGGCCATCCTGGCCTTCGGCATCGCCGGCGGCGCGGACGCCGGGCGGCGGTTCATCGAGGGGTTGGAACTGTTCAGCCATCTGGCCAACGTCGGCGACGTCCGCAGTCTGGCCATCCACCCGGCGTCGACCACCCACTCCCAGCTGAGCGAGGTCGAGCAGGTCACCACCGGGGTCACCCCGGACCTGGTCCGGCTGTGCGTCGGCCTGGAGACCATCGACGACATCCTGGCCGACCTGGACGCCGGGTTCCGGGCGGCCAAGAGCACTTGATCGTCAGCAGTCTCCCCCTGGAGGCCGGCGGCCAACTGGGGCCGGTGGAAGTGGCCTACGAGACCTGGGGGAGGCTGGACGCCACCGCCAGCAACGCCGTCCTGGTCCTGCACGCCCTGACCGGCGACACCCACGCCGGCGGCGCCGGCGGCTGGTGGGAACCGCTGATCGGCCCGGGCCGACCTCTCGACACCGACCGCTTCTTCGTGGTCTGCCCCAACGTGCTCGGCGGCTGCCGTGGGAGCACCGGGCCGGCGTCGACTTCCCCGGACGGCCGCCCCTACGGGTCCCGGTTCCCGGTCATCACCATCCGGGACCAGGTGGCCGCCGAAGCCGCCCTGGCCGATCACCTGGCCATCGAGCGTTGGGCGGCCGTGGTGGGTGGCTCCATGGGTGGCATGCGGGCGCTCGAGTGGTGCGCCGGCCGACCGGACCGGGTGGCCCGGGCCGTGGTGCTGGCCGCCGGGGCGGCGGCCACCGCCGAGCAGATCGCCCTGTGCTCGCTGCAGGTCCGGGCCATCCGGGCCGACCCGGCCTACCGCGGCGGCGACTACTACGACGGGCCCGACCGGCCGGTCCGCGGGCTGGCCATCGCCCGCGGCATCGGCCAGGTCAGCTATCGCAGCGAGGCGGAGCTGGCCGCCCGGTTCGGCCGGGAGGCCCAAGGGGCCGAGGACCCGTTGAAGGGCGGTCGGTACGCCGTGGAGTCGTACCTCGAGCACCACGGCGACAAGCTCGCCGGCCGGTTCGATCCCAACGCCTACGTGGTGCTCAGCGAGGCCATGAACCACCACGACGTCGGCCGCGGCCGTGGCGGCGTCGCCCGGGCCCTGGCCCGGGTCAACGCCAAGGTGGTGGTCGCCGGCATCTCCTCCGACCGGCTGTACCCCCTCCATCTGCAGCAGCAACTGGTCGACCTCATCCCGGGGGCCCAACCGCTTCAGGTCATCGACTCGCCGGTCGGTCACGACGGGTTCCTCATCGCCACCGACGCCGTCGGCCAGGTGGTGGCCGACGCCCTACGGTGACGGGTCGTCCGGCCCCACCCACCGCTTCTCCCCGTCCGGTCCCCGGACCAGCCGGAACCCG
>CAYVPF010000169.1:0-6731 GCA_964453355.1 uncultured Acidimicrobiaceae bacterium | reverse complement strand
CACACTCGGAGCCGAGCTGCACGGCCGGGGTGTGACAGTGAAGCTCTTCCTCTGAGGAGGTCGCCCCAACGGGGTGGTCAGCCGCCGGGCTGGAAGACCCCGAACTCGTCGCGCAGCACGTCGGAGACCTCCCCGAGCGTGGCCATCCGCCGCAGCGCTTCCTTCATGGGCACCAGCAGGTTCTGGGTTCCCCGGGCGGCCGCCCGGACGTCGTCCAGCGCCGCGTCCACCCCCGCCTGGTCCCGCTCCGCCCGCACCCGGCCGACCCGGGCTATCTGGGACCGCTGCAGCTCGACGTCGATCGGGAACACGTCCGCCGCCTCACGGTCCTCGTCGATGAACTTGTTGACCCCCACTACCACCTTCTCGCCGTCGTCCACCGCCTTGGCGTAGGCGTAGGCCGCCGTGTCGATCTCGTCCTGCATGAACCGGGCTTCGATGGCCGCCACGGCCCCGCCCAGCCGATCGATCCGGTCCAGGTAGGCCAGGGCCCCCCGCTCCACCTCGTCGGTCAGCGACTCCACGAAGTACGACCCGGCCAGCGGGTCCACGGTGTCGGCGATACCGGACTCGTACCCCACAATCTGCTGGGTCCGCAACGCGATCTTGGCCGCCCGGGTGGTGGGCAACCCCAGGGCCTCGTCGAACCCGTTGGTGTGCAGGCTCTGGGTGCCGCCGAGGGCGGCGGAGAGGGCCTGGACGGTGACCCGGACGATGTTGTTCTCGGGCTGTTGCGCCGTCAGCGTGGACCCGCCGGTCTGGGTGTGGAACCGCAGCACCTTCGACCGGTCGTCCTTCGCCCCGAACCGCTCGGTCATGATCCGCGACCACATCCGCCGGGCCGCCCGGAACTTGGCCACCTCCTCGAACAGGTTGTTGTGGGCGTTGAAGAAGAACGACAGCCGCGGCGCGAACTCGTCCACCGCCAACCCGGCCGCCAGGGCGGCCTCGACGTAGGCGATGCCGTCGGCCAGGGTGAACGCCACCTCCTGCACCGCCGTCGACCCGGCCTCGCGGATGTGATAGCCGGAGATCGAGATGGTGTTCCAGTTCGGCAGG
The DNA here is from genome assembly GCA_964453355.1 of uncultured Acidimicrobiaceae bacterium. GTDB lineage: Bacteria > Actinomycetota > Acidimicrobiia > Acidimicrobiales > RAAP-2 > DASZUK01. The sequence goes on along the minus strand of CAYVPF010000169.1, from coordinate 5,672 downwards.
TTGTCCCGGCAGTAGGCGAAGGTGTCCACGATCAGCCGCATGGACGGCCGCGGCGGGTAGATGTAGGTACCCCGGGCCACGTACTCCTTCAAGATGTCGTTCTGGATGGTCCCGCCGACCTTTTCCCCCGGCACCCCCTGCTCCTCGGCCACCAGTTGGTAGAAGAGCAGCAGGATGGCCGCCGTGGCGTTGATCGTCATCGAGGTGGTCACGGTGTCCAGCGGCAGGCCGGCCAGCAACAGCCGCATGTCCGCCAGCGAGTCGATGGCCACCCCGACCTTGCCGACCTCCCCCTCCGCCCGGGGGTGGTCCGAGTCGTAGCCCATCTGGGTCGGCAGGTCGAAGGCACACGACAGCCCCGTCTGGCCGGCCCCCAGCAGGAACTTGAACCGCTCGTTGGTGGACTCGGCGGTGCCGAACCCGGCGTACTGCCGCATGGTCCACAGCCGCCGCCGGTACATCTCGGCGTGCACCCCGCGGGTGTACGGGTACTGGCCCGGACGGCCCAACTTGGCGTCGGCGTCCCACCCGTCCAGGTCGGCCGCCGTGTACACCGGTCGCACCTCGATGCCCGAATCCGTCCGTCGTTCGCCGTCGTTCGCTGCCACGAACGGCAAGGTTACGAGAGCAGTGGCAGCATTGCCTACATGACCACCACGTTCTCCCACTTCGGGATCTGCGTCTCCGACCTGGAGCGGTCCCTCCGGTTCTACTGCGACGGCCTCGACTTCGCCCAGGCCGAGCAGCACCAGATCGGCCCCGAGTTCGCCGCCCTCATGGAGCTGGACGACGTCAAGCTGACGTCCCAGTTCATCCGCAAAGGCGACACCACCATCGAGTTGCTGGCCTTCGAGGTGCCCAGTCCCGAAGGCGACCAGGCCCGGCGGCTGATCAACCAGCTGGGCCTCACCCACCTCAGCTTCCGGGTCGACGACCTGCCCGGAACGACCAAACGGCTCCGGGAGCTGGGCGGCCTGGTGGTGGAAGCCACCCGCACCACCTTCGACCTGGGGGGCACCGCCCTGGACTTCATCTACTGCACCGACCCCGACGGGGTCCGCATCGAGCTGATGGACCTGGGCGGCTGAGTCACGGCAGAGGGTCCCATATCGAATCCGATATGCTCTGCTCCATGTACGGCATCTTTCTACGCCAGGTCCGAGAGTCCCGGGGACTGAGCCAAGCCGATCTCGGCCGGATCGTCGGCCTCGAGCAGGCCAACATCTCGGCCTACGAGAACGACCGGCGGCTGCCCTCCATCGACATCGTGAACCGCATCCTGACCGGCTGCGGCTATCTCCTTACTGCCGGCGACATCGCGTGCCCCCTCCCCAAAATGGGATGGTTCCCCGACGAGGACCTCCCACCCGCTGATCCCGACGACCCCGTCGACGTCGGCCGGCCGATGCCGTACGACGCTCCGATGGAAGACCGGGTGCGGGTGATCCGCATGGTCCTCAACCTGCCAACAGCTACCCGCCAATGATCGAGGACGTCGTCTGGGAGGTCCATCAGCTATTGGACGACCTCGGCATCCGCCATGCCTTTGGCGGCGCCCTGGCCCTCAACTACTACGCCACGCCGAGGGCGACGGTTGACGTCGACATAAACATCGCGGTCGACTTCCATGAGGCTGACCCCCTCGTCGCGAAGTTCGAACGGGTCGACTTCCGGCCGATGCTCGACCGATCCCAGTGGATGCCGTCCGGCGGCGTCCGCCTTCTCCGGGATGTTGCCATCGTGGACTTGTTCTTCGCCTTCGACGACTACCACCGGATTGTGCTCGACAACGCCAGCCTGCTCCCGATGCTGCTGCCGTCGGGCAACCAGTTCGAGGTGCCGATCATGGCCGCCGACGACCTGGTGGTGTTCAAGGCATCCTTCAACCGGGCCAAGGACTGGGTCGACATCGGCGCCATGATCGACAGCGGCACGCCAATCGACGCCGACTATGTCACCGAGCACCTGGTGGCCCTCCGGGGACCGACCGCATACCCCCGCGCCGCGCGGATCCAAAAGATGCTCAGCCAAGGCCCAACCTGACGCCAACCGCCGGGCGCGGCCCTCGGCAGCTGGCCAGCCGACGAAACCAGCTGCTCAGTGGGCGTGAGGCATGCAGAGGTCGTCGTACTCGGCGATGACGATCTCGCCGGCGTCCGGGCCACAGGCCGGGCATGCCGGGTCCCGCCGCACCTTGAACGTCCGGAACGACTCCTCCAGGGCGTCGTAGGCCAGCAACCGGCCGACCAGCGGGTCGCCGAGGCCCAACAGCATCTTGATGGCCTCGATGGCCTGGATGGAGCCGATGATGCCGGGCAACACCCCCAGCACCCCGGCTTCGGCGCAGGACGGGGCCAACTCCGCCGGAGGCGGCTCCGGGATCAGGCACCGGTAGCACGGCCCGTTGTACGGGTCGAACACCGTCACCTGGCCCTCGAACCGGAAGATGGACCCGTGGACCACCGGGATCCGCTTCAGCAGGGCCGCGTCGTTGACCAGGTACCGGGTCGGGAAGTTGTCGGTCCCGTCCACGATCAGGTCGTAGCCGTCGATGATGGCCAAGATGTTGTCCGCGCCCAGCCGGACGTCGTAGGTGACCACGTTCACGTCCGGGTTCAGCAGCGTCAGGGTCTTCTTGGCCGAGTCCACCTTGCGGTCGCCGATCCGGTCCATGTTGTGCAGGATCTGCCGCTGCAGGTTGGACTCGTCCACCACGTCCATGTCGATGATCCCGAGCGTCCCCACCCCGGCCGCCGCCAGGTACAGGGCCGCCGGCGACCCCAGCCCACCGGCCCCGAGCAGCAGCACCTTGGCGTCCAGCAGCTTCTGCTGGCCCGCCTCCCCCACCTCCGGCAACAGCAGGTGCCGCTGGTAGCGGTTCCGCTGCTCCGCCGTCAGCGTCTTGGGGGTCGACCAGGGCTTGCCCTCGTCCTTCCACTTGTTGAACCCGCCGATCAGCGACACCACGTCGGTGTACCCCAGCTCACCCAGCGTCTTGGCCGCGAACGCCGAGCGGACCCCGCCGGCGCAGTAGACGACCAGCGGGGTGGCCTTGTCCGGGATCCGCCCCTCCACCTGGAACTCCAGGTTGCCCCGGGGCAGGTGGACCACATCGGGCAGCGCCCCCTGGTCGTACTCGTCCGGCTCCCGGACGTCCAAGAACGTGGACTGCCCCAGCCGGCGCTCCGCCTCGTCGGCGTCCACCTCCGTGATCACCGACTTGGCCTGGTTCAGCAGCTCTCTCGGCGTGGGCATCGTCGACCTCCGACCTCGTCCTTCTCAACCATTCGTAATAGCTGAAACCCTACCAGCGGGGTCAACATTCCCCATGCGGGCTAGACAGGCACCGTGGAGTTGGGCGACGCGGTCCGGTGCAGGGGCATGGTGCGGAGCTTCGCCGACCGCCCCGTCGACCCCGAGCTGGTGGACCGGCTGCTGGACCAGGCCCTGCGGGCGCCGTCGGCCGGCAACACCCGAGGCACCGCCTGGCTGGTGCTGACCGGACCGGACCGGACGGCGACCTACTGGGAGCACACCACCACCGACGACTGGCGGGCCCGGTCGACCCGGTGGCCCGGCCTGTCCCGGGCCCCCGTGGTCATCCTGTCGCTGGCCTCCCCGTCGGCGTACCTGGCCCGGTACGCCGAGGCCGACAAGGCCGGATCGGGGCTGGACGACGCCGAGGCGGCCTGGCCGGTGCCGTACTGGTTCGGCGACGCCGCCTTCGCCACCATGACGCTGCTGCTCGGGGCCGCCGACGCCCGGCTGGGGGCCTGCTTCCTGGGCAACTTCCGGGGCGAGGTTCCACTCCTCGACGCTCTGGGCATCCCGGACACCTGGCGGCTGTTCGGCACGGTCCTGTTGGGGCATCCCGACGGCAACGACCACCGGTCACCCTCCCTGGACCGCCGGTCGGCGATCAGGACCCGGGTCCACCGGGACCGTTGGTAGGGGCCCAAGGGGAGGTGCAGGTGGACATCGCCGGCGAGGTCACATCCCGGTTCGCCGGGGTCAGGACGGCGTTCGAGGACAACTTCACCCGCCGCGGCGACGTGGGGGCGGCGGTGGCCGTGTACCAGGACGGCCACAAGGTGGTGGACCTGTGGGGCGGCCTGGCCGACCGGCGGGCCGGTCGGCCGTGGGAGGAGGACACCCTGGCCCTGGTGTTCTCGTCCACCAAGGGCGTCACGGCCATCGCCACCCACCTGCTGGCCCAGCGGGGCCTGCTGGACCTGGACGCCCTTGTCGTCGACTACTGGCCGGAGTTCGGGGCCGAGGGCAAGGACCGGATCCCGGTCCGCTGGCTGCTCAGCCACCGGGCCGGCCTGCCGGCCTTCGACGACCTGCTGCCGGTGGACGACGCCCTGGCCTGGACACCGGCGGTGGAGGCCCTAGCCGCCCAGCGACCGCTGTGGGAGCCCGGCACCGCCCACGGGTACCACGCCGTCACCTTCGGCTGGCTGATCGGCGAGGTGGTCCGCCGGGCCACCGGCCGCCGCCTGTCCCAGGTGGTGGCCGACGAACTGGCCGGGCCGCTCGGTCTGGACCTGTGGATCGGCCTGCCCGAGTCCGAAGAACCCCGGGTCAGCCGTCTGGTGTCGGCCCCACCACCGGACCGGGAGACCCTGGCCACCATCCCGCCGGACCAACTGCGCCGGCTACAGGCGTTCTTGGACCCCGGGTCGCTGACCCTGCGGGCCCTCAACGTCACCCGGCCGCCCTTCAACTTCAACAGCCCGGCCGTCCACGCCGCCGAGCTGCCGGCCGCCAACGGCATCACCACCGCCCGGTCGCTGGCCAAGCTGTACGCCGCCGCCATCGGGGAGGTCGACGGGCAACGACTGCTGGACCCAGCCACCGTGGCCGCGGCCACCGTCGAGCAGTCGAGCGGCCCCGACCGGGTGCTCCTGGTCGACAACCGGTTCGGCTCCGGCTTCTTCCTGCCGTCGGCCTTCTCCCCGCTGATGGGCCCCCGGTCCTTCGGCCACGCCGGCGCCGGTGGCTCCCTGGCGTTCGCCGACCCGGACACCGGGGTGGCGTTCGCCTACGTGATGAACCAGATGCAGCAGAACCTCGGCGGTGACAGCCGGACCGCCGGGCTGGTCGACGCCGTGGCCCGGGCCGCACAGGGGTAGACAGAAGAGAACGCCCGGCGGGACTTGAACCCGCGACCTCCGCCTTACAAGGGCGGTGCTCTAACCGTTCTGAGCTACGGGCGCACACTGCGGACCGCCCCGGCCGTCGTCCGGCTCGATCCGGCGGCGAGCTTATATCCAAGCCGGCGGTAGCCTCTCCCCATGGCTCTCGCCCGCCTCGGCTCCGTATCCCTCGACTGCGCCGACCCGCTCCCCCTCGGCCGCTTCTGGGCCGAGCTGCTGGGCGGGGAGGTGGCCTTCACCAGCGACGACTTCGTGGCCGTCAAGACCGACCGGGGGTGGATCTCCGCCGTCCGCGTCCCCGACCACCAGCCCCCGGACTGGCCCGACGGCGGCATCCCCAAGCAGATCCACCTGGACCTGGCGGTGGCGGTAGACGACCTGCAGGCCGCCGAGGACGAAGCCGTCCGCCTCGGGGCCCGCAAGGCCGACCGGCAACCGGCCGCCGGCCGGTACCGGGTCCTCATCGACCCGGCCGGTCACCCCTTCTGCCTGTCGACCCAGATCCCGGAGTGA
>CAYVPF010000168.1:0-6805 GCA_964453355.1 uncultured Acidimicrobiaceae bacterium | reverse complement strand
CAGGCGTCGTGGAAGCTGTCCCGGGCGTACGGGGTGGCGAACGTGGCCGTGCTGCACCGGCTGTCGGACCTGCGGTCGGTGGGGGCGGCCGGATCGGAGCAGGTGGGCCTGGCCAGTGGCCTGCTGTCGGACTCGGAGACCCGGGTGGTCTATGCCCAACCGGCCGGGGAGGTGGCGGCGGCCAGCGAGTTGCTGTCGTTGTCGGCCACCGAGGCCGATCTCCTGCCCCGGCTGCGGCGGGGAGTGGCGCTGTGGAAGGTGGGCAACCGGGCGTTCCTGGTCCAGCACCGGCTGAGCCCGATGGAGCGGCAGTTGGTGGACACCGACGCCGCCATGACGCCGGGGTCCGACGGCGGTGTCCCCGATGCCGGCGTGATGGGCGGCCGGTGATGTCGCTGCACCTGTCGGTGGCCGCACTCGGCCTGGCCGCGGCCATCGCCGTCGTCTTCGGGCTGGCGGCCGGGCCGCCAGGTCGCCGGTCGGTCCATCCCCCCGGAGTCTCCAGAGCTTCCAGACTCGGACGGAGCGCTCACCGCCCGATGGCCTTGCGCTGGGCGGTCCCGACGGACCACCGGCGGGGTCGTGGTGGGGCGACCGAGCACCGGTTGACCAACCACCGGTTGACCAACCACCGGTTGTCGGGGAAGCGGCAACGGCGGGGAGCCCGGTGGGCCGGTCGGGGGGACCTGAAGGTTCTGGCGGTGGCCGGTCCGGAGCCCGGACGGCTGGTCCTCGGTCGGGCCGTCGGTGCGGCCGGCCGGGCGGGGCGAACGGTGCTGGCCGCCGAACGGGCCCAGTCGGTGGCGGTGGTGGGGCCGACGCAGAGCGGGAAGACCACCGCCCTGGCCGTGCCGGCCATCCTCGGTTGGGACGGCCCGGTGGTGGCGGCCAGCGTCAAGACCGACCTGGCCCGGCACACGCTGGACTGGCGGCGGCGGTGCGGCCAGGTGTGGTGCTTCGATCCGGCCCGGACCACCGGGCTGCCGAGCAGCCAGTGGTCACCATTGGCCGCCGCCCGTACGTGGGCCGGGGCCCGACGGGTGGCGGCGGACCTGACCGAGGTCACCCGCGGGGCCACCACCACGGCGGACGGCGAGTTCTGGTACGCCACCGCCGCCAAGCTGTTGGGGCCGCTGCTGTTCGCCGCGGCGGCCGGGCAGCGGACCATGGCCGACGTGGTGCGATGGGTGGACACCCAGGAGGTCGGCGAGGTGGTCGACCTGCTCGAACAGGCCGGCGTCCCGGAGGCCCTGCAGGCGGCCCGGGCGACCTGGCAGCGGGACGACCGGCAGCGCAGTTCGGTGTACACCACCGTCGAGACCGTCCTCGAGCCGTTCGCCGAGCCCGAGGCCCCGCCGGCAGCGATGGGATCGGAAGGGCCGATGGGCCCGGCAGGACCGGTGGGGACCGGCGGCAGCGTCGATCCGGAGGAGCTGCTGCGGGGTCGTCACACCCTGTACCTGTGCGCCCCGGCCCACGACCAGCGGCGGCTGCGGGCGCTGTTCACGGCCCTGGTGAAGCAGGTGCTGGACGCCGCCTTCAGCCGATCGGCCCGGCTCGGCCGGCCGCTGGACCCGCCGTTGCTCCTGGTGCTGGACGAGGCGGCCAACATCGCCCCGCTGGCCGATCTGGACGGCCTGGCGGCCACCTGCGCCGGGCACGGGGTGCAGCTGGTCACCATCTGGCAGGACCTGGCCCAGGTGACGGCCCGCTATGGCAACCGGGGGGCGACGGTGGTCAACAACCACCGGGCCAAGCTGTTCCTGTCCGGCACCTCCGACCCGGGCACCCTGGACCAGGCCAGTCACCTGATCGGGGACGAAGAGGTGATGACCCCGTCGGTGACCCACCAGGCCGGCGGCGGGCGGGCGACCACCAGTGCTCCGGTCCAGCGTCGGCTGCTGCCACCCGACGCCGTTCGCCAGCTGCCGGCCGGCACGGGGGTGCTGGTGTACGGGTCGCTACCGCCGGTCCGCCTGGCCCTCCAGCCGTGGTGGGCCGATCCGACCCTCCGGGGCAGAGGGTCTGCCGACTGAGGGCACCTCCGGCTGGGCTCGAGCGGCGGCCGGTGTCAGCCGGGCGCCCCCGGGGCGACCAGCGGCCAGGGTCGCTGCCGCTCGACGGCGAGGGCCAGGTCCAGCAGCAGTTGTTCGGCGTGGTGCCGGCCGATGACCTGGAGGCCGACCGGCAGGCCGTCGACGGTGCCGGCCGGGATGGACACGGCCGGGTTGCCGGTGGTGTTGGCCGGGATGGTCAGGGCGCCGTTGTTGCCGAGGGCGACGTCGAACCCGTGGTCGGCGGCCAGGTCGACCCCGCCGACGGTGGTCGGCAGGGGGCCCTCGGCGTTGAAGGCCACGTCGGGATTGGTGGCGGTCATGACGAAGTCCACCTGGTCGAACAGCTGGGCCATGGCCACCACGCATCGGCGGCGGTACTGCTCGATGGCGATGGCCACGGCGGCGTCGAAGTGGTGGGTGGTGACGTTGCAGCTGAACATGATCTCGGGGGTGAGGTCCGGCTCGCAGGCCGGGTACCGGTCGCCGAGGCCGGCCAGCAGGCTGGCGGTGCCGGCCATGGCCCACTCCAGGCCGCCCCGGGGCAGGTCCACGGGGACGTCCACCCGGACCAGGCCGGCGTCGGCGATCAGCGCCGAGGCCGCCTCGTCCACTCGGTCCTGGACGGCCGGGGCCACGAAGGCGCTGCCCAGGTCGGGGGTGACCACCACCCGGAGTCCGGCCAGGGGTTGGTGGCCGAGGCCGTCCTCCCAGCCGGTGACCCGGGGCAGGCTGAACGGGTCGTACTCGTCGGCGCCGTTGCAGACGTCGAACCACCGGGCGGCGTCGCGGACCGACCGGGACAGGCAGCCGAGGACGGCGGTCAGCGGCTCGATCTCGGTGTGCGGGCCCTTCGGGATCCGGCCGAAGGTGGCCTTCAGCCCGAACAGGCCGGTGAACCCGGCCGGGATGCGGATGGACCCGCCGCCGTCCCCGCCGGTGGCGATCGGCAGCAGGCCGCCGGCCACCGCGGCCGCCGAGCCGCCGGAGGACCCGCCGGGAGTCCGGTCCGGTTGCCACGGGTTCCGGGTGGCCCCGTGCAGGCGGGTGTACGTGAGGTTGATGCCGCCGAACTCACTGGCCGTGGTCTGGGCCACCGGCACCGCCCCGGCCCGACGGAGTCGGGTGACGTAGGTGCCGTCGTAGTCGCTGATCTCGTCCTTCAGCACCAGCGACGCCTCGGTCTTCGGCCACCCCTCCACCGGGTCCAGCTCCTTCACCCCGATGGGCACCCCGCCGAACGGCAGCGACACGTCGGCGGTGGCGGCGGTGGCCCGGGCCCGTTCCTCGTCGACGTGGCAGACCGCGTTGAGGGACGACCGGCCGATGGCGGCCAGGGACAGGTCCAGGGCCTCGGTCGGGGTGATGGTGCCGGCCCGGTAGGCATCCACCAGGGAGCAGGCGTCATCAAGCCACGGTTCATCAGGCACGGCCTCCAGGCTACGGCTGCCGGTTACAGTGCGGGACCACCAGGTGCAGGCCGGAAGGACGATCGATGACCGACGAGGCCGACAAGACGGACGCCGACAAGACGGACGCCGACAAGGACCAGGCGGACCAGGACGACGACGGCAAGATCACCGACGACCCGCAGCGGCCGTACACGCTGGCCATCGACATCGGCGGCACCGGCCTGAAGGCGTCGGTGCTGGATGCCACCGGAGCCATGGTGGCCGACCGGGTGCGGGTGGCCACGTCCTACCCGCTGCCGCCCACCGGCGACAAAGGCATGGTGACCGCCCTGGCCAAGCTGGTGGCGCCGCTGCCGTCGGCCGACCGGGTGTCCGCTGGGTTCCCCGGCATGGTCCGTCAGGGCCACATTTTCAGCGCCCCGCACTTCGTCACCGAGTCCGGCCCGGGGTCGGCGGTCGACCCCAAGCTGGCCAAGGCCTGGACACGGTTCGACCTGGCCGGTGCGCTCAGTGAGGCCATCGGCAAGCCGACCAAGGTGGCCAACGACGCCGACGTCCAGGGGCTGGCCGTGGTGACCGGCACCGGCCTGGAGCTGGTGCTCACCCTCGGCACCGGCTTCGGCACCGCCGTGTTCCTGGACGGCCACCTGCTGCCGCACCTGGAGATCGCCCACCAGCCGTTCCGGAAGAACGAGACCTACAACGACCAGTTGGGGGAGCGCACCCGCAAGGACATCGGCGACCACCGGTGGAACCGGCGGGTCCGCAAGGCGGCGGCCCTGCTGGACCAGCTGTTCTTCTTCGACCACCTCTTCCTCGGCGGCGGCAACGCTCGGCGGGTGGTCCGTGACGACCTGGGCGACCTGCTGGAGCGCACCACCGTCGTCGACAACGCCGCCGGCATTCTCGGCGGCATCAAGCTGTGGACCGGTGACCACCTGGGCCTGTAGGCCCCTGGCCAGTGGTGAGTGGCGGCGGCCGGTCACGGGCTGGTTACGGCAGCGGGTGGGCGGCGAAGAAGGCCCACATCACCGAGTTGGCGTCCACGGCGTCGCTTTGGGGACCGAGCAGCTTGGTGAGGTTCCGCGGCATGGTCGGCCCGCCGGGCCATTCGTGGCCCTCCCCGGTCAACGTGTACAGCTGCACCACCGCGTCTCCGCGGCATCGCCGGTAGGCGGTCAGGGTGGCCCCGGCGACCGGCGTCGACCGGACCGGGGTGGGCGCGCAGCGGTCCTTCGCCGCCCACCGTCGGGCGGCCGTCGGGACGCTGTAGGTCCAGTAGGCCTGGCCGTGCCCGTCGTACGGGTCCACCGGGTCGGCGGTGCCGTGGAACGCCACCACCGGCACCGGACGGGTGGCCGGGCACGGCGACGGCAGCCGGAGGCCGCTGACCGGGGCGACGGCGGCGAACACCCCGGAGGCGGCGCACCCCAGCTGGCTGGCCATCCGGGCGCCGCCGGAGAAGCCGGTCACGTACACGCGGTGCGGGTTCATGCAGTACCGGTCCTCCAGGTACGGCACCAGCCCGGTCAAGAAGGTGACGTCGTCCGGCGCTGTCTCGGGCACCGTCGACCCGCCGAGCAACGGCTGGCCGGGGACGTTCCAGTCGAACCCGGTGCCCGACGGGATGGCCCCTTGCGGGTAGGCCACGACGAACCCGTCGGCGTCCGCCGTGGCGTCCATGCCGCTGAACGCCTCCTGGGCGGCCGCCGTCGAACCGCTGCCGTGCAGGTTGAGGACCAGCGCCGCCGGCCGCCGGCCGGTGTACCCCGTCGGCACGTGCACCAGCACCGTCCGCGACCGGCCACCGAACGTCGGCGACAGGGTGGTGGTAGTTCCGGACGCTGGATTGGTGTGGCCGCACGCCGGCGTCCTGGTGGTGACCGACCGCCGCGCCACCGTCTGCACCACGGGCCCCCGGACGGTGGCCGAGGCCGGCATGGTCGGCATCAGGGCCACGGCCAGGGAGGCGATGCCGGAGACCAGCGCCAGGGCAAGACTCAGCGCTGGCGGCGCAGGTCTCCGAGGCGTAACGCCGGGAGGGGTCGGCTGGTGGCGGGGAGTGCGAGGGCGGGGGAAGAGCGGGCCGTGCACCACCGAGATCTTCGCGCCGCAACGGCCGATGAAGAGTTTGGCGGGGGACTGCCCGTCGGTCCGGTCCACAGGCCCCGACCCGGAGGGGTGGGTGGGGGAGCGGGTAGTATTGCCTGTCCTGGTGTGCGACGGTCCGTGCGGGTCGCCATCAGGAGGTCGGGTTCGCCCGGCCCAGACGCACGGCTAGCGCTCGTAGCTCAACGGACTAGAGCATCTGACTACGGATCAGAAGGTTGGGGGTTCGAATCCCTCCGAGCGCGCAGAGTAAGTCCAGTTCAGAGGCACAAAATGGCCGAGCTGGCGAAACCACTTTCCCCTCCGGCTACTCCGGCGCTACTCTTTCTGTAACATGGAGTAGCACTCCGAAGTCGAGCGGCGGGGGAAGAAGGTCGGCCATGCGCGGCCACATCAGGCAGCGGGGGGACGCCTGGGAGCTCCGGGCCTACGTCGGCCGGGACCCGGTGACCGGCCGCAAGAAGTACCTCACCCGCACCTTCCGGGGCGGGAAGCGGGCGGCCGAAGAGGCGTTGGCCAAATTCGTGACCGAGGTCGGTGGCGGCCCGCACGCCGCGCAGGACGCCACGGTGTCGGACCTGATCGAGCAGTGGCTGACGCTGGCATCACCGGAACTGTCGCCGACGACGGCCCGGGGCTACCGGTGGATCGTGGACAAGTATGTCGTCCCGACCCTGGGCAAGGTGCCGCTGGCCCGGTTGCGGCCGGCGCAGCTGGACACGTTCTACGCCTACCTCCGGGAGAAGGGCGGGGCCAACGGCCGGCCGCTGGCGCCGGCGACGGTGCGGCAGGTGCACGCCATTCTGCGGAAGGCGCTGAACCAGGCGGTGCGGTGGGGGTGGCTGACGACGAACCCGGCGATGCAGGCGACGCCGCCCCGGATCCGCCGGCCGGAGATCACGCCGCCGGAACCGGCCGACGTGCTGCGGCTGATCGAGGCAGCCGACGCGGTCGACCCGGACCTGGCAACGTTCCTGCGGACGTCGGTGACGACGGGCGCCCGCCGGGGAGAGCTGTGCGCCCTGCGGTGGCGAGATCTCGACCTGCCCGGCCGAACGGTGACCATCGCCCACAACCTGGTGGAGGGGCCGAACGGCCAGCTCGTAGTGAAGGATACGAAGACCCACGCTGCCCGCCGTATCGCCTTGGACGTGACGACGGTCGAGGTGCTGGAAGCTCACCGCCGGCGGATGGACGAGCGGGCCCGGACCTGTGGGACGACGATCGAGG
>CAYVPF010000167.1:0-6823 GCA_964453355.1 uncultured Acidimicrobiaceae bacterium | reverse complement strand
GTCGGGGACGGCCCCTGGGCGGTACTCGACACCGCCGGCCAGCTGCTGGCCGTCTACGAGGCCACCGACACCGACCGCATCCGCCCGGCCGTGGTGCTGGCCGCCGCCGGATGACCGGGTCGCCCGCCGGCCGGGTCCGGTCCCGGTAGTCTCCGGGACGATGGACGTCTTGGGTCCCGGGGACTGCCCCACGCCGTCCGGGGGCACCGCCGTCACCATCGGCGCCTACGACGGCGTCCATCTGGGCCACCGGCACCTGCTGTCCCTGCTGCGCGACCGCGCCGCCGCCCGCGGGCTGCGGTCGGCCGTGGTCACCTTCGACCGCCATCCGGCCACCGTGGTGCGGCCGGAGTCCGCCCCGCCCCTCCTCACCGACCTGGACCAGAAGCTGGAGCTGCTGGCCGACTGTGGCATCGACCTGACCCTGGTGGTCCCCTTCGACCGGGACCGGGCCGACGAGACCGCCGAGGACTTCGTGGGCGACGTCTTGGTCCGTGACCTGGCCGCCCGCCTGGTGGTGGTCGGCCAGGACTTCCACTTCGGCCACGGCCGCAAGGGCAACGTGGCCCTGCTGGCCGAGCTCGGGTCCATCGGCGGGTTCGACGTCGAAGGCGTCTCCTTGGCCGACGCCGGCGGGGCCGCCGTGTCGTCCACCAGGATCCGCCAGCTGGTGGCCGCCGGCGACGTGGCCGCCGCCGCTGCCCTCCTGGGCCGCCCCCACCAGGTCCGTGGGCCGGTGGCCCACGGCGACGGCCGTGGCGGCCCCGAGCTGGGGTTCCCGACCGCCAACGTGGACGTGCCCGCCGAGATGGCCCTGCCCGCCCTCGGCATCTACGCCGGCTGGTACCGCCGGCCCGACGGCACCGTCCATCCGACCGCCATCTCCGTCGGCCACCGCCCCACCTTCTACGACCGTGCCCCCGGTCCCCTGGTGGAGGCCCACCTGCTGGACTTCGACGGCGACCTCTACGGCGAGCCGGCCCAGGTGTCCTTCGTCCGGCGCCTCCGGGACGAGCACCGGTTCGAGCGGGTCGACGACCTGGTGGAGCAGATGCACCGCGACGTCGCCGACGCCCGCCACGTCCTGGGCCAAAGCCCTCTCACCTGCTAAGGTGGCAGTCGGCCGGGATACGGTCCCCGGCTGTCATGCGGTGCGCCTACCGGATCTCCACCGGGGAACAGGGCGGCCACCACCTGCGGGGCCATCCCAGCAGGTCGTCACCAAGCCAAAGAGGGATCTTTCCGTATATGCCCGAAAAGCAGGCCATCATCACCGAGCACCGGCTGCACGACAGCGACACCGGTTCCCCGGAGGTCCAGATCGCGCTGTTGACGGACCGGATCTCGCACCTGACCGAACACCTGAAGGTGCACAAAGGGGACCACCACACCCGGCGGGGACTGATGAAGCTCATCGGCCGCCGGCGCCGGCTCCTGGACTACGTCCGGGACAACGACGTGGAGCGGTACCGGACGATCATCGGTCGTCTCGGCATCCGCCGCTAGCAAGATCACCGCCCGGCCCCAGTGGCCGGGCGGTCGTACAAATCGGGCACGCCGGGACGTCGGCTGCCAGTGGCCGATCACCTGCCAGAGGTGGTCGACCACTGGGAACCGGCCAGGGAGTGCCCCCAAACGCAAGGAGCACCATGGCTGAGGCCATCTCCGTATCGGGGCCCATCAGCGGCACCGACCGAACCCTGTCCTTCGAGGCCGGCAAGCTGGCCCAACTGGCCGACGGCGCCGTCGTGGCCCGCATCGGCGACACCGTCCTGCTGGCCACCGCCACCGCCGCCCGGTCGGTCCGGGAGGGCACCGACTTCTTCCCCCTCACCGTCGACATCGAGGAGCGGGCGTACGCCGCCGGCAAGATCCCCGGCTCGTTCTTCCGCCGGGAAGGCAAGTCGTCGGACCAGGCCATCTTGACCTGCCGGCTCATCGACCGGCCGCTGCGGCCGTCGTTCCCGAAGGGCTTCCGCAACGAGGTCCACGTCGTCGGCACCATCTTCGGTGCCGACCAGGTCAACCCCCACGACGTCCTGGCCATCAACGCCGCCTCGGCCGCCCTCATGCTGTCGGGCATCCCCTTCGACGGGCCCATCGGCGCCGTCCGGATCGCCTACTCCACCGACGGCACCTGGATCCCGCACCCCACCTACCAGGAGGGTGACGAGTCCACCTTCGAGCTGGTCGTGGCCGGCCGGGCCCTCTCCGATGCCGACGACGCCGAGGTGGCCATCATGATGGTCGAGGCCGGCGGCACCGAGAAGTCCTGGCAGTACTACGAGGACGGGGCCCCCAAGGTCACCGAGGAGGTCCTGGCCGAGGGGCTGGAGTCCGCCAAGACCTGGATCCGCGAGTCCATCAACCTGCAGCGGCAGCTGGTGGCCAAGGTGGTGGCCGACAAGGGCCCCATCGTCACCATCCCGTTCGACACCTTCACCGACTACGGCGACGACGTCTTCGCCCGGGTCGACGCCGTCGGTGCCGACGCCATCGGCAAGGCCCAGACCATCGCCGACAAGACCGACCGCAACAACGCCACCACCGAGGCCACCGCGGCCATCATCGAACAGCTGTCCGGTGAGTTCCCCGACCGCGAGCGCGAGATCAAGGCGGCGGTGAAGTCGCTGACCAAGAAGCTGGTGCGGGCCCGCATCGTGGGCGAGGGGCTCCGCATCGACGGCCGGGGCACCGCCGACATCCGGCCGCTGTCGGCCGAGATCGACCTGTTCCCGACCGCCCACGGCTCGGCCCTCTTCCAGCGCGGTGAGACCCAGGTGCTGAACGTCACCACCCTGGGCATGCCCCGGATGGACCAGATGCTGGACACCATCAGCCCGGACGACTCCAAGCGGTACATGCACCACTACAACTTCCCGCCGTTCTCCACCGGCGAGACCGGGTTCATGCGTGGCCCGAAGCGCCGGGAGATCGGCCACGGGCTGCTGGCCGAGCGGGCCCTGCTGCCGGTGGTGCCGCCCAAGGAGGAGTTCCCCTACGCCCTCCGGCTGGTGTCCGACGTGCTGGCCTCCAACGGGTCCACCTCGATGGCCTCGGTCTGCGGTTCCAGCCTGTCCCTGATGGCCGCCGGCGTGCCCATCAAGGCCCCGGTGGCCGGCATCGCCATGGGCCTGGTCTACGACGGCGGCAAGTACGTCACCCTGACCGACATCCTGGGGTCCGAGGACGCCTTCGGTGACATGGACTTCAAGGTCGCCGGCACCGCCGACGCCGTCACCGCCCTGCAGCTGGACACCAAGATCGACGGCCTGCCGGCCGACGTCCTGGCTCAGGCCCTGCTGCAGGCCAAGGACGCCCGGCTGAAGATCCTGGAGGTCATGGCCGGCGCCATCGCCGAGCCCCGGGACCACGTGGCCAACAGCGCCCCGAAGATCGTGTCCATGGAGATCCCCATCGACAAGATCGGCGAGGTCATCGGGCCCAAGGGCAAGGTCATCAACACCCTGCAGCAGGAGACCGGCGCCGACATCGCCGTCGACGACGACGGCATGGTGGGCACCGTCACCATCGGGGCCAAGGACGGCAACGCCGTCGAGGAGGCCCGCCGGCGGATCTCCCTCATCCTCGACCCCCCGTCCGCCGACGTCGGCGCCATCTACCAGGGCAAGGTCGTCAACGTCACCAAGTTCGGCGCCTTCGTCAACGTGCTGCCCGGCCGGGACGGCCTGCTGCACATCTCGAAGCTGTCCCCGCTGGCCGGCGGCAAGCGGGTCGGCCAGGTCGAGGACGTCCTCACCCTGGGCCAGGCCATCGAGGTCCGGGTCGACGACATCGACCCGCAGGGCAAGGTGTCCCTGTCGCTGGCCAACGCCCCCGAGGTCGCCGACAACGGCGGTGGTGGTGGTGGCGACGACGGCCGCCGCGGCGGTCGTTCCTCCGGTGGCTCCTCCGGTGACAGGTCCCCGAGTGGCGACAGGTCCCCGAGTGGCGACAGGTCCCCGAGTGGCGACAGGTCCCCGAGCAACGGTGACGGCGCTCCGTCGGTGGTGTCCTTCGAGGACGCCTTCGAGGCCGAGCTGGTGGCCGACCTGGGCGATCTCGGCCCTGGGGTCCCGGCGGCCGGCGGTGGGGACGGTCGCGGCGAGAGCCGTGGCGACGGCGGTGGCGACCGGCGGCGGTCGCGGAACCGCCCTCCCCGGCGCCGTTGACGGGCCGTTGACCTTCCGCACCGAAGTACTGCCCTGCGGCGTCCGCCTGGCCACCGAGGCCATGGCGGACGTCCGCTCGGTGGCCATCGGCTTCTGGGTGGGCACCGGGTCCCGGGACGAGCCGTCGGACCGGGCCGGGGCCTCCCATTTCCTGGAGCACCTCCTGTTCAAGGGCACCCCCACCCGGTCGGCCACGGCCATCGCCGAGGCCATCGACGAGGTCGGCGGTGACTGCAACGCCTTCACCACCAAGGAGTACACGGCCTTCTACATCCGGCTCCTCGCCGACCACCTGACACTCGGCCTCGACATCCTGAGCGAGATCATGTGGGACCCGGCCCTCCGCGACGACGACGTGGAGGCCGAGCGGTCCGTCATCTTGGACGAGATCCTGATGCACGCCGACGAGCCCGCCGACCTGGTGGTGGAGCAGTGGTCCTCGGCCCTGTTCCCCGACCACCCCCTCGGCCGGGACACCCTCGGCACCGCCGGCAGCGTCCGGGCCACCACCACCGAGGACGTCCGTACCTTCTTCGGCCATCACTACCGACCCGGCAACATCGTCGTGTCGGTGGCCGGCGACTGCGACCACGAGGCCGTCAGCCGCGGCATCGAGTCCCGGTTCGCCGGCCAGCCCGGCGGCGCCGCCCCGGCCCGACAGGCCCCGGCCGGCGCCGTGGACCCCCTGGTGGTCCTGCGCCGGCCCACCGAGCAGGCCCACCTGGTCCTCGGCATGCGGTCCGTGTCCCGGTTCGACGACCAGCGCTGGGCGCTGGCCGTCCTGAACCACGCCCTCGGCGGCGGCCTGTCCAGCCGGCTGTTCCAGAAGGTCCGCGAACAGCGCGGCCTGGCCTACTCCATCTGGTCCGACCGCATCGCCTACCAGGACGCCGGCGCCCTGTCCGTCACCGTCGGCACCGCCCCCGAGCACGTGGACGAGGTCCTGAAGATCGTGTCCGGCGAGCTCGACGACCTCGCCGCCAACGGCATCACCGACCGGGAGCTGGCGGTGGCCAAGGGCAACCTGCGATCCGAGACCCTGCTGTCCTGCGAGGACTCCGGCGCCCGGATGAGCCGGTTGGGCACCGCCCTGCTGCTGCACGGCGAGATCCGCACCATCGACCAGCTGCTCGACCGCATCGACGCCGTCGGCCTCGACGACGTCCGTCAGGCCGCCGCCACCGTGGCCGTCGCCCCCCGGTCCCTGGCCGCCGTCGGTCCGTTCGAGGCCGACGCCTTCGATCCCGGGGCCCTCGGTCTGGCCTCCGACGCCATCTAGGTCCGGTAGCCGCGGCCGTGGCGGACCCTACGGCCGAGGCTGCTGCCCCGGCGGCCGTCCCCGTCCCCTCCGGTAGCCGCCGGCACCGAGCTCTTCACTGGCACCGAGCTCTTCGGCGACACCGGGCCGTCCGCTGGCTCCTGCACACCCCCGACGGCCGCAGCGTCCTCGTCCTGCTGCTGCTGCCGGTCGCCCTGTACGTGGTGCCGGCCCTGTTCGGCTACCCGGCCATCGGCGGCGACAACGCCATCCAGAACTTCCCCCTGCGGGTGTTCACCGGCCAGCTCCTCCGCCAGGGCCACCTGCCGCTGTGGAACCCGTTCATCTGGTCCGGCAGCCCCCTGCTCGGCGGCCTGAACGCCGGCGCCCTCTACCCGGTCACCTTCGCCTTCGTCGTCCTCCCGCCCGTCGCCGGCTGGGTGGCCAACCTGCTGGTCGTCTACTGGGCCGCCGGCCTCGGCCTGTACGCCCTGGCCCGCCAGTTCCGCCTCCGCCCCCTCGCCTGCCTGCTCGCCGCCCTCACCTACAGCCTGGCCGGCACCATGTCCGGCCAGCTGGTCCACCTGGGGGTGGTGCAGGGAATGGGCTGGATGCCCCTCCTGGTGCTGGCCCAGCTCCGCCTCTCCTGGGCCGTCCTCGGGGTGGGGCCCGCCGGCGACGAGGTCGGGGGCGACGAGGTCGGGGCCGGCGGGGTGGCCGTCAAGGAAGGCTCCGGGTCCGGTGGGACCCCGACCGGGAAGACGGGTTCAGCGTGGCCGTGGGTGGCCCTGCTGGCGGCCGTGGTGGGGCTGGTGTTCCTGACGGGGGAGCCCCGGTCCATGGTGGAGATGGAGGTGGTGGCCACCGTGGTCACCCTGTGGCTGGTCCTCCGGCCGTACGGGGGGGCCGGGGTGACGGCCGGGCGGCGACTGGTGTTCCTGGGACTGTCCGCCCTGGCCGCCGTCTGGGGGGCGGCGCTGTCCGCCGTCCAGTTGCTGCCGGGCTGGTCGTTCATCAACGCCTCGCAGCGGGCCGACGAGACCTACGCCTATTTCGGGGCCGGGTCCCTGCACAAGTCCTGGACCGTCCTGCTGCTGGTCCCCGACCTGTTCGGCGGCGACGGGCTGTTCGGCCAGCCGCCGTACTTCAACCGGTACAACCTGCCGGAGGTGGTCGGGTACGTCGGCCTGCTGCCGCTGGTGGCCGCCCTGGCCCTGTTGACGCGGTCGTTCGGGCGCCGCCGAGACCGGCGGTCGTCGGACTGGGGCCTGTGGTTGGCCCTGGGCGCCCTCGGCATCCTGATGGCCTGGGGCAGCAACACCCCGTTGGGCCACCTGTTCGTGCACATCCCCCTGTTCGGGAAGACCCGGCTGCAGAGCCGCAACCTGGGCAT